>JAEUUU010000022.1 GCA_016787345.1 Saprospiraceae bacterium | reverse complement strand
AAAGCTGCTGTCGGGCAGCGGGGCCACAAAATTTTGACCGGCATTCACCAGTCCGTCGATGAGTACCGACGGGGTGGAGCCTGCGTCGAGCGTACTCGCTACATCGCTTGTATTGAGGGTGAAAATGAAAGGATTCGGGGTGAAACCCGGCACCGGATTGCCCAGGAGGTCGAATGCCTGAACGCGGTTGTTGATGCTTTCGAGCACGAGCACGCGGCCGTCGGGCGCCACGACCAGGGCTTTCGGGCCTTGCATCAGCCCTTCCCGGACGCCCTGGCCCGACACGATGCGGGATTGCACCGCCTGGTCGTCGGGCGAAGCCGAAGCCGGCAGGTCGAGGATCAGCAATTTGTGGTTTTCAAACGAGCAGGCGAGCACCGCGTTGCTGGGGTGGATGGCCATGGCATCGAGATTGCTCAGCGCGAAAGATCCCCAGCTGGGTAACGTATTGCCCAGGCCAAAATCGGAGGAGGTGCCTTCGCCGAGCAGCACCTGGCGCAATTGAAGGGCAGTGCCGCGCGGATCGAGTACGAAGTTGGTCTGGTCGATCGTGTTTTTGTCGTTGATCGACATGGCGTAGGCGATACCCGGTTTTTGGGTAAAACCGATCGAAGTGGTTTTCAGGCGCGAGGAGGGGTTGGCCAATACCGACAGGTTCTGAACGGCATACAACTGGCCATCGCTCACCGGCGCCGAGGGCGAATCCGGATGCAGGTGTTGGTTGGCAGCCCGCCAGGCGTAGCCGATCTGGAAGGCGCTGTTGTTCACGGTGATGGCTGTCAGTTCGCAGAGGCCGCCGTTGTCGCTGCAATTGAGCGATTTGAGCGTGGTGACCGGGGGCGCGGGGCTGTTGACCCAGGAAAACTGGGTATTGGCATACGCGATTTTTTCCTTGTACACATACTGGGTATCGATACCCAGCGGTACGAGGTTTTCCTTGATGTTTTCGTCGCCCAGCGCCAGGGTAGTGCCCTGGTTGGCCACGGCGGGCGTCCAGTCGTTTTGCCAGGAGCCGGCCAGCCAGCCGTTGGCGCTGTACACGCCGAAGAAAATACGGAAGTCGCCGCCGGCCGGCACGTTTTTAAAGGTCAAAGGGATAGGCGTGCCGCTGGTGGTAGAGGGCATGTTTCCTTTCAATATGAAGTTGGTGCCGCCTTTGCATTGCAGCGTAGCCACGTAACTGACGCCTACCGAGGGCCAGACGGCGGTACTCGGATTTCCGGCTTCGCCGTGTGCCGGGTCGGGGTGCATCGTAAGCGATACGTCGATGGCGCGTTTGATGGAGGCGGTTCGCAGCGCGCTCGACGAAAGCACTTCTGCCGTGGTGATCGCGATCATTTCCAGGTCGAGACCTGCTGCCACCAGTTTCAGAATCGATCCCACGGGCCCCCAGGAGCTTTCCAGTTCGCCCTCGGCGATCTGTTCGGTGATGTATTCGCCGAACGATTCCATGCCTTTCTGACCGATAAAGGTCAGCGCGGCATTGGCATAGCTCAGAATCCAGCCCGAAGCGCCGGAAGTGGCGCCGACGTTGTCCACGCTCGTCCCGACGATGTTGCCCAGGATTTCAATGGCGAGTTTGACCACTTTTGGGTTGCTGGTAATCTTGTTCAATACTGTCGTACTTGTAAGCACTTTCCCGGCAAGCAGAAAAATCATCGGCACGCCGTATTGCCACACGCAGGTGAGCATCGTGCCGTGGCTGCTGACGTTGGGCGCGCCCCAGCTGGCCTGGTCCCAGTTGCTGGTGCCGAGGCTGCCGAGGTAAATACGGACTTCGGCGGCCTGGCCGATGTTGAACGCTTCCGTAGTGGGCATAAATGGCAGCGGGATGCCCAGAATGCTGTTAACCGCCGTGATGCTGCCCAGATCGACGCGGTCTCCCAGGGGATTGCCCGCGTCATCGAACAGTTGGTACGCGGCGTACAAGGTGCGGTTATAAATGTTGTACACGTCGATCGAGAAATTATTCTGCGAATCGATCATCAACGAGTTGATCGGTAGTTTGATCCCGTCGGTGTAGGTCTGATACGGCACTGTCCATTTGAATTGCCCGTCGCCAATCGCCTGCAGCGTGGCATGGGCCTGCGTATCCGAAGCGGCGCCGTTTAGCGCGCTGGTGCCCGGGGTGGCGCCCCACAGCTGGTTCTGGAGTTGCAAGTCGTCGTTGCTGGTCGTTTGGGCGCCGGATGCTGCCCGGGCTGCCGGCGGGGTAACCGAATCGGAGAGAGAATAGGTTTGCATTTGCTGGCCTGCCCGGAATAACTTGGTGTCGCCGCTTGTAGGCAGGTCGTACTGCGCCAATACGGGATTACCTTTATGATCGGTGCAATTGATGACAGGCGACCAATCGGGGTCATTTTGAATGGCCTTGCTGAGCGCCTGCATGGCGTTGTACTGGTTGGGATTGACGGAGGGGTCGGGTAAAATGTGCGTATCGCGGATGTAAGCGGCGCTGGAGGGCTGAACCGTGCCCAAATTTGGGTGCTGGGCCACCAACCCTGCTGCTGTCGACAGGGGATCGACAAGTTCCTGCACCGCCACCAGCAATTCTATGCGCCGGTCGCCGGCATCGTCGTCGGCGAATATGCCCAGTGCATGCAGGCGGCCGTTGTGGTGCACCGGCAGTTGACCGGCGCTGGCCAGCATTGCTTCGGTAGCATGACGGCCATGACGTCGCGTGTGGCGTTCTTTCCAGAAGGGCGAGTGGTATAGGGCCCACAGCCGTTTGGGCGGGATAATCTGCGACATCAGGACCAACTGGGCCAGCCGGTCGCCGGCTTTTTTGGGGCGCATCACCCGCAACCAGCGCGGCGCATCTGTGTCGAGGTATTCTTCCGGCAGGTCGGCATAGTGGCTGTACGCCTGGCAGGCGCCATCGGGCATTTGTGAGAGCACGGGGTGATTGCGCCGGGCTTCCTCCATGCTGTCCTGCGTATGGGGGATAATATCGAAGATGCGCCCGTGCAGGTTGACCATCAGTTGGTCCGCATCGGGTAAGTGAGAGAGGGCGAAATGGAAACGAGTCATTTGGATCGTGTGATTTAATTAGAAACTGGAGGACAGATGGATAAGGTGATATTTTGCATAAATGGGGGAAGACTGTTTTTATAAAAATCAGGAATTGTTGTACTGTACATTGGCCAGGATGCTTACATACCCCTCCTGAACACTCAGTTCCGCGCTGGTAAAATCGAAGGAAAGACCTGCCATGATCGGTAGCGGCACGCCGGTAGCGCCCATTTTTTCAAGCGCGTCGGCATAATTTGTCTCGGCTATTGCGGGCCACACGACCTCGCTGAAAATAGGGCCGTTGAAGCCCGGTATGGATGATTCGAGAAAGGTGGCCGAGTTTTTTGCACTGGCAAATCCGAATTGCATGGTCTGGTTGTTGTTGGCATTTAATCCGAGTTGCAGGTCGGTCAGCACATCGATCCGGTCCACCTGGATTTTAATATAAGGCATGGTTGGTTGCCCATTCTGGATGACCAGATTGAAATTCATGGATTGTGTGAGCACCATCGCTGTGACGAGGCCGGCCGCTTCGATCTTGGCGAAATAGGTGTCGGGGACCGTGGCTGTTGTTAAAAAGTTTTCCAGATCGCTTTGCGTCAGAAATGCATTGCTGGGCAAGCCCTGAATCAGGGTGTAGATATTGGAAGGCAATTGTTTTTTGAGCAAATCCATGGCGGTTGTGCCAAATACATAGGCCGTCTGGAAGGACGTGACCGGCGCCTGAATCTGGGTGATCTGGGCCTGCATCACAAATGCGGCGTAAGGCGCCAGCGACGATTCCAGCGCGGTATAGGTGGAAACACTCAGCGCGGCCGGATTGGGCAGGTCCTGCGGATTCAGGACAAGGTTCAGTTTGCCGGCCTGCGTGTAGGCCCAGTTGAGTGCATCCACCTCGTAATTGGATACGTACATGTTGAGGTGATGCGTGTCGGAGTCCGACAAAGGGGCCGGCAGTGGCAGTGAAGGCGGGTTGGGTTCGGAGAATGCCGTCCCCTGATAGCTGGCGCCGCCGGTCACCCCCATTTGAATGCCGTCGTTGCCGGGGAATAGCAGGCCGGAATCGCCTATCGAAAAATTATACACAATTCCATCACCCAGGTCGCCGCTGCCCGGTATCGATTTTATCAATCCGTCGATGAGCTTATTGATAGGCGTAGCAAAATCGATGGCTGAAATGGCCTGCGCAGTTGCGTCGTCTACGTGAGAAGAAAAACCACAGTCCGAGGGGTCCTGGTTCTGTAAAACACTGTCTTTAGGAATCGTGGGCGACCCGGGCGTTGCATTGGCCTGACTGCCCGTTACCTGAATTTGCCAGGCATTGTTGGCGTTATTGAAACTGAATTGCAAGCTGACAAGCAGCGACAGCAGGTTAAAAGCCTGGGTATAGGTATAGGTGTTGTTTTCATTTTTGGGCGAGTCGCAGAGAATGGTGTTTATTACAAGATAACAATGGGTGTACACATACTGCTCGTTCCAGTTGTACACGGCGTTGAAGTTGCCGGCATTGATCGTCAGCTGGAATAAACCGTTGGCTTGTTGCTGCGGCGCCCCTGCGAGTGCAGGCTGAAATTGCGTCAGACTGCCCTGCGTGAGATTGACCACAATATTGGTGGCGTTGCTGTAATAAATGTCAATTTGCTGGACGTTCAGCGTTTTGTCCGGCGGCACAAGGCTTGAGAGGAGATGCGTGATTTTGGAAGCGAGCAGTTGTTGGGCAAAGAAACCGATACCCGCTTTGCCAATGGCAATGGTTATTGCTTGCATAGAGAAGATCAAAAATGAATTGGAAGTTGAATCAAACGAGGCTGGCTCATAAGTCTGAGTACCCAGGAGCCCTGGCGAATAAAGTTTCACGCAAAGCCGCAAAGGCCGCCAAGGAGCAAATTCTTTGCGCGCTTTGCGACTTCGCGTGACATAATATTGCTACGATTTTGGGCCGGCCCGACTTTTGGGCCGGCCTCTTGGCTCATAGAGTGTCGTTGCCGATCATGCGGGCACATTGTACACCTGCAGCGCTCCGCCGCTTCGGTACACGTGGTAGATGGTGGTGCCGTCTTTGACTTCCCAGGCGCCGTCGGGATTGTTGACCAGGATAAATGCGTTGTTGCTCAACGTGATGCCGTGATCGGCAAAATCCTTGGCTACTGCGCTGATATTCTGTGCGTTGAAATTGGGCTGTTCGCTCAGCGGGAAGCTGAACAGTGGCGGGGTGGGCATCCAGTGCGCGATACCGGGCTGGAGGGCGCCGTTCGGACCGTTCAGTGTCTCGAAATTGAGGGCATACAAATCGCGCCAGATGTCGACGGCAATCCGGCCGGCTACAATGTTCTGTTGTGTGCCGCCTTTGCTGGCGTCGGGCGAACGGAACAGGAACGTGCCGTCGGGGGCATACACATCCAGCAGGTAATCGGTTGTATTGTAGCCGTCGTTGATAAAGGAAAGCACGTACAGGTAGCCTTGCGACTCCACGGCCATATCGAGATATTTGAGGTTCTCGTTGTTGGGGCCTTGTCGCAGCGGGAAATAGGTGAAGCAGTCGAACACCTCGACCAAATCCGGATGCCCGCTCGAAACCTCCAGCAGCCAGGCCAGGCCCAACGTAGCGTCTCTCAACAACCAGCGATCGCCGGGGGCTTGTACTTCCACCGTTGGCGCTACCGGTCGGTTGTACACGTTGAGGAAGCCCGAATCCTGTACGATCTGCCAGGCTTGCTGGCGCGGATCGGTGATGATCCACGACTGACCGGCCTGCACGACCTGTATCTGGGCGCTCAGGGTGGGGTCGTTCATGTTTTGCGGATCGTAGGCCAGATTGATATTGAGCGCGCTCAGCGCCAGCATCAAGGGATCATTCTGCGGCTGAAACTGGCCGCCGTCCAGTTCGGCGACAAACTGGCTGTCGATCAGGCCGGCCATGTTTTGCCGGGCGTTCACAAGCCCGTCCATAAATATCGAAGGCACGTTTCCGCCATCGAGCGACGCTGCAACGTCGGCTTTGTTGAGTTGGAACAACCAGGCATTCGGCGTGAAGCTGGGTACCGCGTTGCCGTTGAGGTCGAAAGCCTGTACGCGGTTGTTCACACTTTCCAGCACCAGAACGCGGCCGTCGGGCGCTACGGCCAGGGCTTTGGGTCCGTGCATCAGGCCCTCCCGAATGCCTTCACCCGAGACGAGCAGGGCTTCCGGGGCCTGGCCGTCGGGCATGCCCTGATCGGGCAGGCGCAGGATCATTAGTTTGCTGCTGCTGAACGAACACGCCAACACCGAGTTGCTCGGGTGAATGGCCAAGGCATCCACGTTGTCGAGCGGAAACGAGCCCCAGCTGAGCAGGTTCGGATCGCTGAGGCCAAAGTCGGTCTGGCCGTCGTCGAGGGTTACCTTGCGCAGGTTCATTTTGCCGTTGCGCGGATCGAGGATGAAATTGGTCTGGTCGATCGTGTTTTGGGTATTGAGCGACAAGGCGTAGGCGATACCCGGTTTTTGGGTAAAACCGATTTGAGTGGTTTTGAGCCGGGAACTCGGATCTTCCAGCACGGAAAGATTCTGCACTGCGTACAACTGGTTGTCGCTTACCGGCGCATCGGGCGAATCGGGGTGCAGGTGTTGTTTCGCCGCTCGCCAGGCATAGCCTACCTGGAAGGCGCTGTTATTGACGGTAATGGCCGTCAGTTCGCACAGGCCGCCGCTGTCGGTGCAGGCCAGGGAGCGCAGGGTCGTTGCGGGTACGCTATCGTTGGCCCAGGAGAATTTTGCATCCTTGTACACGATTTTTTCCTTGTACACGTACTGCGTGTCCATGGCAAGCGGCACCAGATTTTCCGTAATGTTTTGGTCGCCGAGATCCAGCGTAGTACCCTGATTTGCCTTGGCGAGGGTCCAGTCGTTTTGCCAGGAGCCGGCCAGCCAGCCGTTGGCGCTGTACAAGCCTATGAAAATGCGGAATTGGCCGCCGGCGGGCACGTCGACGAACGTGATCGAGACGGGCTTGCCGCTGGTGGTGCTGGGCAGTTGGCCTTTAATGACAAAGTTGGTGCCTGCCTTGCACTGCAGGGTGGCTACGTAATTGGTAGCGACCGAGGGCCATACTGCCGTTTCGGGGTGCCCTACTTCTCCGTGTTTCGGGTCGGGATGCAGGTTCAGTTTGACGTCGATGGCGCGTTTGATTACAGCCGTGGTCAGCGAGTCGGATGAGAGCGACTCGGCCGTGGTAATGATCATTTGTTCAATATTCAAACCGGCGGCGATCAGCTGGAACAGCCAGCCAATGGGGCCGAACGCTTTGCTCAATTGCCCGGCGCCGACCTGAGCCACCAGCCATTTGCCGAGCGTCTCCATGCCTTTTTGCGCCGCAAAACTGATGACCACGTTGCCGAATTTGATCATCGTGCTTTTCCAGTTGGTCAGCGCCGCGTAAGTGGGTACGGCGCCGCCGACCAACCCGAACAGGATGCCGGCAGCCGCTACCCGGAGTTCCGGATCATTGACAATCTTGTTGAACGTTTGGGTATTGGTAATGGCTTTGCCGGCAATCATAAAAACGATCGGAACGCCGTACTGATAGGCGCCGGTAAACAAGGCGCCCCGGTCGCTCACGTTGCCGTCGTGCCAACTCACCTTGTCCCAGTTGCTTCCTCCCAGGCTCCCGAAGTACATGCGGATTTCGGCGGCATCGCCGATGTTGAATGATTCCACCGTGGGCACAACCGGTATCGGGATACCCATGATGTTGTCGACTGCCGAAAAGGTACTCATCAGGGTACGCGGTCCCTTGGACTTGCCTGCGTCGTCGAACAATTCATAAGCGACGTACAACGTACGGTTGAAGAGGTTGTAGCAATCGATGGAGAAATTGTTTGAGGCGTCGATTGTCAACGAATCCTTCGGCATTTTGATGCCGTTGGTGTAGGTCTGATAGGGTACGGTCCACTTGAATTGCGGTCCGGCGGCGGCCATCGCCGCTGCCCTGGCCGACTGGGCGGTATCGGTGCTGTGCAATGCGCTGGTTCCGGGCGCCGGGCTCCAGGTCTGGTTTCTCAGCTGTATGTCGTCGCTGGTCGATCTTTGGGCGCCCGAAGTGGCGGGTACGCTGGCCGAAAGTACATTGTCGACAACCGTAAAGGTCTGGAGTTGCTGGCCGGTCTGGAATTCACCGAGGTCGTAGCCAGCCTTAATGGGGTTGCCGTCTTTGTCGACACAATCGATTACCGGCGACCAGCTGGGTGTTTTGTCCAGTTGCGCCTTGAGGGCCCTCATCGCATTGTACTGGTTGGGGTCGACTGCCGGATTGGGCAAAATGTTGTTGTCGCGGATATACGCGGCGGTACTGGGCTGTGTCGTAGCCAGATTGGGGTGGTGTGCTACCAGGCCTGCGGCCGTCGTCATGGTATCTACCAATTCCTGGGCGGCGAGGAGTACTTCAATGTGCCGGTCGCCGGCTTGAGGCTCGGGGGCAAGCCCCAATGCATGCAAACGGCCGGTGTGGTGTGCGGGATGCTCCGCCGCCCCGGCGCGCAGTGCCGGCGAAAGATGCCGCCCGTGCCGCCGCAGATACCGCTCTTTCCACATGTGAGACTGGTAAAACGCCCAAAGCCGGTCTTTGGGAATAATCTGGCTCATCAGCACAACCTCATTCAGGTGCGAGCCGGGCTGCTTGGGTCGCACAACCTGCAACCAACGCGGCGCATCGCCTTCGAGGTGGTGATCCTCGATGTCGGCAAAGTGGCTGTAGGCATTGAAATGTTCATCTTCCAGACGCGACAACACCGCGTGCGTTTTTCGCGCATGCGCCCGGCTGACTTCGTCGTGCGGGGTGAGTGCATATTTGTTGTCGTGGAGATGTACCTCGAGAGCAGCATGGTCGTCGAGGTGGAGCAGGGAGAAATGGAATCGAATCATTTGGAATACTGGCGATAAATTTAAATAAATGAATCCGTAAAAAACTATCACAGGGCCGGGCACAACAGCTCAGCCTGGTCATCAGAGGCATCAAAAAAAAATGGAAACAGACCCAGTTTTACCCTTTACTACAACACATACCTATCCCACTAAGCCTGGAAACGCGTTAGGATTACTTACTGGATTCTCTCATTACGGAAAATAAATCGCGGTAGGGGTGGGAAACGAAGCAAATATATGTGGCTACATGCAATGCTACGCAGTTTTTTATTAAAATTATAAATTTATTTTTATGTGAAAAACATGTAACCCAAGTGTTATCTCGTGCAGGAAAAACAATCTTGGCGCTAATTGGGACCAAAGTCTGCTCATTACGCCAAAAATCCCTTTTTTCGCCCCCGTGAATTGGGCCAATCAAATTTTCAACGAAGACTGCATCGCCGGCATGGCCGCGCGTATCCCCGACGCCTCGGTCGATCTGGTGATTACCGATCCGCCATTCGGCATCGAGTTTCAGGCCAAACGCGCCAATTACAACCGCAAAGGCGACCGCGTGCTGGAAGGGTATTCGGAAGTGAAAGGCGCCGATTACCTCAACTTTACCCGCGCCTGGCTCGGGCAGGTGCGCCGGGTGCTGAAACCCTCCGGCAGCCTCTATATTTTTTCCGGCTGGAATTACCTCAAAGACCTGCTCATCGCACTCGACGAACTGGATTTTAATCTGGTCAATCATCTGGTGTGGAAATATCAGTTCGGATTGGTTACCAGCCGTAAATACGTCACCTCTCACTACCATATTCTGTTTGCGGGCATCGACGAAAAACAGCGCCGTTTTTACCCTTACGCCCGTTTCGACAAAGACGAGCGCCTGCCGGAAGGCGGTTCGGCACATTACCGCGACAAGGAAGATGTGTGGAGCATCCCGCGCGAATACTGGAACGGCGACGTCAAGACCCCCACAAAACTACCTGCCGAAATCATTCGCAAGATACTGGCGTACAGCAGCGTACCCGGCGATGTGGTGCTCGATCCTTTCCTGGGTTCGGGGCAGGTCGCTGTCGTGAGCAAACTCGAAGGCCGCCGGTTTGCCGGCTTCGAAATCGTGCCGGAATATTTCCGCTTTGCCAAAAAACGGCTCGATGAGGGCGTTTACCGCATTGCCGCCGATGCCGCCCCGGAGGAAAGCCGCTAGCGGGTTGGGGAGCGGGAAACGGGCTATATACTCGTGATAAAATCGGTCAGATTGACCTCGTTGGGCAAGTTGAGCTTTTTGCGCAAACGATAGCGACTGGCCTCGACGCCACGCACCGAAATGTTGAGCAAGGGCGCTATTTCTTTGGTACTCAGATTCATACGCAAAAAAGCGCAGAGTTTGTGGTCGTTGGTCGACAACTGGGGGTATTTTTCCCGGAGGTGTTTGAGAAAATCCACGTGCACCTGATCGAAGCGAAAGGTGAACTGCTCCCAGTCTTCGTCCAGTTTGGTGTCGAAGTCCAGCAGGTTGAGCAATTGCTGAATCTCTTTTTTTACCGCCGGGTGGGTCGATTTTTCCAGAATATGGTTGAGGGCTTCCTGAATAGTCAGCAGGATTTCGCCTTTTTGCACCAGGTGCATGGTCACCGAGGCCAGTTCCTGGTTTTTGAATTGAATCTCCGCCGCCAGTTTTTCATGTTGAATTTCCGTCAGGGCGGCTTTGGATTGCTCGACCGCGAGAAGGTGCTGGGCTTCCTTTTGCTGGTGGGTTTCCGTGAGTTCCGCTTTCTCCAGTTCCAGTTTTTTGCGCTGCCGGTAGAGCACCCAGCCCATCAGGCTGATAAAAGCGAAGAAATAAAAGACCCAGGCAGTGATGCTGGAATACCAGGGCGGGCGTATACGGAACGAATACCGGAGTGTTTTGCTCTCTGCACCGCCAAGCCGCCGGGCCTGTACTTCGAAGGTATATTCGCCGGCGCTCAGGTTGGTGTAAACGCGCGTCGTTTCGGTCAGCCAGTCGGACCAGTCGCGGTCGTAGCCTACCAGCCGGGTGCGGTACTGTAGTAGTTCCGGCTGACTGTAATCTGTGGCGGAAAACGCGAAACGCAGGTTGTTCCAGCCCGCGGCCAGTACGGGTCCCAGGCCGTTTTCGTCGGGCTGTAACGCGCTGCTGCCCATGCCGAACAAGACGGAGTCGCGCTGCCCGGCTGCGCTGATGTGATAAAAAACAACATCCAGCAGGGTATCTGATGCGGTTCTTCTTGGCTTGTGATAGAGTAGAAAACCTTGTTCGGCGCCGATGATTGCGGTGGATTCGTCGGCAGGATATACAAACTCGAAACCGCCGACCAGTTTGCCGTTCAGTTCCGGAAACACCACCTTCCGGATTTCTTTTTTCAAGCCCAAATCATCAACTCTCAGAATGCCCACTTCATTGGCGGTGGCAAACCAGATATTGCCGCGCTCGTCTTCCTGCAAATACCGCAGGCGAGTCGGGCTGCCCAGCACATGATTGAATTCGACGTCCGGGACAAAACGGTTGTTCGCCGAATCGTAGCGGTACAGGCCTTTTTCGGTGGCAAAAACAGCTTTCCCGGCAATTTGAAAAACGTAATTGTTCAGGTCGCTGGGCAATCCGTTGGCCGCATTAAAAAATTGCACATCAAAACGTTCGGCCTGCTCTTCCGACCACTGCACGCGGTATAGCCCCCGGTAAGGGTGAGAGATCCAAACGGCGCCGTTGTCGTCGCGCACCATAATCCTGCACGACTCCGTCAGCCCTTCCACCTGCCGCTCAAACGACCATCCTGATGCTGTTTTATGGTATAAAAACAGCCCTGAATAAGCGCCGCCGAGCAGATATCGCTCCGAGAGTTGCACAAACGTCCAGGCGCCGGAGATGGGCGACAAACGCCGGAAGGCATTGTTTTCGAGTTGAAAAGCGCCTTCGTGATGCCCCATCAGCAATTCGTTGCCGCGTGTATTGAGGCTCCAGACCTGGCCGTCGGAACCCGGAACTTTTTTAAAAAACGGTTCCTCGTCGGGCCGGTAAAACGTTTTCCAGGGGGCGGCATACACGCCGTTGGAAACGCCCAGATACAGATTGCCTTCATGCACGGCCGCGGCATAGCCGGTGCCTTTCAGGTCGCCGTCGGGGAGAATACTGGTAAATGCGGCGTTCAGGATCAGATAGTCGATGCCGTTGTCGAGCCCCAGCCAGACGTTGCCTGCGCGGTCGCAAAAGGTGCTGAGAATGTTGTTGTTCTGTAGTCCGTTTTTGTTGTTCAAATGCCGAGCAATGCGCCGCTGCCGGTCGAGTACCAGCAGGCCGTCGAGCGAGGTGCCCAGTGCGAGTTGGTAATCAGGCAGCGCGGCGGCGTGGTAAATGCGGTTGTCGCGCAGCAATTGGTCGAAGGCAGTGGGCCAGCGCCCCAGTTGGCCGCCGGACAGGTAAAACAACCCGTTTTTCAAAGAGCTGAGCAAAATGGTATCACCTGCCCAGGGTAAAGATGCTGTGAGCGCGCTGCCCAGTTCAGGGATTTGGGCGTAGGGTACGAAGGCGCCGTTGCGGAAGGTAACAAGTTGAGAAAGGCCGGATTGTACCAGCAATTCCGGGCCGGCAACGAACATGGCATGGAGTTCGGCGCCCAATTCATGGGGAATCAGCCGGTTTCCGCTGTATTGGAATACGACGCGGTTGGTACGAAAAAAAACATCGCCGTTCAGGAAAGCAATATCCCACACATCCTCGAAGGTGCGCCACGATTCCGGCAGGGCGCCGACCAGGGAGTGGTATTGCAGCCCGCCCCGTTTGTTCGGTTCGAAATATCCCAGCTCGCTTTGGGCCCCTACAAAGATCAACCCGGCATCGTTGATGGCTACCGAGCGAACGATGGTGTTGTTGGCTACCGGGAGTATCGTCCAGTTGACGCCGTCGTAACGCAACAAACCTTCGTTGTTGGCCCAGTACAGCACGCCCTGACGGTCTTGTGCCGCTTCCCAGTTTTGCGTACCGGCGCGGTAGGTCTTTTTACTGAAATTCCGCGTTGGTGGAGTACCCAGGTTGGGGCCCTGCGCATACGTATTCCACCCCTTCGTGAGGAACAGAAAAAGCAAAAAAGTATGACAAAAAATCTTTGTGATGCCCATAACAACCAGGTCGGCCACAGCCGCTTATCCGGGGGCTAAATGTACTTCTTTGCAGCAGTCTGTTTTTGTTTTTGTCGTAGTGATGACGTAATGCGGCAAAACATTTGCCGTAGCCGTGACGTAGAACAAAATGCTTGTTTTTGTGCTCTTTCAGCCCACCTTTGTTGTGTAAAAGCGACTGTTTTGCAATAAAATTTTAAAAATCAACGCAACAGACCCATGAAAAAAATTTACTTCCTGCTCCTTTCTTTGTTTTTTGCCGTAGTCGGCATGCAAGGGCAAACGACCATCCTCGACTTTGAATCACCGGCAACCAGTACGGTGTTTCAGTACTTCGGCAGCCCGCTCGACGGTACTGTAAACGAAACCCTGGCCAATCCGAACCCCTCGGGCATCAATACCAGCGCTACGGTAGCCAAATACGTCAAGCCTGCCGTGTCGGAAGTCTGGGCCGGCTGTTTCTCCAACCCGAATCCGACAGCCGTCATCGATCTCATCGAAAATGGAAAAGTGTCGGTGAAAGTACACATGGACCACATCGGTTCGCTCTCCCTCAAACTTGAAGGCTCCGTCGACGGCGGCGACAACTGGGTCATCACCGTGCCGAACACCAAGGTCAATGAATGGGAAGAAATCGTCTTCGACGCCAGCTTGCCCTCTATCGAGGCGCCGTTTACGGCTGCAAGCGGGCACGTGTACACCCGCGTCGTACTCTTCTTCGATTTCGGACAAGCCGGCACCGGTGTTGATGTAACCTCTTATTTCGACGATATCGTTGCATTGCCCAACTCCGCCGTGACCACCACGATTCTCGACTTCGAAACGCCGGCCACTACTACCAGCTTCCAGTACTTCGGCAGTGGCCTCGACGGCACCCTCAATCAGGTGATTGCCAACCCGAACGCCTCCGGTATCAATACCAGCAGCCAGGTGGCCCAATACATCAAGCCGGGCGTTGCTCAAACCTGGGCCGGCGCTTTCTCCAATCCCGACCCGACGACACTGGTCGATCTGAGCAACGGCGGCCAGGTGTGCGTCAAAGTACACATGGACCACATCGGCAACCTCGCCCTCAAACTGGAAGGCGGCACCTCCGGACAAGCCAACTGGATTCAACAGGTCTCCAATACCAAAGTAGGGGAGTGGGAAGAACTGTGCTTCGATGCCAGCCTGCCCTCTCTGGAAGCCCCGTTTGAAGCGGCTTCCGGCGCCTACACCCGCGTCGTGCTGTTCTTCGACTTTGGCCAGGCAGGTACCGGCTCCGACGTTACGTCCTACTTCGACGATGTCGTCGTGAAAAGCAGCGGCGCGCCGTCGGTTCGCACGGTCAATTTCCGGGTCGACATGAATTCGTACACGGCCAACTTCGATCAGGTGTACCTGAGCGGTTCTTTCAACAACTGGTCGGGCGATGCCACCCCGCTGGCCGACCCCGACTTCGACGGCATCTGGGAGGGCAGCATCAGCGTGACCAACGGCTCGTATGAATACAAAGTGACGCTCGACAACTGGGCTGCCCAGGAAGAATTTACCGGTGTGGAAGAGTGCACCAAGCGCGACGTCTCGGGCCAGTTTGTCAACCGCCTCCTGCTCGTCAGCGCCGATACCGATGTACCGCAGTTCTGTTTTAACAGTTGCTATGCTTGCGGCGAAGAACGCACCATCACCTTCCGCCTCGGTATGGGCGGTGTTGTGCCCAACGCCGAAGGCGTATGGCTGGCCGGCGGCGGTAATTTCGACGTGCCGGGAGGTAAATTTAAAATGAACGACGACGACAGCGACGGCGTTTACGAACTTGTCGTACCGCGCAAGGTCGGTTTCCAGTCGTATTACACCTTCACCAATGGTCCCTGCGCCGACTATTCCTGCAAGGAAAACCTTGCCGGGCTGCCCTGCGGCGATCCGAACAACTTCAACGATCGTTTCCTCCCGGCTATTCAGGATAATACCACGATCGAAACCTGCTTTGGCGCCTGTTTTACCAATGTTGAATGCGTGTCGGGTCTGAATGCGCTGACCGAAGATCCCAATCTGTTCCAGATTCTGGGCAACCCCAGCGTCAATGGCTTCTCCGTACTGGATTTCGGCAAGGCCGTCACGGCCGACAAAACCGTCAGCCTCCTCAACAGCGAAGGCCGCATACTCGGCCAGTGGGTTGTTGCCGGATACAGCGCCAATTTCCGGGTCAACACGGCCGAATTGCCCGCCGGTATCTACCTGGTTACGGTTCGCGAAGGCGACCGCTATCTGACGAAAAAATTGGTTCGATAAGAATGGGTTTATAGGGTTGATGAAGGTTTATGAGGTTGATAAAAAGGGGCGTGGACGCGCTCGGTATTTGATCGGTATAATGAGCGATTTAGTATTCGAGCTCATTCATTCACCTTTTTATCAACCCACATCAACCCTCATCAACCCTTGTTAACCATAAAAAAAACAACATGCGCAACCTGCTTCCCTTTTTATTCTTGTTGCTGGCCTCTGCCGTTGCGGCGCAGGTTGGCGTTAGCGGCCGGGTGACGCTGCAACCCTACGGCGACGCCGCCATTGGCGCTACCGTGCGGGTAAAAGGCGCCAACATCGGGGCTGTCACCGATATCGACGGCAACTACCAGCTCAATGTTTCGGGCCCGGAAGTCGTGCTGGTCTTTTCCTACACTGGTTTTGCCGATCAGGAAATTACAGTTGGCAACCAGCGCACCATCGACGTGGCCCTGGCTGAAAGCGCCGCCCAATTGGCCGAAGTAGTGGTCACGGGCTACGGCGCACAGAAGCGATCGAGCATCAGCGGCAGCGTGGCTTCGGTGAGCGCCGAAGAGATAGCCGAGCGCCCCATCCTGCGGGTCGAACAAGCCCTGCAGGGCCGTACCGCCGGCGTGCAGGTTGCCCAAACCTCGGGCTCGCCGGGCAGTGTGCTCACCGTTCGGGTACGCGGCGTCGGTACGATCAACAACAGCGATCCGCTTTATATCGTCGACGGTATTCCGGTTGACGGCCTCGACTTCCTCAACCCCAACGACATCGAGTCGATCAACGTGCTCAAAGACGCCGCCTCCGCTGCCATCTACGGTGCGCGCGGCGCCAACGGGGTCGTGCTGATCACCACCAAGGGCGGCAAACGTAACCAGGACGGCAAGATCAGTTACGATGCCTACTACGGCATTCAACGCCCCTGGAGGCTGGTCGACCTGCTCGACGCCCGCGAATACGCGACTTTGCAAAACGAAGCCTACCTGGCTGCCGGCAAAACGCCGCCGCCCGAATTTGCCAACCCGGCCGTGCTCGGCGAGGGCACCAACTGGCAGGAAGCGATCTTCGAACACGCACCCATTGCCAGCCACCAACTCACTTTTACAGGCGGCGGCGAACGCTCGGCCTACACTTTGTCGGGCAACTATTTCAGTCAGGACGGTATTGTCGGTGGCGATAAAGCCAATTTCCAGCGCGCCACGGTGCGATTCAACAGCAGCCACGACCTGAAAACGTGGTTTACCCTGGGTAACAACATCGGCTTTACCTGGCTCGAGCGCGACGGCCTGATCGAAAACAGCCAGTACAATTCGCCGATCATCCGGGCGCTCAACATGGACCCCATCACGCCCGTGCGCAAGGCCGACGGCACCTTCGCTTACTCCAACTACGCGGATACCGACATCGCCAACCCGGTCAACGGCATCGAACAAACGCACAGCACCTGGCGCACCAACCGCGTGGTGGGCAGCGTGTACGGCGACCTGAAACTGGCGCCCGGGCTCACATTCCGTTCGGCGTACAGCCTCGACGCCACTTTTGCCGTGCAGCGCGGTTTTGTGCCTCGCTTCGATCTCAGCAACGTGCCCTCGCTCAGCGAAGCGCCGGCCGCCGAGAAAAACCTCGTCAACAGCGTCAGCGTGGGCAATTTCAACTGGCGCAACTGGCAACTTGAAAACGTGCTGACCTGGCAAAAAACCTTTCAGCAAAAGCACAACCTGACCCTTATCGCCGGTACCACCGCCCTCAGCAACCGCTACGACGCCAGCGGCGGCGCCAACACCAATTTGCCCTCCAACGACCCCGACGACGCGTATATTTCCAATACCATCGACCCGATCGCCTCGCAGAGCGCTTACCAGTTTGCCAGCGAATCGTCCCTGTTCTCCTGGTTTGGCAAAACCAACTACGAGTTCGACGACCGCTACCTGTTCTCCGCAACCTTCCGCGCCGACGGCTCTTCGCGTTTCGGTCGCAACAACCGCTACGGATATTTCCCCTCGTTCTCGGCAGGCTGGATCGCCAGTCACGAGTCGTTCTGGAACGTGCCGTTCGTCAACTTTTTCAAACTGCGCGCCAGCTGGGGCCAGAACGGCAACGACCGCATCGGCGATTACAGCTTTACCACCGTGGTGAGCACCGGTCAGAATTACACTTTCGGACCCGGCGAAAACATCACCAACGGCAGCGTGGCGCTCACCGCCGCCAACCCCGACCTGAAATGGGAAACCAGCACCCAGACCAATTTCGGCGCCGATTTCGAATTGTTTGACGGCCGCGTAGGCTTGATCGCCGATTACTACATCAAAAAAACCTCCGACATGCTCTACGCCGCGCCCATTCCGCTGGTGGCCGGTACGGCAGCGCCCGTTCAAAACGTCGCCACGGCCGAAAACCGGGGCATCGAACTCGCGCTGAACTACCGCGGCCGAATCAGCGAAGTGCGCTACACGCTCGGCGGCAACATCAGTTTCATCGAAAGCGAAGTGACGAGCCTGGGCCGCGGCGGCGAACCGGTGTACTCCGGCTACGTGCAGTTTGCCAACGCCAACGCCGCCAAAACCGACGTAGGGCACCCGCTGGGGGCTTTCTACGGCTACGTCACCGACGGAATTTTTCAGTCGCAGGCCGAAGTCGAAGCCGCCGCTTTCCAAAGCGAACAAACATCGCCCGGCGACATCCGTTTCAAAGACCTCGACGGCAACGGCGTGATCGACGCCAACGACCAGACCTACATCGGCAATCCCACACCGTCCATCATCTATGGTTTTAATGCCGACTTTTCATGGAAGGGCCTGGAACTCAACCTCTTCTTCCAGGGCACCGAGGGCAACGACATTTTCAACAGCACGACACGCTACGACTTTGCGTACGTCAACCGCCCTTCGAGCGCGCTCAACCGATGGACCGGACCGGGTACCTCCAATACCGAACCGCGCGTCAGCCTGAATGATCCGAACCAGAACGCCCGCATCTCCGACCGTTTTATCGAAGACGGTTCCTACCTGCGCCTCAAAACCCTGCAATTGGGCTATAATTTGCCACAAAACTGGCTGAAAAAGGTGCGTTTTGACAAAATGAAAATTTACGTCACGGGCCAAAACCTGCTCACCTTTACCAAATACTCCGGCCTCGACCCGGAGATCGGCAATGTGGGCGGAAGCCTGGAAATCGGTATCGACCGGGGTTTTTATCCGCAAGCCCGCACGGTGATGGGCGGGGTAAGTCTGACTTTTTAACCTGAAAAAAAACAAGGACCATGAAAAATATACGATTGATCCTTTGCGCGCTGGCATTTTTCGGCGTTGCCGCTTGTCAAAAGGATTTTCTTGAGAAAAAACCCATCGTCGGCGTCACGGAGGAAAACTTCTACCGCACGGAAGAAGACGCCATTGCGGCAGTCAATGCCGCCTACGCCACCCTGCAGTTTCAGCTGTCGCCAGCCGGCCATTTCCGCTGGTTTTGGGGCGATATTATGTCGGACGACGCTACGAAAGGCGGCTCGGGCGACAACGACGTGAACGACCTGCTGCAGTTGGAAAACTTCAACGGCTCTTCCAATACCGACCTGCTCGAATCCGAGTGGTCGGCCAATTTCGAAGGGATTTACCGGGCCAACGTGGTGCTTGAAAAAGTGCCGCCGATCGTCATGGATGAAAATTTGAAGGCCCGTATTCTCGCCGAGGCCCGTTTTATCCGCGCCTGGAATTACTACAATCTGGTCACGATGTTCGGCGGCGTGCCGCTCGTCGATCACGTGCTGGCGCCTTCGGAGTACGACATGCCCCGCGCTTCGGCCAACGAGATCTGGGATTTTATCGAGCAGGACCTCGACATTGCCTCGCGCGACCTTTGGAAGCGCAGCGAATACCCGCCGGCCGATCTGGGCCGGATCACGCAGGGGGCGGCGCAGGCATTGCTGGTAAAAACCTACCTCTGGCGCCAGAAATGGGCTGAGGCTAAAACGACTGCCGAGGCAATCGTGCAGTCGAACGAATACCAGTTGGTCGCCAACTACGCCGACATTTTCCCGCTGTACGGCGAGAACAATTCGGAGTCGGTGTTTGAAATCCAGTACATGAATGCATCCGGCGGCAACTGGGGTAAAAACAACGCCAACGAGGGCAGTTTTACGAATGTGTTCCAACGCGCCCGCGGTCAGTTTGGCGGCTATGGCTTCAACATCCCGACCCAGGATTTTGTGGATGAGTTTTTCAAAGAGGGTTTTGAAGACCCGCGCCTCAAATCAACGGTGTTCCGCGTCGGCGAACCGATGGGCGACCGGGGTGTTTTTACGATCGACGCCACGGGTGGTTTCCCGCATCTTTATTACCCGAAAAAGTATTTCAGCAACAAAAGCGAGGATGCTCCCTTTGGCGATCCGAACCCCAACGGCGGTTCCAACGACCGCGTCATCCGTTACGCCGACGTACTGCTCATGCACGCCGAGGCGGCTTACCACACCGGTAATGAAGACGCCGCCCGTACTTCGCTCAACCAGGTGCGCGACCGGGTAGGTATTCCGCACATTACGGCTACGGGGCAGGCGCTGCTCGACGCCATTTACCGCGAGCGGCGGCTCGAACTCGGCTTCGAAGCGCATCGCTTTTTTGATCTGGTGCGCACCGGCCAGGCCCCGCAAGTGCTTCAAAACCTGGGTTTTGTAGCGGGTATTCACGAATTGTTCCCCATCCCGCAGTCGCAGATTCAGGCGACCAACGGGGCCTTGACCCAAAACCCGGGGTATTGATCCAACCTTAAAATTTTGACTGATATGTCGAACAAGACACTCTTTTTTATAGCCCTGGCGGCCTTGCTGATCGGCAGTTGCGCCCCCGAACGCGACGATGACATTCAGTTGCCGCCGGCTTCCGGCGCCCCCGAATTTTCAGTCGCTTATGTTGAAGGAGACTCCAACCGGATAGTAATAACCGATCTGACGGCCGGGGGCTTTCAGCGCCTCTGGGACCTGCCCGGCGGCCAGCCCAAAGTATCGACCAAGGCGGTAGATACAGTGATATACCCTGTTGCCGGGGACTATACGATTACGCTGTTCGTCTCTCGAAGCGACGGCAGCGGCACCACTTATGCCAGTAAGAAAGTCAATATCCCCACCGATGCTCCGCTGGCATGCACAGGCAAACTGGCCCTGCTGACCGGTTGCGGTTCGGAGGGACGTTGCTGGGCTTTCTCCCATGCTGCCGGCGCGGTAAAGGTGGGCCCGAGTTACGACGACTATTCCTGGTACACTTCTCCGGACGGTGGTTTGCAGGCCGAACAATACGACGATGGTTTTTGCTTTACGTTCGACGGGCTTTTGTACGAAAACCGCAACAACGGGGCATCGGTGAATCCCTGGGCGGGTTACGTTCCGCAGGCCTATGCGCCCGGGGTGAGCGATTTTGTTTTCCTCCAGGGGACCGGTACGGGTGGTCGCGACCAGATTGTATTGGCCGACGATCAGTTTATGGGGGTTTGGGATTCGGACAATGTACTCGACGTGGTCAAACTGACCGAAACGGAACTCATTGTCCGGGGCCGTCAGCGCGACCAGAATGGCGCTCCACTGGCGCAGGGCTGGTTTGAGCTGACTTTTGTCCGTCAATGACCTCACTTTACAAGCGGTTGGTCATGAACAAGGTATTCCTCTTGTGCATTTTCGGTGGAGCAACGTTGTTGTTGCTGTCTTGTACGGGCGCAAATCAACTTTCGGGCGAAAGGCGAAAAAGCAAAGTCAGGCTCGTATGGTCGGATGAGTTCAATTATACGGGTTTGCCCGACAGTACGAAATGGAGTTACGACATCGGCGACGGTTGTCCCAATATTTGTGGTTGGGGCAACAACGAACTACAGTATTATCAGGCCAGGCGGCTCGAAAATGCGCGCGTGGAAAACGGCTGTCTGGTTATCGAAGCGCGGCGGGAAAATGCCGGCAACCGCGAGTATACTTCCGCTCGGCTGGTGAGCCGGAAAAATGGCGACTGGACGTACGGAAGGATCGTGGTTCGGGCCAAATTGCCGGAAGGAAAAGGCGTGTGGCCGGCTATCTGGATGCTGCCCACCGACTGGGCTTACGGCAACTGGCCCAGAAGTGGTGAGATTGATATTATGGAACACGTCGGGTATATGCCCGACAGTATTTTCGGCACCATTCATACCGAGCATTTCAACTGGATGTTGGGTACGCAAAACAGCAACTCGATCCATTGCGCTACGGTCAGTCGGGAGTTTCATGAGTACAGCATCGAATGGGATGCCGAAAAGATCGATTTTTTGTTCGACGGGCGCCGTTACGGTCAATTTCCCAACCGGCGTACCGACGTTGGCGCATGGCCATTCGACCGCGATTTCCATTTGTTGCTCAATGTCGCCGTCGGTGGCAATTGGGGCGGAAAAATGGGGGTGGATGCCAATATCTGGCCACAAAAAATGCTGATCGATTACGTAAGGGTTTATCAATATTGAACAACTAACAAAATTCTCCTTGTCATGCTACATATTCGAACCAAGTTGTTTTCTGCGACGAGCCTCCTGTTCGTGGTTCTTCTAATGTTGTCCGTCAGTCAGTTGGGATGCATCAAAGAAGATGACGGAACGCCCGATTCGCTTCCTTTACCCAGTATTTCCGTGAGCGATTTGACCATATCGGAAGGCGACGTGGACGACACCTTGTCGCTGGAACTCACCCTCTCTGGTGATAATCAGACCAATGCCGTGGTCACTTTTTCCGCGATCAACGGCACGGCTGAGTCTACCCTTGATTTTGAGTTATTGAGCTCGGGTCGCCTGGTTTTTGCGCCCGGCGAAACCAAGAAGTCGATCGACATCCGGATTGTCGGCGACGAAGTGATCGAAACGAAGGAAACATTTCAAATCAAGTTTTACAACCCACTGAACGTCACCCTGGTACGCGACCTCGTGACACTCACGATCGACGACGACGACAACAACACGGCAGGCCTGACTATCCCGACCGGGGGCTATACCACTCCTGAATCGTATCCCGGTTACAATCTGGTGTGGGCCGACGAATTCAACGGTGCTGCACTGGATTTGTCGAACTGGACGTTTGAGATGGGCGACGGCTGCCCGGGTAACTGCGGTTGGGGAAATCAGGAATTACAGTATTACCGGGAAGACAATACCTCGGTTAAAGACGGCTATCTGGTTATTTCAGCCAAAAGGCAGAACTACGGCAACCGCGAGTACACCTCTTCCCGCCTCATCACCAAAGGCAAGCGGCAGTACAAATTCGGCCGTGTCGACATCCGTGCCGCGCTGCCCGAGGGCCAGGGTCTTTGGCCGGCGCTCTGGATGCTCGGCTCCAATATCGATGCCGTGGGCTGGCCGGCTTGCGGCGAGATCGACATCATGGAACTTTCGGGTAATCTGCCCAACCGGGTTGTCGGAACGGTACACTACGGCGCCAACGTCAGCCAGCACCAGTACATCAGTCAGCCGAAATACCTGGACGGCAATGCCAATTTCCAGGATGAATTTCACGTGTTTTCCATCATTTGGGAGGTGGATAAAATCCAGTTTCTGGTCGACGACGAAGTGTATCACACCATTACGCCGGCCAGCCTGAATGGCGCAGCGTATCCGTTCAACAAAAACTTTTTCTTCATCTTCAATGTCGCGGTGGGCGGCACTTTCCCGGGCAATCCGGACGGTTCCACACCGTTTCCGCAACACATGATTGTGGATTATATCCGGGTGTTTCAATAACGCCACTGTAGCGCTGCTGTAGCGCCGACCTCCAGGTCGGCGCAGTTGAGGGCAGAAAAAAACCGCGATTTTTAACCAATGCTCCTGGCGTTATAAGTGAAATTCGCTTGGATCTATGGCTAATAATCGCGGGTTGTTACTTCTTGTAGCCTCGCCGACCTGGAGGTCGGCGCTACAGCGGCGCTGTTGAGGGCAGCAGCAACCCGCGATTAATAGCCACTGTTCCGAATCGGTTTTATATGACAAGCCTGACCGGATCATTGACTATTAATCGCGGGTTATTTCTTCTCGTTTCATCGCCGACCTGGAGGTCGGCGCTACAGAAGCAGCGCAGAAAAGAGATTCCGCGTTTCACAGGCATTGTTCACTAAAAAATGCTGTTCATGCGCACTTTCTTTCCTGTCCTCCTTTTGTGTTTTTCCTCTTTGCTCTCTGCTCAGAACGACGATGGCCCGCGCCGGGAAGTAGGTATCCAAATCCAAGGGATAAATTTCGACGGCAACAATTCATTTTCGGCACTTTTTAAAAAGCAGGTAAAGCCGAACGTCTGGTGGCGCTACTCGGCCGCTTCAGCCGGGTTGAATTTCTTCGCCAACCAGAACAACAACGTTACCATCTTCAATATTCGATTGGCGGTAGGCCGGGAACTTCGTTTGCCGGTAGGGGAAAGGTTTACATTTTACCGTGGGCCTCAACTCTCTATGGGATTTAGAATAGTATATCCGGACAATAATGATGTGGACTGGATCATACGGCCGGGCATCGGGTATGTATTAGGTTTTCAACATGAAATCAACCGGTTCTGGGGCATTAACATTGAGACGACCCCGACTTTCAGCGCCGAAGTTGCCAATCCTTTTCAGGAGAATTTCAGTCTGGCAGTTGCCGGCGGATTCAGTAATACTGTTGAATTGGGGGTATTTCGGCGGTTTTGATGTAGCACCGTAGCGCCACTGTAGCGCCGACCTCCAGGTCGGCGAAACAACGATCCGTAACGACCCGCGATTACCAGCCAATGCTCCGAATCGGTTTTTTTATGAAATACCCGACCGAAGCATTGGCTGGTAATCGCGGGTTATTTCTGCTCTCAGCATCGCCGACCTGGAGGTCGGCGCTACAGCGGCGCTACACTTGCGAATCCCGTGTTTCGCCCTTACTTTTGCACCAATATTCAACGACCATGTCTTCAACAGCAAAAAAATCCTTTGCCTGGATCTGGATAGCCGCCTTGTTTACAGCGACTGTCGGGGTCAGTGTGCATCGGATTTATTGCTACTGTTTGGACAGTACATCGTATTCGTTGTTTATCTCCCCGGATGAGGAATGCGATATGGGGGGTGATGATGCGCCGGCAATGCAATGTTGCGCGAGCAAGGCGCCGGTTTGTGAAGAGCCTGCAAGGTCTTGTTGCGACAAACCTGGTGAAAATGCGCCCAAAGAACATGATTGTACCCAGAAAACGACCAAGGTCTTCCAACTGAAGACCGAGTTTCTGGTGGATAAACCAATGGAAAAAACCTTTGATTTTCCCCTTTGGCTGAACGATTTGCCCTTTTTTGTGCGAAAAGTTAAGCCCGCGCTTTGTGATGCGTCCGTTCATTTCAACAAAGCGCCTCCACCACCCGGGCCCTCCGGATGGCAGATTTGTATCAATCATCAGATATTTCGCTGTTAGTGCTGTTTCGATAGGCTGGCTTTCGAGCAACGTAAATCGTATGCTCCCCGGCCTTCCTTGTCGCCAGGACGCCTCCTGCTGTGCGTTCCGGGATTTTTAATTTATCAAGCACTTAATCAGCAATCATGAAAAAAATAATTGTCCTGATCGGACTGTTCTTTCTCTTTTATAACCCCGCCCTTTTCTCTCAGCAACAACTCTTCGGTATCGTCACCAACGAACGGGAGGAACTGCTCATCGGCGCCACCGTGCAATGGAAGGGCACGACAACCGGCGCGATTACCGATACAGAAGGCCGTTTTTGGCTGCCGCGTCAACAAAAATCCGAGACCCTACAGGTCCGTTATGTTGGCTACAATCCGGTAGAAGTATTGGTTCTGCCGGGAGAAGACAGCATCTGGATCGAAATCAGCGGGTTCGTGGCGCTGCAAACCGCAACCGTTACTGCCACCGGTTTCGACAACGCCACATCAACGC
>JAEUUU010000007.1 GCA_016787345.1 Saprospiraceae bacterium | reverse complement strand
AACAGCAGCATGTCGCCGGAACAAAAAATGGACGGTCTGATCGAAGACTATCTGCAGTTTATTCGCGAAGATCTCAAGTTTGTCGACCCGCGCAAGGGCATCAAGTACGTTCAGAAATACCACGACCAGAATGAAGCGGCCATGAACAAGATTCTTGGCGAAGCGGAGCGCTGGCAGAGCAACCTCGATATGGTCGGGAAAGCCTCCCTGGCCGTTCGGATCGCGCAAAAGCCCTACCTCGACGATCTGATGGACCTCGGGCCCAAATTCAAACGCAAATACAACCAGTATGCCTTCGTGGCCAAAATGAGCGCCAAAATCGGCGGCGGCCTCGGCAAACTGGCCGGAAAAGCCCTCGGACTGTGAACCCCGAAACCCGCAAAACCTGGCAGCGTTTCCGTCGCAACCGGACGGCCTATGCCGCTCTTTGGCTGATCGCGGCCGAAGTGCTGCTGGCTGTTTTCGGCTACGCCCTCGCGCCCGACGATACGCCCGATGCCAACCGGCAAATCGCGGAAATAGCCCTGCAGGCGCCGGGGGTTCGCTGCGATTTTGTGGCATTCCGGCTTCCGCGAACGCCCGAGCCGGTCGGTCTGCCCGAACGCCTGTGGGCCGGTCAGCCGCCTGCCGACCGCTGGACGCCGGTCGGGAAGGCAAGTGCGTCGGGCGATTCGTTAACTTTTGAAAGAAGGGGGCCGGGCGCCACGGAAGAGCGGGTAGCGCTGAGTCAGCTGGCGCCTCGTGCCGACGGCAGTTACGTCTTCTCCCGCACATTCTGGCTGGGCACCGACAAATACGGACGCGATATCCTGAGCCGCTTGTTGCTGGGCTTTCGCGTATCGCTCACGGTGGGCCTGATCGCTGTGTTTATCTCCCTCACCATCGGCATCGCCCTCGGCGCGGTGGGCGGCTATTTCGGCGGCCGCACCGACGATCTGGTCATGCTCCTGATCAACACCATTTGGTCGATCCCTACCCTGCTCCTGGTATTTGCCATCGTGCTGGCACTGGGGCGCGGCGTGGGCATAATTTTTCTGGCTGTTGGCCTCACGATGTGGGTGGATGTGGCCCGACTGGTGCGCGGTCAGGTGTTGTCGCTGCGCGAAATGCCGTTTGTTGAGGCCGCGCACAGCATGGGTATGGGCGCCGGTCGTATTCTCCGGCGGCACGTATTGCCCAATTTGATCGGCCCCGTGCTGGTGCTGGCTGCAGGCAATTTTGCCACAGCCATTTTGCTGGAGTCCGGACTGAGTTATCTGGGTTTTGGCGTGCAGCCGCCGTCGCCGTCGTGGGGCACCTTGCTCAATGAAAATTACGGCTATGCCATCGGCGGCAAACCCTGGATGGCCCTGGCGCCGGCGCTTGCCATCGTCCTGACGGTGCTGGCTTTTAACCTCGTGGGCAATGGTTTGCGCGATGCTGCCGACGTTCGGAGTAAATGAAAATCCCGAGCATGCACGTACCTTCGCTGCCCATTCCAACATTTGCTCCGTGAAAAAACCGCTTTTCAAAATCCGTGAAAAAGGCTACTACGGCTTCATCAATGCCGAAGGAGAAGTGGAGATCGAACCGCAGTACCTCGAAGCGGGCGATTTTCGCAACGGATTCGCCTGTGTGCGGCTCAACGACCGCTGGGTGCTGATTGACGCGCTCGGCCGGCTTTATTTGCGGCGCGCCTATCGTTTTATCGGCTCTTTTGAAGAAGACCTGGCCCGGGTGCAGGTCGTGCAGGCCTGGGGTTTTCTCGACCGCCGGGGGCGCGAAGCCATTGCGCCGCGATTTGAGGATGCACGCGATTTTCACGAAGGACTGGCGGCTGTACGCTTTAATGAGCGCACCGGGTATCTTCATGTCAACGGTGAATTTTCCATCCCCCCCACCCTGGAAGCGGCCGGCGATTTCAACAAGGGGCTGGCGCCGGCTGCCCGCGAGGGGCGCTGGGGCTACATTGATCGGCAAGGCAAATTTGTGTTGCCTGCCCAGTGGGATATTGCACAAAGTTTTCAGAACGAAGTGGCCGTAGTGGCGGAAAAGGGCCGCTGGGGACTCATCGACCGCAATGGCCGCATCTTGCTGGAGCCGCAGTTCGAATTCGTGAAAGGCCATTCCCACGGCGAGTTTTTCGATGGCATGGCGCTGGCATTTCGCGACGGGAAGTACGGCTTCGTGGATCAAAACGGACGCCTTGCAGTAGAACCCATGTTCGATCTGGCCGGCGATTTTGGCGAAGGACTGGCGCTTGTGGAGATCAACGGCGCATTCGGCTACATCGACCGGGCCGGCAAACTGGCCATCATGCCCAAGTTCGAAGATGCGGGTGTTTTTTCCGAAGCACTGGCACAGGTGCGCAGCAATGGCCGCTGGGGATACATCAATACCGAAGGACACATCGTCATTCCTGCCGCGTTTGAAGCCGCGACGCCGTTTCGCGATGGCTTGGCGCTTGTTGTGGCGGGTGGCGGTAAATGGCAGTATATCGATCGGTTTGGCGGGGTAGTTTGGCGCGAACTGTAGCCCTGTAGCGCCGACCTCCAGGTCGGCGAGTCTGAGAGAAGAAATAACCCGCGATTAATAGCCAATGCTGGCAGCATTCTCATAATACTATTGATCGTGGCATTGGCTAATAATCGCGGGGCACTACTGCGCTCAACATCGCCGACCTGGAGGTCGGCGCTACAGCGCTACAGCACCACAATCTCGTCGGCAAAAATCCAGCACGGATTGCCGTTGCAGCCATGCCAGTTGGGACACACTTTGGCATTCACGGCCGTTATGCGCACATAACGCGCCGGGCGAGCCGCACCGAGATCGACCGCAACCGTGTGCACGGCTTTTTTACCCTCGGGTTTTAACACAATTTGCTCCCGATGCACCGTCTGGAAGTTCACCCCGTCGTTTGAAATTTCGATTTGCACCGCTTCGGGGAAAAAGACCCACGACTGCTGGTCCTGCAAAAAAGATACCCGTACGATGCGTACCGAATCGCCCGTCACGGAAGTCGTAGCCACCATATCCTGCCCCTCGAAGCCCAGCCAGTTGAAGCGGTAGTCGGTTTCGCCGATGCGCCGGTTGGTCAGTTCTTCGGCCCGGCCGCCGGCATAAGTGGGCGAAGCCGGATGGCGCAGGGTGACGGCGCTGCTGCGGCTACCCGACACGGCAATCGTTTTCCGGATATAGGCCATGTAATCGAGGGCATATTGTTGCGGGGAATAACCGTTCTCGTGCAGGTTGCGGAAACCCACCCTGTCGCAGGCCTCGACAAAAACCGCCATGCTATGGGCCAGGTTGGCCGTGTCGCGCATCATTTGAGGCAATCGGATGCTGTCGTTTTTGAGGTTTTCGGACATCGCGAACAGGAGGTTGACCAGTATTGCTCCAAGGTGATTTTCCAGTACCGAATCGGGTTTGATCAGTTCGCGCCCGGCATTGACGCTTGAAATATATCCCGGCAAATATTCGAAGGAGAGAAAAGGCTCGTTTTGCGGGATGTTGTAAATGGTCAGTTGTTTGTCGCCGGCGAGCATGTTTTCGGTCAGTTCATGCACGTAAGCCTGCACGGCGGGCCAGGCTTCGCCGTAATACCCTTGTCCGAAATCGTTGAGAATGGAATCGACATTGGCCTGGGGGTTCCACATCAGTTTGGCCAGCAGGTAGGCGCGCATGTCGCAAAGTTCGCTGCGGTCGCTGCCCGAGCCTTGTTCGAAGATCATGCGCACCCGATGTTGTTGAAACAATTGCAGATTGGGTTGCAGGGTATGCCAGTTGGGGAAAGGGCTGAGGTAACTCCTGAACTGCACCACGTAGTCCCAGATCATCAGGTTGTCGGTCAGGGCCGACCATTCGGCCACGTCGCGGGCAAAATCGGGGCATCCTTCGGCGATGGGCAAGCCGCGGTTGCATTCGATGCTGCACAGGCAAACGCTCACATTGCGGGCGGGCCGGATGCCGCGCGGCGCCCGGCGGGTGTATTGATAAGCCAGGGTAGAAATGGTTTTGTCGGGAAAAGCGGCTGCCACGTCGTTTACAAAAGCCAGCAGCGTGCCCGCGGGCGAGCCGTAGCGCTGATCGGACGCCGCGCAACGGGCACAGCGGCAATAGTCGTAGTTGTCGTTTTGGCTCACCGACCAGTATTGCGCCCCCGGATTGGACGCCATGCGTTCGCGCAACGACTCGATCACGATCTGTTTCACGGTGTCGTTGGAGAGGCAGAGCTGGGCGGGCGAATACTGGGCGCCGTTCCAGGAAAAATACTCCGGATGCTCGGAAAAGTACATTTCTGTGGAGCAAAGCGAGTGAAAAGTATGGACGAACAGGCCCCACTCCGCTTTTTTTTCGGGACGGGTTTTGAGCCGGTGCCAGCGCGCCCAGTCTACATCGGTCGCCGGCTGGTACCACAATTCGCGGTAAGGGAAGGCCGGCGTGTCGAGCCGGGCGGGATAGTCGGGCAGGCGCAGGTCGGGGATGCGCGGGATAAACGAATCGACCGGACTGTACTGCCGGCAACCGAGCAGTTCGAGCAAGGCGCAGGCGGCGTATTCCGGGCCATTGCTGCCGCCGCCGGCAACGACGAACACGTTGTCGCGGCCTTGCAGGTACACGGCGTCGTCGGGCAGATGAGCCGGCACCGACAAGCCGTATTTTTTCAGCGCGGGGTTGGGACCCACATAAATTAGTGGCCGGGCGCGTAGTTTTTTATCGCTGCGCAGTGTTTCCGGGGGCGTTCCCGTGATTTGTACGAGGTAATGGTTCAACACGTAGACCGCCCGGAGGTACGATTCGTCGGTTGTAGCGGTGGACAAAACCAGTCGCGGGCTTTGGGCCTGTAAAATGGCAGGAAGCAGCAGCAGGAGAAAAAGATGTTTCATGTCAAATCAATTTTGGAAAGGGCCGCCGACCGGCGCTTGTCACACTTTTATCGAAAAAATGGTTTTGAGCAACTGTCGACAGGGCTTCGGCGTTAAAATGCGGTAATTTTGCCAGCTGTATCGCCCGAATCATACGACGAACATAAAGATGACTACTCGTTTCTTTTCTTTTGCCACCCTAATTCTGTTCCAACTGACTTTTGCCGTCGGCCTTTTCGCCCAGGACCCCAACCTGGCCAACCAGTATTTTACCGACGGAGAGTATGAAAAAGCCGCGGCCCTTTACGAGCAATTGTCGGAAAACGACCCGCGCAGCGAATATTATTTCAACCGCTACGTCGACTGCCTGCTCAACCTCGAACGCTACGATGAAAGCGAAAAAGCGGTCAAAAAGCAGCTCAAACGCATGCCCGACAATGCCAACATCTACGTGGTGTACGGCAATATCTACGACCGGCAGGGCAAAACCGAAGAAGCCAAAGCGCAGTACACCAAGGCCGTCAATGCCGTGGCGCCGGACTATGCGGCCGTCAACCGACTTGCCACCACGTTTGTCAATACCGCCAAATACGACTTCGCCATACAGACCTACGAGCGGGGTGCTACCCTGCTCAAAGACCCCAACCGATTCGCCTTCAACCTGGGCGATCTCTATCGCCGCAAAGGCGATATGCCCAAAATGATCGAATATTACCTCAATGCCATCACTGTCGATCCCGGCCGCCTGGGCTACGTCCAGACCCTTTTGGCAAAAAATCTGAGCCCCGACGACTATACCGAATTGCAAACTCAGCTCTACGCCCGACTCCAGGAAAAAGAAAACCCCGATTACATCGAACTGCTGGCCTGGTCTTTTGTGCAGCGCAAAGACTTTAAAAGCGCCCTGCGCCAGTACAAAGCCCTCGACAAACGCCTGGGCGAAGTGGGCCAGCGCGTATACAAACTCGCCGGCGACGCCTCGGCAGCCCGCGATTACGAAACCGCCATTGCGGCCTACGATTACATCATCACGGAAAAAGGCCCTACCAACCCTTATTTCTTCGATGCCAAACGCGAGGCGATGAACTGCCGCCGCGAAAAAATCACCGAAGGTTACACCTATACCCAGGAAGACCTGAAATTGCTCGAAACCGACTACGAACAGTTTCTCGCCCAATACGGCGGCGGCCGCAATACCGCCCAGATTACCCTGCAACTCGCCGAACTGGAAGCCCTCTACATGGGCAACCTCAACAAGGCCATCTCCCTGCTCGACCACCTGCGCCAGGAACCCGGCCTCGACCCCAATACCCTGGCCCGCGTCAAGATCAATCTGGCCGACTACTACCTCATGACAGGCGAGCGCTGGGAAAGCACGCTGCTGTACAGCCAGGTCGATAAAGACCTGAAGGAAGCCCAGATCGGACAGGAAGCCCGCTTCAAAAACGCCCGCCTGGCCTATTTTATGGGCGATTTCCAGTGGGCGCAGGCGCAGTTCGACGTGCTTAAAGCCTCCACCTCAAAACTCATTTCCAACGACGCCCTCGACCTCTCGGTGTTCATCATGGACAACCTCAACCTCGATACCACGGCCGACGCGATCAACCTCTACGCCGGTGCCGAACTGATGGTGTTCCAGAACCGCTTCGAAGATGCTTTCGCGCGCCTCGATACCCTGCGCCGCCAGTTTCCCGAACACTCGCTGCAGGACGACGTGCTGTACCTCGAAGCCCAGATCTACGAGAAAAAACGCGATTACCCACGCGCCCTTGATTTGTACCGGCAGGTGGTGGAAAAAGACACGGCAGGCATCCGTGCCGACAATTCGCTGTATGCCATGGCCCAGCTGTACGAAACCCGGCTCAACGAACCCGAAAAAGCCAAAGACCTGTACGAGAAGATCTTTATCGACTATTCCGGAAGTGTGTTCGCGGTGGAAGCCCGGAAGCGGTATCGTATTTTGAGGGGGGATAAGGTGCAGTGACCGGCCAGCCTGTAATTTAAACATGCCCTAAGTTTTTTTGTCGTCAGAAACTAAGCGTTAGCAGAAAATCGCCCCGTGATTTCTGCTAACACGGCCAATTATACCTCCGAATCAAGCTACGAACTGGATGAACACCTTTACCCGTTTCCGGCTCTTTGCCCTGCCGTTTGTACTTCTCTTTATTCCCGCCGCTGCCGCTGCCCAGGCGACCACGATCAGGGGCAGGGTTGTGACGCAGGACAAATTGCCTGCCGTGGGCGCCAATATTTATCTCCGCGATACCTACGACGGCGCTACCAGCGATTCCGAGGGCAATTTTTCCTTCGATACCGAGGAAACCGGCCCCCAAACCCTGCTGGTTATTTACCTGGGCTTCGATACCGCGGTGCAGCAGGTGACGCTCAAAGGCGGCGTCTTCGAATTCAACCCGGTGTTGAAAGAAGCCTTTAACGAGATGAAACTGGTGGTCATTTCAGCCGGCTCTTTCGAGGCGAGCGACGAAAAAAAAGTGACCGTCCTGAAACCCCTCGACATCGTCACCACCGCCTCGGCGGGTGGCGATACTTATGGCGCCCTGAAAACCCTGCCCGGAACGCAGGTTTCATCGGGCGATCAGGAGGGGCTGTTTGTACGGGGCGGCACGGGCAGCGAGGCGCCGACGTACATCGACGGGCTTCTGGTGCGCAATCCGTTTTTCTCCAGCACGCCCGACTATGCCGCCAGGGGGCGCTTCAATCCTTTTTTGTTCAAAGGCACCGTTTTCAGTACGGGCGGTTACTCTGCCCTTTATGGCCAGGGTATGTCGTCGGCCCTGATACTCGATACCCAGGATTTGCCCGACCGCTCTTCGGGTAGCCTGGCCGTTTCGAGCGTCGGAGTGGGTTTCGGGCACTTGAAATTGTGGAAAAAAAAGGGGCGTTCGGCGGGTATCAATATCAACTACACCAACCTGGCGCCTTATTTCTGGCTGGTCAAACAAATACCCGATTTTTCACCCAAGCCCGAATTTGTCGGAACCGAAACATTTTTCCGGCAAAAAACAAAGGGCAACGGCATGCTCAAATTTTACGGCTATTACAACTTCGGCCGGGTCGGGTTTCGCACCGACAGCCCCGAAACAGGCGAGCAATTCGGCTTCAAACTGCACAACAACAACGTGTACACCAATCTGAGCTGGGCGGGTCTGGCCGGCGAAAAATGGAAGATCAACGCCGGCTTGTCGTATTCGTACGACTGGAACGATATCTCCACCTCCTATAATACCGGTTTTCTGGCGCCCGATACTTTCGCGTTTCGCAACTCGCTGGCGCAGGTCCGTCTGGTGGCTACCCGATATCTGGGCCGCCTGACCACCTTCCGGTTCGGCGGCGAATACCAGTACGGGGCCGATATTTTTGAAAATCCCGTCTTCGGCAGCAGCCGGCTCGACGACCATTATTCCGCCGTTTTTGCCGAAACCGACTGGTACCTGACCACCCGGCTGGTGGCGCGTACGGGCTTGCGGGGCGAATATTCCGCTTTGCTCGCCGAGGCCCGGCTTTCGCCGCGCGTTTCGCTGGCCTACAAACTCGGGCGGAGCGATCAGGTGTCGTTTGCCTGGGGACATTTTTACCAAAAAGGCGACAGCCTGCTGCGTTGGAACAACCAGTATGCCGCTTTGCCGGGCTTTCAGCGCGCCGAGCATTTTATCCTCAACTATCAATATATCTACAACGACCGCACCTTCCGAATCGAAGGTTTTTATAAAGACTACGACCGGCTCGTGACCACCCGCGACAACCGGCTCGCCAACGACGGCGACGGCTATGCCCAGGGCATCGAACTGTTTTACCGCGACAAAAAGACCCTGCCGGCCATCGATTTCTGGATCTCTTATTCCTGGCTCGATACGAAGCGGCGGTTTCAGTGGTACCCGGCTTCGGCGCAGCCGACTTTTGCCGCCAACCACGTCGTGACCCTGGTAGGGAAAAAATTTTTCCCGAAAATCCGCACCGGCGCCGGGTTTACGTACAGTTACTCCACCGGCCGGCCTTATTTCAACCCCAACCGACCTGAATCGGAGTTTCTCGCCGACCGCACCCCTGATTACCACAACCTGAGCCTCAACGTCAACTATCTTACCACGATAAAAGGCGCTTTTACCGTGTTCGTACTGGGCGTACAGAATGTGCTGGGCGCCGAGCAGGTGTTTGGCTATCGGTACTCGGCTGATGGCGCCACCCGACAGGCGATTACGCCGGCGGCCAGGCGCTTCTTCTTTGTCGGCGCATTTGCCAGCTGGGGCGTCGACCGGCGGCAGGAAATCATTGACAATCAGAATTAATGCCCCGGATACAAGGGTTTGTCGGTAGTTGGCAAAATTTAGTCTATAATGTAAACCAGTTTTGTTTTTAGACTTTACTTTTGCCTTCAAACCTTCACATTGTCACACTCTCACATTACTTACCATGAAAAAAATACTTCTTATTGCCGCTTTGACAGGCGTTTTAGCGAGTGTTGCGACGGCACAAAACGCCAAATACGTACAGGCTATGGAAAAGGCCCTGGCTGGAATGGACACGCTGAAAACCCCGGAAGAGTGGTTGGCCCGTTCCAACAGTTTCGAACGTATTGCACAAAAAGAACCGGGTGAATGGCTGCCTGCATATTACACGGCTTTTTGTCAGGTGATGGTATTTAACATGGAAAAAGACCAGTCGAAGATGGAGCCGGTATGCGCCAAAGCGGAGCTTTTTGTCCACCGGGCCGATTCCTTATCGCCCAATAATTCGGAAGTGTACGTGCTGCTCAACATGGTAACCACGCTGCGCATCCGGCTGAATCCGATGGTAAACGGCCAAAAGCTCGGCCCGCTGGCAGGGCTTTATCTGGAAAAAGCCCAAAAACTGGACCCCGGCAATCCGCGCGCCGACATGCAACAGGGTTTGTCGCTTTATTTTACGCCACCGCAATGGGGTGGCGACAAGCAGAAAGCCGTTGAATTGTTGGACAGCGCCCGGCAGAAGTTCGAAACCTACCGGCCGGCGTCGTCCATTCATCCCAATTGGGGCAAGGAGGCCAACCTTCGATTTCTGGAAATGGCGAAAAAAGGATAGCCACGACTCGCCCGTTTTTTAAAAAATCCAGGGGGGCTGACTCATCAGCCTCCCTTTTTTGTGCCGTTTGGAATAAACCAGTAGATTTGGCCTCACTTTATTCCCGATCAAATCAATCTGCTTTTATACATGAAAAACCAGTGTTTCCTGCTCGCCGCGGGCTTCTTCGCCCTGCTCCTCACTTCCTGCGCGCCCGCTCAAAAACTCAGCAACGAAGGCGGCTTCCGGCCCGGCCAGAAAATGCATTACCGGTTGACCGAGTACACCTACACCCAAACCTCCGCCTTTGAAAACGAAGGCATGGAAATACCGGGCAGCACCAGCACGCAGAACAAGATCACCGACCTGACCTACACCGTCAAAAGAGTCCATCCTGACAACAGTGTCGACCTCGAACTCATGTTCACACATATTTACGACAAGGAATCGGACGATCAGGACGGCGAAACAGAGTACGATACCGACAACGCCACGCCCGACTCCCTGATCGACCTGTCGGGCGGTTCGCTGGCCGGCAAGGCCTTGGCCTATAATGTACTCATCAACAGACCCTTCCAGATGAAACTCGGGCCCGACGGCAAATTGGTTTCGGTAAAAGGCATGAACGCGGCATGGGATGAAATGGAAGAACGTTTCATGGAAGAGTCGCCCCTGGCAGCCACCATGCTTAAAAATATGAAATCGCAATTCGGCGACGAGGCAATGACAGTCGGACAAAGCGACTATTGGTCCTATTTGCCCGACAAGCCGGTGCGCGTTGGGTCCAAGTGGAAAAAACCATACCAGTACGCCCCGCTTCGGCTCAGCGGCTCCACGACCTATACCCTCAAATCGCGTGATAACAAGCAGGCGCGCCTTTCCTATATCACCAAACTGGAATCCGATAAAAAGAACCCCGGCGTGCTCGACATGGGCATGATCAAAATCCGCTATGTGCTGGAAGGTTCCGGTACCGGCACGATACTCCTCGACCAGCCGAATACCACGCTGCGGCGAATGGATCAGAAAATGACCATGTCGGGGCCTATGCAGGTCAAAACCTCACTCACCGATTGGATTACCGTACCCATCTCCATCACGCTCGATTCCGTGTTCGAACGCGTGGAGAAATAAGGATTATTTTTTGTTTAGTATGGGTAGAAGAACAAGCGCCAGCACGCCGCCCACGATGTTGTAAAAGATCTGAATCGCGAAAAAAGCGATGTTGGCATAGGAAAAAGCGTCGCTGCCCTCGATTCCGTACAGCGCCAGCCCGGCTATGGCCAGCGCGTGAAATGTACCCATGCCGCCCGGGGATGGTATCACCATGCCCAGTGTGCCGAATACGAACACCATCATGGCGGCGCCGGCCGTGAGCCCGGCTGTGGGCGGGAAAGCTTTCAGGTTGAACCAGCATTGCAGGTAAAACATCAGCCAGATGCCCAGCGAATAGGCGATAAACAGGGTTGGATTTTTCAGTTTCAGTACGCTGCGCAAACCCTCCCAGAACCCTTTCAGAATCTGGTCCATCTTGCGGAAAACGTGGAAATGCAGCAGTTTTTGCCAAAAAATTACAATAGCTGCCCCCAACAAGCCCATCATAATCAGGCCGATCCAGATCAGGCGGTTGCCGGGCAGCCCGCTGCCGCCTTCGGCGCCGGAGCGATTGGCGCTGATAAAGTCGAGCAGCACCTGTCCTTCAAAAACAAAGGTCAGGCCGACCACCAGCGCCAGACAAACCAGGTCCATGAGGCGGTCGCTGACCATGGTGCCCATCACCCGTTCGAGCGGGATGCGTTCGTAGCGGGAAAGCGAACCTGCACGCACCACCTCACCCATACGCGGAAAGCCCAGGTTGGCAAAATAGCCCAGCAGGATCGTGAGCAGGCTGTTGGCAAAACCGGCGCGGTGCCCCAGGGGCTCGAGCAGCATTTGCCAGCGCAGGGCCCGAAATATATTACTGACGGTGAAAGCCGCGACGACCATGAGCATCCAGCCGATGTGGACCGTTGAAAAATCGTGCAATAACTTGTCGATCAGGCTGCACTGGTCGGACGGGATGCCGTCGAGACGGCATTGCTCCTGAAAAGCGGCATTTTGCCCCCGGAAAACCAGCCAGAGGATCGTCACGCCAAGGCCCAGAAAGAGCAGGAATTGCAGGATTTTTTTCATGTCAGGTCAATTTTCGGCCGCAAAGGTGTGGAAAAGAGTTGGCAGAAACAGCGGCTGATTTTACAGGACGGCAGCTAAGGCATACCAAATCATGAGTCCGCAGAGAACCAGTTTGAGTCCTGTGCCGAGTAAAAAACCAATAAACGAACCAAAAGCGGCGCGCGTTGCCTGGCGGGAGTTGCGGCCTGCCGCCAGTTCGCCGGCCAGCGCCCCCGCAAAAGCCCCGATAAAAATGCCCAGGGGCCCGAAAAACATACCGACGATCAATCCGATGGTACTGCCCCAGGCGCCGGCTTTGCTGCCGCCAAACTTTTTGACGCCCCAAAGCGGCACAACGTAGTCCAAAACCGTCACCGCAATCGTCGCCAGCCCCAGGGCCCACAACAAACCGCCGCTGAAATCGGCGTAACTGCTCCATTCGAGCAGCCAGATGCCCAGATAACTCAGCGGCGGCCCCGGCAAGGGCAAAACCGCGCCGATCAGTCCTGTAATCAGGCAAATAGCAGCCAGAATGGCCAATACGATATCCATGGTTTCCGCGTTTTACCCGCAAAAAACACGAATGCAGCGTTTGTGCGGGTCAATTTGAGTCAAAATAAACCGTTTCCAGCCAATTCCGCTAACTTTGCGCACCCCGCCCCAAAGCGGTTCCCATCCATTCTCCATGTCGCGACTTATTTACGCCATTTTTCTGCTCGCCGGCTTCCTCCTGATGCAGAGCCGCTGCGGCAACAACGCAGACGCCGCCAAGGAAGGCGACAAGGTACTGGCCAGGGTATACGACCGCAGCCTCTACAGTTCCGAACTCGAGGGCGTGGTGCCTCCCGGTACGCCCCAGGCCGACAGTATGCTGATTGTCAGCGCCTACGTACAACGCTGGCTGCGCGACCAACTGCTCATGTACGAGGCCGAGCGCAATATTCCCAAAGACCTCAACATCGACAAACTCGTGCGCGACTACCGCGCCAGCCTCGTTCGTTTCAATTTTGAACAACAGATCATTGTCGAAAAACTCGACAGCACGCTCAACGACGCCGAACTGCAGGCCTACTACGAAAACAACAAAGACCAGTTTCAACTCGAAAGCACCATTCTGAAATGCGTGGTGATCAAACTACCCTCCTCGGCATCTCAGTCGGACATGAACAAACTCTGGAACAGCCGCAAACCCGCCGACGAAGAGCGGCTCGCCGCATTCGCCAATCAATGGGCTTCCCTGGCTTTGCTCGACAGAGAAAAATGGTATCGGCTCGACGACGTGGCCGCGCTTTTGCCCAAAGGAACGTTAAACACCGACAACATCGACTCGCGGCGTGAAGGAACGGTCAGCGAAGGCGATTACAAGTACTACTACCGCGTTCTCGAGGTCGTCCGGGGCAAAGAGCCTGCGCCTTTCGATTACGTGCGCGACCAGATCGCCAACGTCATTTTGCACAAAAGAAAACAAGAACTGCTCGAACGCTGGAAAGAAGACCTTTACCAAAAAGAATTACAGCGCGAGAATATTAAAATTATGCAATGAATTCATTTTCAATGATAAACACTCGAAACATCCTCTCCGTTCTGCTGCTGTTCTGCTCCTTCTCGCTTTGGGCCCAAACCGGCGATAAAAAAGTAATCGACAAGGTCGTGGCAACTGTAGGCGGGGAAATCATCCTGCTGAGCGAAGTGCAGGAACAATACACCTTCGCCAAACAACAGGAACCCAACCTGCCCGCCGAATACCAGTGCGTGGCCCTTCAAAACCTGTTGGTGCAAAAACTGCTCGTCAATCAGGCCAAACTCGACTCCGTGGAAGTGGGCGACGACGAGGTGGAAAACCAGCTGGGCGCCCGTATCGACCGTCTTATGCTCTACTTCAACCAGGACCAACAAGCGCTGGAAGAATACTACGGCCTGTCGATCAACCAGATCAAAGACCAGACGCGCAACGAAATGCGCAACCAGATGCTGGCCGAACGGATGCAGGCCCAGATCACCGAAGGCGCCACCGTCACCCCTGCCGAGGTGCAGGCTTTCTTCAGTAACATTCCCAAAGACTCACTGCCTTATTTCAACGCCGAAGTTGAAATCCGGGAAATCGTGTACAAACCCAAGGTCAACGACGAACAAAAAGGCATAGCCCGGCAGCGCATCACCGAACTGCGCCAGCGCCTGAGCGAAGGGGAAGATTTCGCTGCGCTCGCCAAAAAATACAGCGACGACCCCGGCTCCGGCAGCAATGGCGGCGACCTGGGCTGGCAAAAACGCGGCACTTTCGTCCCCGAATTCGAAGCCGTGGTGTACAACCTCGAAAACGGCCAGATCAGCCCGATCGTAGAAACCGAATTCGGCTTCCACGTCATTCAGTTGCTCGAACGCCGGGGCAACCTCGTACACGCCCGGCACATCCTGATCAAACCGGAAATCACTTCCGCCGACCTTGCCGCCGCCGAAGCCAAACTCGACACCGTGCGCAACCTCCTGAAATCCAATAATATCAGCTTTACCGATGCCGTGAAAAAATACGGCGACAAAAATACGGCCAGCTACAACAACGACGGCCGCGTTGCCAACCCGCGCAGCGGTAATACTTTCTTCGAAGTACAGGATCTCGACACCGATATCTACTTCGCCATCGAAGACCTGCAACCGGGCGACATCTCCGAGCCCATCCCTTTCCGGGGCCCCGACGGTACGCGCATGTTCCGCCTGGTGATGCTGCAAAGCCGCTCCAAACCGCACCGCGCCGACCTTAAACTCGATTACAACAAAATTCAAACCGCGGCGCTCGAACAGAAAAAAGCCGAATTCACCGAAAAATGGGTGCTGGAAAAACTCCAGAGCACTTACCTCTCCGTCGATTCGCTTTACCGCGACTGCCCCAATATCCAACTCCTGCTGGAAGAAACGAGTGCAGGGCGCTGAAAAGCCTGCCGTTGCATTTGACTTTAAACACCACCTCTATTTTCGCACCTGACGGCATTTTGCCTTTCAACCATACAACATGACCATTCGCTCGCTTGGCCTGCTGCTGTTTTTCCTGGGCCTTACCGCATTTCTTTCGGCACAAACCCCTGCCGATACGCTGCTGCCGGTGTTGTCGTACGAACAGCCCAAAGAATATGAAATCGGCGGCGTGCGCGTTGTCGGCACCCAATACGCCGACCCCAACGCCCTGATCTCGATCGCCGGATTCCGTATCGGCGACAAAATCCGAATCCCCGGCAGCCAATTCGGCAAAGCCGTGCAATCGCTCTGGAACCTGAAACTTTTCACCGACGTCCAGATCAACCTCGAACGTACCCAGGGCAACCTGGCATTCCTCGAAATCTCCGTCAAGGAAATGCCACGCTACACCCGCCACTCGTTCAACGGGGTGAAAAAAGGCCAGCACGACGACCTCAACGGCGAAATCGCCAAACACATCCAGAAAGGCGCCATCCTTACAGAGGCTGTAAAAGCATCCCTGATCTATGCCTTGCAACAATTCTACGTGGATAAGGGCTACCTGAATGCCGTGGTGAAAATCAACGTGACGCCCGATGCCAGAGCGACCAACGCCGTACAACTCGAATTTTTGATCGACAAGGGTAAAAAAGTCAAAATCCGCGACATCACCTTTACCGGCAATAAAAACGTGAAATCAAAGGTGTTGCGCAAAAAAATGAAGGAAACGGTGCGCAAACGCCGCCTCTTTAAAAAGTCGAAACTCGTGCGCAAACTGTACGAAGACGACAAACGCAAGATCGAAGCTTATTACAATACCATCGGTTTCCGCGACGCCCGTGTGGCCAGCGACAGCATCTGGCGCAACAAAAAAGGCGAACTGAACCTGCGTCTCAACATCAACGAAGGCCGCCGCTACTATTTCCGCAACATTATCTGGAAAGGCAATACCATTTATGAAACCAAGTACCTCGACCAGGTGCTGGGTATCAAAAAAGGCGACGTGTACAACGAAGAACTTCTGCAAACCCGCCTCTCTTTCAGCCAGGACGGCCGCGATATTTCTTCACTCTACCTCGACAACGGCTACCTCTTCTTCCGCGTCGACCCGGTCGAAACCGCCATCGACAACGATTCGATCGACCTGGAAATGCGGATTTACGAAGGCCCGCAGGCGACCATCGACCGTGTCATCATCAAAGGCAACGACCGCACCCACGAGCACGTCGTGCGGCGCGAGTTGTTTACCCGCCCGGGCGACAAATTCAGCCGTTCCGACATCATCCGCTCCCAGCGCCAGATCGCCAACCTGGGTTATTTCAACCCGGAAACCATGAAGATCAATACCCCGGTCAATCCCGACCGAGGCACCGTCGATATCGAATACATACTGGAGGAAAAACCCAGCGACCAACTCGAACTCTCGGCAGGTTACCAGCCCGCTACGGCGTTCAGCAGGGGCGGCGTAATCGGCACCCTGGGGGTTACGTTCAACAACTTTTCGCTGCGCAATATCCCCAACCGCGAAGCCTGGAACCCGCTCCCGCAAGGCGACGGTCAGCGATTCAGCGTGCGCGCCCAAACCTCGGGCGAACGCTTCCAGTCGTACAACGCCTCCTTCACCGAACCCTGGCTGGGTGGTAAAAAACCCAATTCGCTCACCGTCGCCGGTTTCTACAACCGCTTTGCCAACGGCTTCCTGGGCACCGACAACTACCAGCGCCTCGACATTATCCAGGGCACGGTGGGCTTCGGCACCCGCCTGAAATTCCCCGACGACAACTTCGTATTCCGCGCCGACCTCGATATCCAGACCCTGAAACTGTTCAACTGGCCCAGCTTCCGCGACGACCAGGGCAACTCCGTGACCAAGGGTATTTTTCACAACTACAGCCTCGGACTTACCCTGGCGCGCAACAGTATCAACGACCCCATTTTCCCCCGCAACGGCTCGCTGGTATCGCTTAAGGTACAAGTCACCCCGCCTTATTCGCTTTTCAAAAACGACGCCTTCTACGACACCGCGGGCGTGCAGCAGCGCTACCGCTACGTCGAATACGTCAAGTGGCGCCTCGATGCCGAATGGTACACCACCCTCGTCGGCAAACTCGTACTGAAAACCTCGGCTAAAATCGGCTTGCTGGGTCAATGGACCAGTAAGACCGGTCTCAGTCCCTTCGAACGCTTCGAGCTCGGCGGCGACGGCCTCAATAACCAGAACTTCGGCCTCAACGGCCGCGACATCATCAGCTTGCGCGGCTACGACGTCAGCGATATCATGACGCCCTTCCCGGGCGGCGCCGGGGTGTTCGACAAATTTACCGTCGAACTCCGCTACCCGATCTCGCTCAACCCGTCGAGTACCATCTTCGTCACGGCCTTTGCACAGGGCGGCAATGCCTGGCTCAATGTCAAGGATTTCAACCCCTTCGACCTGCGCCGCTCGGTGGGCATGGGCTTGCGTGTATTCCTGCCCATGTTCGGTACGCTTGGTTTCGACTACGGCCTGGGCTTCGACAAACCCGCCCTGATCAACAGCGGCAGCCGAAAATGGTCGGATTTCGCACGGTTTAACATCGTACTGGGCTTCGAGCCGGATTAATTTTCAGCATTCCAACGCCTGCCGCCTGCTTTTCCAAAGTTAATTTTGACCAAACAAGCGGCACATGCCCCCGAAGCGGATATATTTGTAGCGTTCAAAACAACCCATGAAAGAAGAAACATTGCGCGTTTTTCTCTCTTATTCTGCCCAGGATCGTTCTTACCGGGACGAGTTGTTGCTGCACATCAGACCTTTAGTCGATTCAGGCCTGTGCAAAATCCTGAATACAAACGAGAAGCATCTGGCGGGTGAGAACTGGTCGGCAACTCTGGCCCAACAATTAGCGTCGGCAGAGATCGTTTTGTTGCTGTTGAGCGCGGATTACCTGAATTCAGACTATTTGAAAAAGACTGAAATGATCCGCGCCATAGAAGAAAACCGGAAAGGACTTAAATTCATCATACCTATTATCGTGCGGCCAGCCGACTGGCAAGGCCTGCCCATTGATCGGTATGCCGTACTGCCCAAAGACGGCCTGCCGATGTCGTTCTGGCCGGACGAAGAGCGTCAAAATGTTTGGGAAAATGATGTTATAGAGCCCCTCAGGCGAATTTTCAGAGGAGTCGATGTGAAAAAATTGCGCAAAGAACAGGAGCAGAGCATGTCAACGTCATCGGTAAATCCTTCCGAAGTAGCGGCGATGAATCAAAAAATCAAAAGAATGATCTCAGATGACAATCTGGAAGCAGCCATCGTGCAATTATTGGACTGGGTAAAGTCACAAAACGACCTGAAAACCGCTTATTCACTGGCTTTAACCTACGCACAATACAAAGCGATACAACGCCAAAACAACCAGAATTTTATTTCCAATAAAGAATTTGAACAAGCCCGCTCGCGCGTAGCCCTTGGCTTGATGACTACCCTGGAAGAAATCAACCAAACTGCCGTCGGGTCGCATTGACTTCTGAAAAGGCATATTTTCCGTTGCTGGTTTTCTGTGTTTTTTCGCAAAGCATCCCAAAATCTCCCAGCCTATGGGAAAACTCCCCTGTTACAAAACCCTGGATGAAAAAGAAGAGTTTTTTCACAATGGTTCTCGTGAAATCAATACCAAAAAAGAGTTTGATACATTTTGGGATCAACTTCTTGATTGGGAGGACAAACGCGAATTCCGCTTTCGAGGCTGTGGCGAAGCGCGTTACCGCCTCTTTAATTCTTCCCAGCGCTACTGGAAAGAAAAAGATTTGGCACGGACCGGGCTGATTTACCACGATTTCATCCAAAAAATGATCGAACACGCCCGCCGGTGGAACAACAGAACGGTGACTAATTTTTTTACGCGAAATGGCATTAATTTTAAAAATGCCCTTGCTTATTTGAGCTTCATGCAGCATAACGGTTTACCTACTCCGTTGCTCGATTTTACTTCCAGCCCCTTTACAGGGCTCTATTTTGCCGTCGAACATCCTGAGTCTGGTCCCTCCGACGATGATATTGACGCCTACTGTTCCCTTTACATCGTCAATACGACCAATGCGTATTTTACCGAATCCATTAGCCGATTCAACAGTGAAATTACGGACAACGCGGATCTGGCCATCGAATACGAAAAACACTTGCTGTCTCACAGCATCCTGTTTATATCTACCGACAACGAGTTTTACCGCGCGCTTAACAACTTCAATATCCTGAATCAAAAAGGAGTTTTCTTTTTTAATGCACACCCCGAGCAACCTATCGAAGTGGTGTACAGAGACCTGATGAATGACCTGAAAAAAGTGCTGGGCACGGAACAGACCAAACAATCCAACCATCAGGGCAAATTCGCCGAATGTGTGAACATCAACAAAAACCTGCGCCCCTATATCCTCAAAGCGCTCGGTAAAAAGGAGATCAACAAAGATTTTATTTTCCCAGACGTCCAGATGTTCACTCAATCAGTCATCAAGGAAGCGCTTTCAGATTTATAGGCTTCGAGCCGGATTGATCAATCCACCCGCACCTCATCCACAAACAACCAGCATTTTCCGTCCGGATATACCGGGTGTTGCCCCGGATTTTTACCATAAATGCGCACCCAGCGCGCCGGCCTGCCCCCCAGATCAAAGGCTACCGGCTTGATGCGTCCGGCAGCCTTCGCGGCGATTTCAGCCTTTGTCAACTGCGCAACCGGGGTCCAGTTCAGGCCGTCGTCCGATGATTCGACCGACATGAAAAGAGGGAGGTATATCCAGCTCCCCTCCCCCTCCAGCCAATGCATTTCCAGTCGGTGCAGCGGCTGCACAGCGCCAAGATCGATCGTCAAACCAAAATCGTCGCCGTAAAAGCCGCACCAGCGCCCGTCGTGGAATGCCTCTGCGCCGTCGAGCCCGTCGGTCAGCACCTCGGGGTGTTCGCCGTTGTAACGCTTGTCGGGCAGGGCGCGCAATGCGAACGGCTTGCCGCTGGCCATACTCGGCCGGAAAGGAACGGAAATGATTTTGCTGAAACGATGCGTTCCCCAAAAAGCCCTGGCTTGCAGGGTGCAAGGCGCAGATAGCGGAATGGGCCGGGTGTATTCCGCCGCATCGATGCCGGGCGGGATGCCGTCGATGGAATAACGCACTGTTCCGTGAGGAATCTGCTGCCGGATTTGCGCCGACAACTGCCGGCTTGCCGAATCGACCGTCACCACAATTTCCGGGTCGTATACGCTGGTCGCATAGTGCGTGTCGCGGCGATCGAGCCAGTCGAACAGCGCCGGCAAACGGCGCTGAAAATCCGGCCAGTCGAGCCGTTCGGCGGGCGACCATGCCACTTCAGCCAGGGCAAACAAACGCGGAAAAATCATGTATTCCGCTTTTCGGGTATCGTACACGTTTTCGGTCCAGAGACAGCCTTCCACACCCAATACGCGCCGCTGCTGCTCGTCGGAAAAGCCGGCTGGAACGGGGTTGTAGCGGTACACCCGTTCGAGCGGCAAATAGCCGTAGGTGACCGGCTCGTAGAGCGGATTGCCCTGATACAAATCGAAGTAATAATTATGGGCAATAACAACCGGATGCCCGGCCTGCGTCGCTTCCCGGGCCAGGTTTTCGCCGCGCCATACCATTACGCCGGCGGTGCTGCTCAGGTTGCCGCCTTCCATGATCTCGTCCCAGCCCATGAGCCGGCGGCCGTTTTGCAACAAAAAATCTTCGATGCGTTTGGTGAAATACACCTGGAGTTGCGCTTCGTCGGCCAGTCTCAGCGAATCCTTATGCTGTTGGCAGCGCGGGCATTTTTGCCATTGCTGGCGTTCCACTTCGTCGCCGCCGATGTGAATGTAGGCAGAGGGAAAAAGATCCATCACCTCGCGCAGGATGTCTTGCAGGAAGACGTAAGTCTGTTCGTTGCCCACGCAAAAATTGGGATAGGGGCAGTTTTTGGCGCCGCCGGGCATGGGGAACGGACCTCCCGTGCAGGAATATTCCGGATAGGCCACGAGCGCAGCAGTGGTATGGCCCGGCATTTCGATTTCCGGGATGATGGTAATCTGCCGTTCGGCGGCATACTGCACGATCTCGCGAATGTCGTCGTGGGTATAAAACCCGCCGTAAGTCAGGGGTTCGCCTGCGCGGGCGGTATCGGCTTCGCTGTTGAGCAAGCCGCCGCGGTCGGGGCGCCAGGCGGCCACAGAGGCCAGTTTGGGGTATTTTTTGATCTCGATGCGCCAGCCCTGGGCGTCGGTGAGGTGCCAGTGAAACACGTTCATTTTGAGCGAGGCCAGCCAGTCGATGTATTTTTTGACAAATTCTTTGCCCATAAAATGCCGGCTCTCGTCGAGGTGCATGCCTCGCCACGCAAATCGCGGCTGATCGCGGATGAGCGCGCAGGGTAGTCGGCCGTCGTTTTGTTCGGCGAGTTGCACCAGCGTTTGTTCGGCATAAAAAAAGCCCGCTGGAGAAGAAGCGTAGATGCTGACGTTTTCGGGCGTGATGTGCAACAGGTAGCCTTCGGCGGGCAACGCAGGGGATGCCGCGTATACAATACTGCCTTTGCGCGCCGGCTTCGGGCTTTGCCGCACAGCGACGCCTTTTTTGGCCTCCAGCCAGGTTTTGAACGGAGAAAAGCCCCCGGGCTGCCGCACCAGCGCAATTTTTTTCAAAGTAAAAAATCCGCTTTGAGGGCTCAATTCGGCGGGGCGGGGTATTAAGTCGTACACGGGCTCCTGGCCGAAAAGCGGGAAGGAAAGGGCGAGAAAAAAGAGCAAAAAAGGGCGCATATCGTTTGAATGATTGAACGCGGAGGGGAGTGGGCATTACACGCCTTGGGCGCTCCCAAGTTCACTGCAAAATCAACCGAGCTGTTTTCCAGGCTTTGCCCTTCACACGGGCTTTGACGATGTACGCGCCCGGGGGCAGGTCGCCGGTCCACAGGGCTTCGCTTGCACCGAGGGTGCTGTCGCGCCACAATTTGCCGTCGGCGCCCAGTATTTGCACTTTTACGCGAGCGCCCGACTCGAAACCGCTGAGGCGAATCCAGTCGCCGGCGGGGTTGGGGTACACGCCGAATGCCGCGGCATTGGCCGTATTGTCGGTAGAGACGGCGTTTTGAAACAGCCACACGTAGGCGTCGGGGAATTCGCGCGCCCAGAACCATTCGGAGTGTTTGCCGTCGCTTTCGATCACAACCTGTTTTTCAGCGGGACCGAATCCGGCCGTGCTCATGGCATTGGCCACGGCCTGCATATCGGCCACGACGTAGTTCGACTGGTTGCCGTCGTTTTCTTCGTCGGCGCCGGCCAGATAATAGACTTTCACGTCGCCTTCTTTCGGGTTGGCCAAGACGTGATCAACCGGCCCGTCGCCACCAAACCAGAAAGCGGGGGAGAACACGCCGGCCTTGCCGAATACGTCCTGACGCTCCGCGAGGGCATACATGGAAATCAGGCCGCCCATGCTGCTGCCCATGGTGCCGGTGGTGTTGCGGCCGGGCAGGGTGCGGTAGTGCTGGTCGATGTAGGGTTTGAGCGTGCTGGTCAGGAACTCGACGTACGCCGCGCCCTGCCCGCCCTCGTTGTATTCGCTGTTGACCCAGGGAGAATATTCGTCGAGCCGGTCGGCGCCGCCGTTGTCGATGCCCACCACGATGCAGCCGTAGTCGCCCTGAGAGAACAGTTCGTTCAGCGATTCGTCCACTTCCCATTCGCCGCTGAAACTGGTCGTGACGTCGAACAGGTTTTGGGCATCGTGCATGTACAGCACGGGATAATTTTTGGTGCTGGTGGTATAGTCGGGCGGCAGGTAGATCCACACCCGGCGGTAGCGGTTGAGTTGGGGCATGTAAAAATTGTTGTCGATCACCGTCACGTTCGAAGCCGCCGTGGAATTGCCGCCGCCAGCCAGGTCTTCCCAGGTCAGGATCGTGACTTCGACGGTTTTCGGCTGGCCGTTGTAGGTGGTTACGCGGTTGGGCAACTGGCCGCCGTTGGCGTTGCCTTCCACGGTGCCCCAGCCGCCGCGGGTGAATTTGAACTCTACCGTACCCACGGGCGGGTTGAGCACGATCTCGTATTGCCCGCCACCGAGCGGCGTGAGAATTTTGGTGGGGTCGGTCGGGTTCCAGTTATTAAAAGTGCCCACGATGTAAATGTTGGCATTGGCCGGCGTATTTGAGGGCACGGCGACGACCTTGATCGTTAGTTGCGCAACAACGGAAAGGGGCAAAAACAAGCCTGCCAGCAGCAGGGCGAAGAATGGTGCAAATCGGTTTTTGAACAGCATTTGGAAAAATTTTGGGCAAAATTCCGAAAAAACACCCGCTTCAAACGTTAATGGACGCATTATGCAACAAAATACAGAACCATTCAAAAAAGCGGGCCCCGACGGGTCGCCCAATCCCTGGCAAACCCTTTCGGAAAAAACGGCCTACGACAACCCCTGGATCAGCGTTTCGCACCGCGAAGTGCTGAATCCCTCCGGCGGCCCGGGTATTTACGGTGTTGTTCATTTTAAAAATACGGCCATCGGCATTGTGCCGCTCGATGCGGAAGGGTACACCTGGCTCGTGGGGCAGTACCGTTACACCCTGCAACAATATTCCTGGGAAATCCCGGAAGGGGGCGGCCCCATCGGTACCGATCCGCTGCTCGCTGCGCAACGCGAACTGCTGGAAGAAACCGGTATTCGCGCCGCCCGCTGGACGCCCCTGCTCGAAATCCATCCCTCCAACTCGGTCAGCGACGAATACGGCGTGGCCTACGTGGCCCGGGAATTGACTTTTGGCGAAGCCGAGCCGGAAGAAACCGAACAATTGCAGCTGCGCCGGCTGCCCTTTGCAGAAGCAGTAGACATGGTGCTGAACGGCGAAATCACCGACGCGCTGTCGATGGCAGCTATTTTGAAAACACAGGAATGGTTGCGGCGCGGACTGCTCTAACCCGCGTTGCGGGCATCCACGCCGCTCAGGATGGCGCCGCTCAGTTGCCCGTCGAGGTCTTTTAAAAACTGGATGGAGTCTTTGTCGGCCGTGCCGATGACGGAGCCGGCGTTGAACACCGCGATGACGGTCTGTGCGAATGGCGCCAGTTCGTGCGCATCGGAAAAGTCGTTGAGGGCGGCGGCTTCGAGGAAAATAAAGTCGAAATGCTCGCCCAGCAGGTCGAGAAAACGCCTGAACGCATCGGGCGGCAACAGTTCGGAGGGCGATTGGTGCAGGTCGGTATTGCCGATCACGTCGACGCCCGCAGCGTCGCCGTTGGGGTCTTTCATGCGGAAAACTTCGGCAAGGCCGCTTTCGCGAATGGCGCGGTTGATCGCTTCGCTGTTGGCCGAAGGCGCGCCGGCAAATTCGCTCAGTCGGGGGCTTTTAAAATTGGTATCGACCAGCACGACCCGTTTGCCGTTGGCGGCCAGGGAATGGGCCAGGGCGTTCATGGTGAAGGTTTTGCCTTCTTTGGGTTTGGGACTGACGAACAGGATGATCCGCTGACCGGATTTGAGCAGGCCGGTGCGAATTTTGCGCAGGCTTTCGCGAAAAACCACGTGTTGCGGCACTTCGCTGCTGGTCTGGAAAACAGTCAGGAGGTTGAGGCCACGCAGCGGAACGCGGTTGACGGCGCCCAGCAGCGGAATACCTTCCACGTAGCGGCGAAAGAGTTCGGGCGATTGCAGGCTGTGGTCGAAATAGGCCAGCAAAAACAAACCGATGATCGTCATCGTCGCCGCCACGATACCGGCAAACACGCTGATCAGCACCTGCCGGTTGGGTTCGGGCCATTCGGGCAACTGGGCGTTTTCGATCACATGCAAAGGGTTTTCGGCATTGGCCAGCGTGAGTTTGGCGGCGATAAGGTTTTCGTTTACTTTTTTGAATTCCTCTTCGGCGCGCGCCTGGTCGGCCTCCATGCCGCTGGCGATCTCGTCTTCCCCTACTTTGATACTCAACTCTCCGCGCGCCCGGGCGAGTTCGGCGCTGGTGCGGTCGACGGCTTTTTCGGCCTCGATGCGCTCCACGTCGGCCTGTACTTTTTCCTTGTAGAGGTCTTCCTTGGTGCGGCGCGACTCGTCTTGTTTGGGCTTGCCGATGTTGCCGGCCGAGCGTCGGATGGTTTGTTCAAGTTCGGCCTGTGCCTCAACGAGTTGCGACTCGATTTCGGGATCTTTTCCGCCGCTTTTAAGGCTTTGTTCGCGCAATTGCCGGACCCGTTCGCTCTGGTCGGCGGCGCTGTATTTGTCGAGCACCCGGCCGCGGGTTTCGTCGGCGTGCAACGACTGGCGGTTGGCCAGGTAGCGGTCGATCTGCTGAACGGACGCGGCAGCGGCGTCGCGGCTCGACATGGCGGATTGCCGTTCGAGTTCGAGTTGTTTGATTTTGTTGACCAGCTCCTCGCTTTGTTTGCCCAGCGCCGGCAGTCCGCGGGCGGCGAGGTAAGCGTATTTGCGCTCCTTAATGGTATCCATCACCGCCTTTTTTTCGGCGGCGAGTTGGGTATAGAATTCCACGTTTTTCTTTTTCTCCCGCACCGACAGGTTTTGATAATAGGTCAAAAACCGCGTCACATAGGCATTGGCCATAAATTGCGACAACTGCGGATTTTCGGTCACCATGTCGATCGTGAGGTAATCGGTGCCGCCTTTTCGTTTGACGCTGAGGCTGCGGCGGATGGCATCGTGGTCGTAGCCGTAGGCGCGGGCGATTTTGTCGAGCAGGTAATCGAATTGCTGGCTGAACGCCGGGTCGCTGATGCTGTCGAGGTCGAGGGTGCGGACTTCCTGCAGGAGTTGGCCGGCTTCGGCATCGGAATATGGAACGACTGCGCGGTTGGCTTGCCGGAAAGCGGGGCCTTCTGTGCCGCCAAGGTCGTGCCGGAGCATGTGGATAGTCAGCAGTTTGATGCAGGAGCGCGACTGGGCAAATTCGATCAGGTTGGAAAAAGCGTTTTCGACCTGGTATTGCTGCACGAAAGCGTCCGAATTGTCGGAATTGATGCCTTTATAATTGACGATACCGGTCGAAATGATAACGGAAGCCCGGTATTGTTCGGGTTTTCGGCCGATAAACAGATAGGCAGCCAGGGCCGCGCCGAGCGCGACCCCTGCAATCAGCCATTTGCGGCGGAGCAGGATGCGGAGTAGGTAGCCGAAATCCATAGTGTATCGATCGGGTTTTGGACTGCAAGGTTACAGGTTAGTCACGCAAGTTTCAAGACCTGTTTTTGTCAAAAAAAGCGGGAAAGACGTGTCAAACGCCTTCCCCGTCGTGCAAGTGTGTATTAGAATTGAAACGGCTCAGTTGGCCGGAAAAATCAGACAAAGGTCGGATCGGCAATGGTACGGCAATAATTTTGCCAAAAACGGCGCTTTGTGCTTTTTTAAGTTTAAAGCGGGTTCATCAACCCTTGCGGCTTCTGCTACCGGTGCAATTACCCTCTATTCAAAAACTGCAAATGAGGACCCGGCTCTCACAATTCATTTCCACTCACCCCCCGCATTCCCTCCGCAACCCCCGTTAACCATTCGTTTGTAGAAAATTGGCCGTACATTCGTCACAAAGGGCAGATTCTTGCGTTTGCTATTTTAACAATAGCGCAGGCAGCCAACCCTGCACCTGATTTTTTTGTTCAACACCTCACATTTCGATTTGCGATGCAGAATTTCTCCCGGCTTTTTGGCCAGCCTGATTTTGATCAAACCTTAACGGACATGAAACTCAAACCGTCCCTGATTTTTTTCTCCTTCCTCGGGATCATCGGGGTTGCCTTTTTTGTCAACCGAATCAATCCTTTTTTCGGCAACGACCCCAACCCCCAGAAAGAATCGGCCCTGGCCCGCACTATTCTGGGCGGACTGGAGCGCATGCACTTTCAGCCCAAAGCCATCAATGACGACTTTTCCAAACAGGTATACGACCTCTACCTGAAAGACCTCGATGGCGGCAAACGCTTTTTTACGCAGAGCGACATCGACCAGATGACGCCTTTCCAAAACCAGCTCGACGACCAGCTGCAAAACGGCACTTTCGAGTTTTTCAACGTCTCCGTCCAACTCATCGACCAGTCGCTGACGAAAACCCAGGGCTGGTACCGGGAAATTCTGGCCAAACCGCTCGACTTCTCCCAAAACGTGACGCTCGAAGCCGACGGCAAAAAACTCAACTGGGCCAAAAACGACGCAGAACTGCGCCAGCGCTGGGAATCCTGGATGAAATACGAAGTGCTCAACCGCGTCACCGACGAACAGGAAAAGCAGGATAAACCGGGCTTTACCGGCGAGAAAAAATCGTTCGAAACCCTCGAAGCCGAGAGCCGCCAGAAAGTGCTCGACGTGTACGACAAGTGGTTCAAACGCCTGGAAAAAATGGACCGCGACCGCCGGATGGAAATCTACCTGAACGCCGTGACCAACGTGTTCGACCCGCACACGGGCTACTTCTCGCCCAAGGAAAAAGAAAACTTCGACATCCAGATGTCGGGCAAACTCGAAGGCATCGGCGCGCGCCTGCAAAGCGACGGCGAAAAAACCACCGTCACTGAAATCGTGGCCGGCGGCCCGGCCTGGAAAGACGGCACCCTTCAGCCCAAAGACGTGGTGCTGAAAGTCGGCCAGGAAGGCGCAGAACCGATCGACGTCATGGGCTTCGATATCGACGACGTCGTGTCCAAAATTCGCGGCCCCAAAGGCACCCGCGTCTACCTGACCATCCAGAAACCCGACGGCTCGGTGAAAGAAGTGGTGATTACCCGCGACGTGGTCATCATGGAAGAAGGCTTCGCCAAATCCCTGATCCTGCGCAGCAACCAAACACCCGAGGCCAAAGTCGGTTATATCTATCTGCCCAAGTTTTACGCCGACTTCACGCCCCAGGGCCTTACTTCCTGCGCACAGGACGTGGCCAAGGAAGTGGAAAAACTCAAAGGCGAAAACGTCAAGGGCATTATCCTCGACCTGCGCAACAATGGCGGCGGTTCGCTGCGCGACGTGGTGCAGATGTCGGGTCTGTTTATCGAACAGGGCCCCATCGTACAGGTGAAAAGCCGCTCGAAAAACCCCGAGATCATGGAAGACCTCGATCCGCGGGTGCAATACGGCGGCCCGCTCATCGTCATGGTCAACGGTTACAGCGCCTCGGCTTCCGAAATTCTGGCAGCCGCCATGCAGGATTACGGCCGCGCCCTGATCGTCGGCGCCAGCAAAACCTACGGCAAAGGCACCGTGCAGCGTTTCTTCGATCTGGACAACGCCACGGGCGACAACTCCGTCAAGCCGCTGGGACAGATGAAAATCACCGTCCAGAAATTCTACCGCATCACCGGCAAAACCACTCAGCTCGACGGCGTTACGCCCGACATCGTCCTGCCGGATTTCTACAACCTGCTCGACAACGGCGAACAGGAAAACGATTACCCCCTGCAGGCCAATACCATTCCCGCCGTCGACTTCAACCAGAATGCCTATCGCATTTCAGATGTGGCACAGTTGCGCACCGCCAGCAATACCCGCGTCACCGCCGACCCGACTTTCAAACTGGTGTCGGACAACGCCGTTCGGCTGAAAAAACTGGAAGACCAGACGATTTACCCGCTCCAGTCGGAAAAATTCCGCCTCTGGGACCAGCGCCAAAAACAGGAAAGCGACCGCTACGAAAACATCTTCAAACCCATCGACGGCTTCATCGTCGAAAACCTGGCCGCCGACCTGCCCCAGATCCAGAGCGACACCAGCCGTGCCGCCCGCAACCAGGACTGGATCAAAGACCGCACGAAAGACATCCAGCTCTACGAAACCCTGCGCATCATGCAGGATATGATCCGGATGGATGGCGTGGCGGGGAAGCAATGAGGAGATGAGGATGCGAGGATTTGAGGATGCGAGGATTTGAAAAAAAGGGTTATTTCTGCTCTCTATTTCGATAGCTTATTCATGAATTTAACGCTATCAGAGAGCAGAAACAACCCTTTTTTTCAAATCCTCGCATCCTCGCATCCTCGCATCCTCGCATCCTCGCATCCTCGCATCCTCGCATCCTCGCATCCTCGCATCCTCGCATCCTCGCATCCTCGCATCCTCGCATCCTCGCATCCTCGCATCCTCGCATCCTCGC
>JAEUUU010000172.1 GCA_016787345.1 Saprospiraceae bacterium | reverse complement strand
TATTGGCCGTTGAAAAAACCGTTGCGCTTGTAGGCAAACTTGTGCTGTAGCAATGGTTTCCAGGAATACCCTTTTTTGTCGTCCAGGCCTTTTTGCAGTTGTTCTTTGTAACCATAAGTGGCATAGAGGTATTCCTCCATGGTCGTTTGGGCCGCGACCCGCCCGCCCGTCAAAAAAACCAGGGCCCAAAGCAGTACAACCAGCCTCATATTTTATCCAGTTTGATTTCGTAGCTGAACCCGCCGGCATTGGCTTCGATGATCAGGCGGGAGTCGTCGAGACTGATGATATCCCAGCGGACCGTCGAGGATGCGCCGTTCAGGAAGTCGGGCGTATCCAGTTTGTTGCAGTCGGTGCCCGGCGAAAACAGGCCGGTGATCGGCGGCGATGGCACTTCGCCAAAAAACTGGAAGGTGACCCGCAACTCGCCGTTGTTGTTGCCGGGGTTGAAATCCGAGAATTCCATTTCAAAAAAATTGATCCCGCCTTGCCCGTTATATCCGAGAAACTGCGTCCCGTCGATCTCGAAAGAATAGGCGCGCCAGTCGCCCTCAAGGCGTTCGCCGCAGGTGAGATCGTCGTCGTCATTGTCTTTTTTACAACCGGCCGTAGCGAACAGCAGCCCCAAAAGCAGCAGTGAGAGTAGCGATTTGTTTTTCATCATGATGTTTGTCAAGAGTGTGAGCAGATATTTTTTGTTTCTCGGACAAACATCTCGCTGCAAAAACGATTTAATCCTGCAACAGGATTTGCAAATCAAATCTGCAATAAGTTTGCAAAGGATCATTGCCGCTTCAAACCATGAATGCCATTGAAAAATACTGGGAAGAGGTAGCGCGCCTCATCGCCGACGAACAGGGTGGAGAGCCGCCGCACACCTGGAACAAGTTCAAAATCGACGCCTTTTTGCGCAATTTTCACACGCGCCTGGAACAAATTTGCCGGGCCGACCCGCAAAAAGCCGCCCTGTGCGGAGTTGACGGGGTGAAAGGCGGAGACGTGCAAAGCCCGCGCCTGAGCTATTTTTCCTTTCGGCGGATTTTTATCACCCGCGAAAGTACCGGCAACCGCAGCACGCGGGAGATGTTTGCCATTTACCTGGGATTCGAGTCTGTCAGTGATTTTTTAAACCAAAAATCCATTATCGGCGATGCAGCTCAGGCCGAGCTCGTGGAAAAAAACACCCCCACCGCGGCTGCCGCCCCCAAACGCCGGCGTCTTGCAGCCTTGTCCGGACTGGTCATTCTGGTCGCTATTTTTTGGATATACAAAGCCTGCCGGCCGGAGAACATCAACGCCGACGCCTCACGGCCCCGGCCCTTTCTTTTTGTCAGAAATGAAAATGGCATTGCCATCGTCGACCCGACTGCCAATACCTCCTGGCAAGTCGTGCGAACCCAAACCGTCATCGGCATCGACTATGACCCCGCCAGCCGGCAATTGTTTTGGGCCAACGGACACGACGCCTACCGCTGCCTGTCGAGCGCCCGCCTCGACCCTGACCTGAAAACGATTGAAAAGGGCAGCTTCAAAAGCCGGCTCACCGGACAGTTGAAATACCCCGCCGGCATTGCCCTCGACCCGGTGCGTAAACGCATCTACTGCGCCGACCATTACGACTCTACCATCGTTGTTTTTGATTACGAAGGGCGCGTATTGATTCCTTCGCTGGTCGGGAAAATCAACGGGCGCCCTTCTTCCGTGGAGCTCGACGTCCAAAACCAGGTGTTGTACTGGACCGACGTTAAAAACCACAAAATCGGCCGCATCTTCCTCGACAGCGGGCGGCAGGAGCCCGAATTTATCGCCGAGCCGGGACTTTATCCCGATGGATTGTCGCTCGACACCCTGCACCGGGGCATCTATTGGGCCTGCAACAAAGCCAACCGGATCGGCTGGTCGTCGCTCGACAACCCGGCGCCGCAGTTTACGCCGCTGCCCATTTCACCCGCTGCCGTGGAAGTGGATGCCCTGCGGGGTACATTATACTACTGCGACTGGGAAAGCGACCTGATCCGGAAAGCCCGTATCGACGGCGCCGGGCTTTTCCCCGACAGTTTGACGACCAATACCTTGAACGCGCAAGGGGCAAGTCCGGGGGTGGTGAAGTTGTTTTATCTGGCGTATTAACGGCGGATTTTTTGTGTCAGATGTCGATACATCTCGTTGAAAAACGATAACCATCGGCCATCACCGACTTCTGGCCACGCGAAAACCCAGTACATAAAACCTGGTGTCGGCGCTAACCCTGTACCGCGATGCCGCCCGACAGTCTTCGGGGCCGTAGCCCAACGAGCCGCCACGACAGACGCGGTACGCGCCGTTTGCCGGCCCCGTCGGATTGTGCGCATTATGACTCTGGCGATAATACATACCGTCGTACCAGTCCCAGCACCATTCCCATACATTGCCTGTCATGTGTTTCAATCCGAAGCGGTTGGCGCCCATTTCATCGACGGGCACGGTCTTTTGCTCCTCACAATCTCCTGCGACGGAATAGCTTGTTTTGTAATAATCACTGCAGTTGAAATTGGCTTCAAAAGGAGCGATCGTGTCGCGGCCATGGCCAAAGCGCACTTTTTTGCCGCCTTCGCGGGCCGCGTATTCCCATTCGGCCTCGGTGGGCAGGCGGTAGCCATTGGCGCTCCAGTCGGCTTTGAAAATCCCTTCACTTCCGTCCGGACTTGTTTTTTCAAAGCGGTACACGGGGCTCCGGTTTTCCTTTGCGCTCAGCCAGTTGCAATATTCAATGGCGTCGTATATATCCACATTGATTACCGGTCGGCGGCCGCGGCCCCATCCCTTGTCGGAGGGTTTTTCGCGGCCGGTGGCCTTGCAAAAAGCGTCGTATTCCTCAAAAGTCAGCTCCGTTTTGGAGAGGTAGAACGTATCGACCGTGACGGTGTGTACCGGTTTTTCATCAGTACTGCCATCATTAAACAGGTCGCCCATTTGAAATGTACCGCCGGGGATGAGCGCCATGTTTTCATGGACGGGGATGGCGGTCGGAGGAGTGTCCGGCAGTTGGATGGCGGTGAGGAAGAGGAGGAGGGTGAGTAAAATCATGTTTTGTAAAGGAACCGGTAGTTTTTTAATGAAGGGATAAAGATTAATAGCCACGAGCCACGCGGAACCCCAGATAGGCGTACACGATGTTTGCGAGGTCATAGAACCGGCCCGACGCCCGGCAGTACTCTGGACGATAACTCCACGAGCCGCCGCGACAAACGCGGTAGTTCCCGGCGCCAGGTCCCGAGGGGTTGCGTGCGCCGTCGCTTTGGCTGTAATAGGCGCCGTCGTACCAATCCCAGCACCATTCCCACACGTTGCCGCTCATGTGCCGCAGGCCGAGGCTGTTGGCCCCCAGATGGTCGACGGGGACGTTTTGGAGGCGGCATTCGCCCGCGATGGAAAAACTTTTTTTGTAATCGACGCGGGCGTCGAAATTGATTTCCGCAGGGTCGATCACGTCACGGCCATTGCCGAAGCGCACTTTTTTGCCGCCTTCGCGGGCTGCATATTCCCATTCGGCCTCGGTGGGCAGGCGGTAGCCTTTGGCGCTCCAGTCGGCCGTGACGATCCATTTTTTCGTATCGTTTCTGTTTTGATTGTTGGGGTCCTGCCGCGTTTTATCGATGGTGTACACCGGTGGCAGGTTTTCCTGTGCGCTTAGCCAGTTACAGTATTCGACGGCGTCGTACCAGTCCACATTGACCACCGGGAGGCGGCCCCTTCCCCAGTCGTAGTCGAAAGGTTTTTTACGGCCGGTGGCAGAGCAGAATACGTCGTATTCGTCAAAAGTCAGCTCCGTTTTGGAGAGGTAGAAGGTATCGACCGTGACGGTGTGGACCGTTTCGTCGGATTGTATTTGATCGCCCATCACGTCGCCCATCTGAAACGTACCGCCGGGGATGAGCGCCATGTTTTCATGGACGGGGAAGCCGGCCGGGGGAGTGTCCGGCGGCTGGATGGTAGTGAGGAAAAGGAGGAGAATGGTGGTTAAAATCATATCGTGTAAAGGCGTCCGATGTTCAACACATCGAATAACGAAGAAAAGAACGGTTTGTGTAGCATTGTCCCTGGGTTAATTTTGGGATAATTTGAATTGTGTGTGACGGGACGGAGGATCAGGGCAAACGCATTAAAGACAGCAATTGACCGCGCTGCAAAATGAGGTAAATATCCCAGACATTTTTTCGGATAAAAGGCTGGCCGATTCGCGCAAATCCGGGTCATCCGTGTCATCCGCGTGGCTATCCACACTTCCGAAACCCTCGAAAAAGAAACGAGGAAACACGAGGTATAAACAAGGATCATGGGGAATGGATAGCCACGCAGATGACACGGATGACACGGATGACCCGGATTGGCACGGATTTTCAAAAGGGTTTTTCCTTTCCACAACATAAATGGTCAATAGGGTCTTTCCGAGCTCTTCCCGTATTTTCCTTTCCTAAGCCGATGAAGATTTTAATGCGTTTGCCCTGGGGGCGGGGGGCCGGTGGATCGTTTT
>JAEUUU010000127.1 GCA_016787345.1 Saprospiraceae bacterium | reverse complement strand
AGGATTTTTCCCAAATCACATTACCCGCGTTGTCGATCCGAAGAATCGCAGTTTGTGCGCTCCCGTTAAAAAGGGTGCTGTATTGGATAAAGGAAATGACGTAACCATCGGGCAAGGCCAGGATTTTGCCCTGCTCATGCGCAAAATCATGCTGGTCGCCGCCTACCCATTTATTCCATTGAACATTCCCCAGTTCATCTGTTTTCAATATCCACAAATCGCGGTTGCCGTTGACGCCGTAGGTATCGCCGACGGCTATTATACCCCCGTCGTTGCCGCGCGTCACCTGGCTGAGCTGGTCATCCTCAAACGTTCCGTAATGGTTCTGCCACACAACATTTCCGTTGAGGTCCACTTTCATCAACATACCGTCGAGGCCTCCGGCGCCCGACGAATTGGTATAGCCGGCCACAACGTAGCCATCACCGACCGCTACGACATCGGCGCCGTGGTCGTCGCCAGGACCGCCATAATGTTTTTGAAAAGTGTTTTGTCCGTTTAATGGCCATAACGCGCACAGACCGGCCACGAGCATTACGAGGCAAGTTCTCAACATGGTGAATAAATTAAAAGATGAACGATTTAGGTCAGAATGAGACAGGAGGAGACAGGACTAACCTTTAAGGGGTATCAGGGTTGCGAAAGTTGGCGATTTTTTGGAATATGGCGGTGATAGAATTGGGATAATTGACGCGTAAGCGACAAAAGCGCAATCATTTCAGTTTGTAACCTGTCGGAAGCCTTGGGTGTCTTAACCCCTAACATTCACTATTACGTTTATTACCATGAAAACAATCACTGTCATCGGCCTGCTCCTGCTGGCTGGTTTTGCCATTCATCAACTCGAACTGAAAGCCGACCCCGGCGGTCGAATCAATTTGCCTCCCGCCGGGCTACGCGACACAAGCATCCATACCGGTTTGATGGCCGACCCGACCGGAACGGCTTACCTGAGGGCGGCGCAGCGGCAACCGTAGACTTGCCAACTTTACATTGATCAACAACCCCCTTGCAAAGAGCATTTGAAAAATTGAAAACTCCTTGTCGCATGTGATGACAAGGAGTTTTCAATTTTTTACAAACGGTGAAAGACTTCCAATTCTCAACGCCGGAATTTCCCCGGCAATCCCTTCGGCATTCCTTTGGGCATACCGCCGGGCATGCCACCCATTTTGCCGGCCGGGCTGTTGGCCATCTGGTGCATGAACTTCCGCATATCGTTGAAGTTCTTGATAAACAGATTGATCTGATCCAGCGTCTGTCCGCATCCCTTGGCGATGCGTTTTTTGCGGCTGAGGTTGATCAGATCGGGGTTGCCGCGCTCTGTGGGCGTCATACTCTGAATAATGGCCTCGACCTTTACCAGCGCCTTGTCGTCGATCTCCACGTCTTTCAGTGCCTTGCCGACGCCGGGAATCATGGAAAGCAGGCTTTTCATGTCGCCCATCTTTTTGATCTGCTGCATCTGTCCGAGGAAGTCGTTGAAATCGAACTTGTTTTGTTTGATGCGTTTTTCTACCCGCTTGGCTTCTTCTTCGTCAAATTCAGCCTGCGCTTTTTCCACCAGCGACACAATGTCGCCCATGCCGAGGATGCGCTGGGCCATACGGTCGGGGTAGAACACATCGAGCGCATCGAGTTTTTCGCCCATCGACACGAATTTGATGGGCTTGCCGACGGTGTATTTGATCGACAGGGCGGCACCGCCGCGGGTGTCGCCGTCGAGTTTGGTGAGCACAACGCCGTCGTAATTGATGTACTGGTTGAACGCCTCGGCGGTGTTGACGGCGTCCTGACCAGTCATGGAGTCGACCACAAACAGCGACTCGGTCGGGTTGACGGCAGCTTTGATAGCGGCGACCTCATCCATCATCTCGGTATCGACGGCCAGGCGGCCGGCGGTATCCACAATGACGACGTTGTGGCCGTGCGCCTTGGCGTGCGCCAGGGCGTTTTTGGCAATTTCTACCGGGTTTTTATTCTCAACTTCCTTGTAAACGGGCACTTTGATGCTGTCGCCGAGCACACCCAGCTGATCGATGGCCGCGGGGCGATACACGTCGCAGGCGACGAGCAGTGGCGACATCTGGCGTTTTTCCTTGAGGTATTTGGCGAGTTTGCCGCAGAAGGTTGTTTTACCCGAACCCTGCAAACCGGCCACCAGCACCACACCAGGCGAACCTTTTACATTGATGCCCACCGACTGGCCGCCCATGAGCTCGGTCAGTTCGTCCATGACGATCTTGACCATGAGCTGGCCGGGGTTGACGTTTTTGAGCACGTTTTCAGCGCCCATTGCCTTGTCGCGCACCTTGTCGGTGAATTCCTTGGCAATTTTATAGTTCACGTCGGCGGCTACCAGCGCGCGACGGATCTCTTTGATACTCTCGGCGACGTTGAGTTCGGTAATCTTGTGGGAGCCGCTCAGCACTTTAAACGCGCCTTCGAGGCGATCGCTCAGACTTTGAAACATGGATCGTGGTATTTTTTCGCTCGAAAAATTCGGTTGTACCCGTTTGGGAAGCGCAAAGGTAAAAGTTTGGCTGCTACCCGTCTTGACTTCTTTGATTTAGCGTTGGGTATTTTCGTCCAAAGGCCCTGTCTCCGACAAAGTTTGCGCGCTTTCCGTCGAAGCAGGTGTCGGATTGCGGCGCGGATAATTGAACAAAAGGGAACTCAGGATCGGCAGGCCGAAACAACTCATGGTCAGCAGGGAAACACCCAAATCAGCTGCTTCGGTTTCCATCAGGCGGGCGTAGGCCGATTCGGGCGCCAGGTGCGCAATGACGGAAAGTGTCAGTTTCAGGCCCAGAATGGCGATGACCAAAAAGGCAGCATTGGCCAAAAACGGATACTTTTCCATCAATTGAACAAACCATTGCGCCACAAAACGCATGGCCAGAATACCGATAAATACACCGATGCAGATCAGCCAGATGTTGTCGGTAAATGCCACGGCGGCAAATACGTTGTCGATGGAAAATGCGAGATCCATGATCTCCACTAAAATCACCGTACTCCAGAAAGCGCCGACCTGGGTGTTGAAAAACTGGTAAATCCGGTTGTTTGATTTGTTTACCTGGCCATCGTCGGCGGCATCCGCCGGCAGGATGAAGAGGCTGTACAGCAGGTAAATGGCGTAAATCCCCAGCCCCGCTTGCACCAGCCAGTACAAGTTGAACGTAAAGCCAGCCAGATCGACCGGCACTTCGGCCTGTACGACATACAGGAAGCCGGCGATGGTCAGAAATTTGAAAATATCGGCCCCGGCGTCGCCGTAGCGAAGCGGTTTTTTAAAATAATCGACGGCCAGCCAGAGCAGATAAAGACCGCCGAGCGGCTTTAACCACCAGATTTTGACCAGTTTATAAGCAAACAACAGGCAAAGACCGCGGAAAACATACGCCCCGATAATGCCGTACCGCAACGCACGCGGCCGCTGACTGGCAGGCAAATCCATGACCATCGTGGCCAATACGGCGGCGTTATCGACCGAGAGCAGGCTCTCGATCAGTATGAGATTTAATACGATCAAACTGGCCGATTCCCAATCCATACCTAACCATTGTTCTATCACGTCAAATGTCTGTTTAAAATGTGAAAAAATTGCAACCCATCACACACTCCTCACTCCGCACTCATCACTCATTACTCATCACTACTAAACTCCCCATTTCCTCAATTGTGTCAGTACAGCGTTGAAGTCTTTGGGCAATTCGGTTTTGAACTCCATCCGTTCGCCCGTAACCGGATGATCGATGCGCAAACGGAAAGCGTGCAACGATGTGCGCTCCATCATCGGGCGTTCTTCCTCACTGTATTTTCCTGATTTATAAGCCTTTCCTTTTATTTCAGACAAAAAAAACGCGGGGCGACGCCCGTACAGGGCATCCACCGCGAGTGGGTATCCGATACTTTGAAAATGCACGCGGATCTGGTGTGTCCGTCCCGTTTTAATCAGCGCTTCGGCCAATGTAAAGTGGCGAAAACGCTCCAGAGCCCGATAGAAAGTAAGAGAGGGTTTGCCGGAGTTGCTGATCGCCATTTTCCCGGCAATGGTCGGGTGCTCCCCGATGGGTTTGTCGATTTCGCCTTCGTCGTGGTGCAAAATGCCTTCGAGCAGCACCAGGTAGAACTTGTCGGTCGTATGACGCTCGAACTGCATGGAAAGGCTGCGATGCGCCGCTTCGTTGCGGGCGAAGCAGAGAATACCGCTGGTTTCGCGGTCGAGGCGGTGCACAGTAAGTACGTGCCCAAAGTCTTTTTGCAGGGCTTCGAGCAAACTGTCTTTATTGCCGAAGCGATCAGGTATCGTGAGCAATCCGGCGGGTTTATTGACCACCAGGATGTCGTCGTCTTTGTAAATAAGTTCGTATTTCATGCTTCGGGTGCCAGGGACCTTTGCCCCGGCTTAAAAAAGGCGTTTGAAGGATTTGATACCCCGGGCGTAATAAGCCCAGACGATGCTGCCCGGATAAACGCCGGAGCGGTCCATGTCGGGAGCAACACTTTGTTGTTCAATGATTTGCATCGCCTGTTTTCTTTTTTTTAGCGTAGCAGACCAGTTGCCGTAAAATGAAAAATGCGCTTTGACAATCGCCCCGATCGCGGCGAATTGTCCTTTCAGAAAAAACCGCACGCCGGCCAGACCGTCGAGCAGTAATCGTGCCGGAATCAGCCAGCACAATTTTGCGGCAGTTTCGTTTTTGAGCAATGTATAAAGACTGTTGCGGAAATTGAGGAACACCTTGCGCGGGTTTTCGTATTCGAGCGTGCCGCCGCCCAGGTGATACACCACCGATTGCGGGAAACACCACACACCGTATCCGGCTCGTTTGATCCGCCAGCAGAGGTCGATTTCTTCGTTGTGGGCAAAATAATCGCCGTCGAAACCGCCAAAGGCATGGTAAAGTTTTGCCCGGATAAAAAAAGCGGCGCCCGCGGCCCAAAAACAGGCTTGCGGATCGTCGTACTGACCCGTATCGGGCTCCGACAAACTGAATATCCGCCCGCGACAGAAAGGATACCCCAGGGCATCGATCCAGCCGCCTGCTGCGCCGGCGTATTCGAACCGTTCCCTGTCGCGCCAGGCTTTGATTTTAGGCTGGGCAATGGCGATTCGTTCGTCTTTCCGCATGGCTTCAAGAATGGGCTCCATCCAGCCGGGCGTCACCTCGACATCGGAATTCAACACGACGTAAATGTCGGCATCGATTTGGCGCAGCGCTTCGTTGTATCCCTGGGCGAAGCCGTGATTGACTTGTAAATCAAGCACTTCCACGTTCGGATACTGAGTCCTCAAAAAAGCGATCGAATCGTCGGGCGAGCCGTTGTCGGCCACGATAATACGCGCGCCTTCGCTATGGGCGACCACCGAGGGTAAAAACTGTTCGAGGTGCCGGCGGGTGTTGTAATTCAGGATGACAATTGCCACGTCGTCGGCTGGCCGCGCTTTTTTCAGTTCTGCCAGTCTTTTTTCAATTTCAACCTGATCCGCCTGTATTTGCGCTGTCAGGGCTTCCAGTGAATCAAATTTTTGATCCGGGCGGATAAAATCCAGCACATCCACCCGCAGGATTTGACCATAGAGGTCGCCTGAAAAGTTGAGCAGATTGACTTCCACCCGCATCTGCGGTTTGCCCTCGATCGTGGGCCGGTCGCCGATGTACAGCATGGCATCGTAACGGCGCTCGCCTACCCAGGTGCAAGCGGCATAAATGCCGGGCGGTGGAATGATTTTGTATGGATTATCGACAGACAGGTTGGCCGTCGGGAAGCCCATTTGCCGACCCAGACCGTCGCCGTGCAGTACCGTTCCGATAAAACTGAAGGAGTGCCCCAGCAGCCGGTTGGCCAGTTGAATATTCGCCTGTTCGAGGGCCTTGCGAATTTTGGAAGAGCTGACGGCGATTTCGTCGATTTCCTGAGCAGGAATTTCCACCACTTCAAAACCAAAACCGGTCGCCGCCGCGCGCAGTGTGTCGAGATTGCCCTCCCTGTTATTGCCAAAACGGTGATCGTAACCGATGACGACAATACTGGGCTGAAAACTATTGACCAGAAAATCGCGGATGTAAGCATCGGCGGATTGCCGGGCAAACTCCTGCGAAAAAGGCGCTACCACCACGTGGTCGACTTTTTCCGCACGCAGCAATTCAATTTTTTCCGCCGTCGTGCTGATGAGTTTGAAATCGGGATCACCCGCCTGCACAATGGTGCGCGGATGCGGATCGAAGGTAATGACCACCGTCTCGCCATCGATTTTACGGGCGAGTTCGTGCATTTTTCTCAGGATCAGCCGATGGCCGTAGTGCACTCCATCGAAGGAGCCAATTGTCACAACGGCACGGCGAAAGTTGGGTAGTTTATTCAAGTCGGTAAAAACCCGCATGGCGGCAAAAATAAAAAGGCTCCAAACCTTACGGGAGGAAATTCCGACAAGGTTTGAAGCCTTTTATGCAACCGGCGCCGATCAGGGGATCAGCATCTTCTGAACCTTGCTTCCAAATTCGCCGCTCAGGCGCACCAGGTAGGTTCCGGCACTCAGCGGTGTGGGCACCTGGATAAATTGCGTATAGCCGGGTGAATTGGACAACTGAACGGTTTCGTGATACAGCAGACTGCCCTTGGCATCGAACACTTCAACCTGAACCTCGTGCCAGGGGCAACGCGAAGAAGTGAAGATCAAGGTCCCATTGTTGAGCGGGCGCACGAACATATCGCAGGGATCGTTCAGGTTGTTTGTTGCACTTGGAACGCCCTGAAAACTGACCGTCGACCAATCGCCGTGCACTACGTCGGCCTTGACCGCCGCTGCCACCAGGGTGGCTTTTACGACGTTGGACATAAAGGTAAAGTTCAACTTGTCCAAGGTATCCATCGGGGTATGGTAACAATCGTTGCGGAAATCGGCGCCGTCGGTCAGCATCAGCGCTTCGTGGCCGGCATCCCAGAAACGGGCATGGTCGCTACGGCGCAGGTCGGGTGCGATCTCGCTGTTGCCCGGCGGGAAAATAGAGATCACTTTCAGATCGGGTACGTATTGCGCGGCGAGGTTTTCAAATTCCTGGCCGAAAGCGAGCGAGTTGAAATTGCCGACATTGATCAAAAAATCGCCGCGAAACTGGTTGGCTTGAATCTCGTTGTAGGCCGCCGGGAACAACTGATTGAAACCCGTGGGCACATCCTGCGTATTGGGCGTTTCGGTGTAATAACCGATCATCTCGAAATTATACACCCCGAGAATATCTTCACCATTGGGAATGCCGCTCTGGACGTAGCGCAAACTGCCGATCAGACCGGCTTCTTCGAGGTCGAATCCGATGAAACGCACTGTTTTGCGCGTCGGGTACTCACTGAGCAAACGGGCAATTTCCATTACACCCACCGTTCCACTACCGTTGTCGTCGGCCCCGGGCGCGTCGATCACCGAGTCGTAATGCGCGTCGACGATCACCACCTGTTCGCCCGACTGGATGCCGCGGAGCGTGCCGATGATGTTACGACCGGTGTAATTTTGGTACGGGAACGTCTGTTCATTCATGTAAAGCCCAGCCTGGACGAAACAATTCCGCAGGGTATCCTGTGTCGTAGCCAATTGGGCCGGGTTGCTGATTCGGTGCCGAATGCCCTGGACAAACATCAGGTCGTTGCGCAAACGGTTGCTGTCGACGGCATCCACGAGCGACTGATAATCAAACGGTTGTTGATCATCGGCAATCACCCGAACGGTAAATGGACCCGTGAGCGAAGTCAGCGCCGAAAAGTCGAGATTGATCGTTTTACCAGGGCCGGGCGTGACCGGAAAACCCATATCGCCCGTTGCCGTGATTTGCCCCGTCAGGGTGTAAGTGTTGCCCTCGGTATTGGACACCTGAACCCGGATATCCAGTGGGTCGTTTTCTGCATCCGACACGTCATAGGTCAGGGTAACCGTCTGGTTCGACCAATTGGTAACAGCCGTCAGGTTGTTCAAAACGGGGGGCTGGTTCTGGCTCAACAGTTGGCCTGCGCCTCCCAGGACAAAAACAAACAGGAAGAATTTGTATTTCATAAAAGTAAGTTTGGATTGTTTGTCAGGCAATGTAAGCGTATGAAATCAAAAATCGCGCATTAGGTTGCCTGAAAGCGACATTATCGACAAAAAATACAAAGGGGGCTGCGTTGCGCAAGCCCCTTTGCCACAAACAAAACCAACTAAAAAAACCTACTTTTCGAACATTTGACTCCGGAGTAAACCGTAAACCCCGGAATCTTTTTACATGAAAATTAACACCTAAACGCGTGGTGTTTTTCCAACGCTGCCAAGGACCTCGAATTTTTTTAAAAAAATTGCCGCCATGCACTTTTTCCGCCTGTTGATAACTGCTCTTCTGTTTTTGTCGCTCGCCACTACCCGCGTCGAGGCGCAATGCTATACTGACCATCTTGCGGAACGGAATGCCCGCAGATTTCCTGAAGTAGCCGCCAAACGGGCACTGCTTCAAAATGCAATAAACCGGGAAGCGGAGGGCATCGACGCCCGTCAGCGCGAGATCGTTCGTATTCCGGTGGTTGTTCACGTGGTGTACTTCGGGCCATTTGAGAATATTTCGGATGCCCAGATACAAAGTCAGATCGATGTGCTGAACGCCGACTTCCGTTTGCAAAACAGTAATGCGGGCAGTATTCCGCAGGCTTTTCAACCCTTTGCCGCCGATGTGGAAATCGAATTTTGCCTCGCGACGCTGACACCCGACGGGCAATCGACCAACGGCATCACCCGTACCGCTACCGATTGGCTCAATATCGGTATGGCTGAGGCGCCCGACGGCAGTCCGAGAATTTGTTATACCGCCCTGGGCGGACACGACGCCTGGGCGCCCGAGCATTATCTGAATATCTGGGTAGCGGGCATCGGAGGCGGGATTCTGGGCTACGGAACTTATCCCGGTATAGCGCCACCCGAAGAACAGGGCGTGGTCGTCGACCCGAAATATTTCGGAACAATCGGGCTGGCGGCCTTTAACGCTCCGCACCACCTTGGCCGAACGGCCACGCACGAGATCGGGCACTATTTTGATCTGCAACACATCTGGGGCGGCCTGGAAAATATCTGTACCGACGACGACGGTATCGGAGACACCCCGGTGCAGCGCGGCCCATTCTTCGGTTGCCCGGCCTATCCGCAGTATTCGTGCGGCAACAATGCCATGTTTATGAATTATATGGACTACACCGACGATGCCTGCATGTCATTTTTTACTGTCGGTCAAAAAGCGCGCATTTGGGCAACCCTGAATGTAGCCAGGCCGGGCTTGCTGGACAGTCCAGCATGCGGCGTTTCCGGTACGGTCGCTGCCGCCCCGGAACACCCTCGCGTGTACCCCAACCCTGTTCAAAACGATCTATGGGTGGAATGGGACGGTGAGACGCCGCTGTTGTTCGAGTTGCAGCACGTGAGCGGGCGAAGCGCCGGAATTCAACAAACAGAATCGACCGGACCACTTTATCAATTGTCGCTCAACCAATTGCCGGCAGGCGGATATTTTCTGCGCTTATGGTTTCGGAATGCCCCGCCAATACAAGTGTTTTTTATTAAAGTCTGATCTCCCGCCGATTTCATTTTGTCCGACTTGACTGTTCAAAAAACAAATAGCCCTCTATCCAACTTCGTCAAAAAAGAGTCACTAAAAGCCGCAAAGAGGCTGTCTCATAAGTCTGAGCACCCAGGAACCTTGGCGAATAAAGTTTCACGCAAAGCCGCAAAGGCCGCCAAGGAGCAAATTCTTTGCGCGCTTTGCGACTTTGCGTGAAATAATATTTCTACGATTTTGGGCGGGCCCGACTTATGAGACAGCCTCATTGCGACTTTGCGTGAAATATTCACAATAAACTGCTCAATACCGCAACTTCTTCATCTCACCGTTCTCCTGACGCAGCAAATAGGCGTCGGGGAAACTGCGCTCGCGCAGGCGATAAAGCGCGGTGAGCGCCGATTCGAGTTCGGTGTAGCCGGTCAGCATAATGGCCGTGGCGCCGCTCTCGGCGATGGGCCAACGCTCCTGTTTTCCGCCAACGCCCTGGATCGATTTGGGGTCAAAATTGTCCAGATCGTTCATCAGGCATACCCGGATGAGGTATTGCGTACCTTCGGCAGAGAGCGCCGAAGCGGGTGGCGCCAGGGTGTAATTGGCAGGAACGGCGGTTGGCGCCGACTTGGCCGACTGTCCGGGTGCAATTTGGATGGCTGGTGTTGCTCCGGCCATTTTGGCCGATTTCGGCGTCGTGGAAGCAGGGGCGCTGTACTGGGCCGGGGCATCGCCGCTGACGTTGACAGACGAGATGAAAAAGTTCTGAAGCGAGGGGTCGGAGGCTTTTTCCGTGACGATAATGGCGTCTTTAAAGCCGCGCTGGACGATCTGTTGCTGGGCTTCTTCTGCGTCGGCGTGTTGCTCCCAGATACCTACGCGGATTTTGAGCATTTCGTTTTCCGGCTTCATATACACGTTGCCGAGGCTCGACAAAGAGGAGAATTCATTCAGATCGACCGACTTGTTGGTCGAAAGCGACGCAATTTGTACGGCATAACGGATCGGGTTGACCACCGGCGCAGGGGTAGCGACCGGCGCTGCGCTCAGGGGCTGTGTACCGACTACCGGGGCGCCCTTGCCGCCGCCTTTGGCAGCAATGGTATTGTATTCGGCAGGCGTCGCTGCAAGCGTCTGAGAAGACACTTTAAGGGCCTCTTCTGCTTTTTTCTCGGGTACGACAAAAGAGCCTTTGGCTGTCAGTTGCGCCTGTTTGTTGGCCGCGTCGGCATCGGCTTTATTGGCAAAGACGCCAAGGCGCAGCCGGCTCATCTTTTCATCCTGCACGGTGTACAGGTTGCCCATCGACGACAAGGATTGGTACTTTTTCATGTCGGCATCGGTAAACGGCGTGGGCTGGGCGGCCAGCTGAACAGCATAGCCATCGAAGGTAGGTGTTGCCGGCGCAGCGGGTACGGCGGTCGTTTGCGGCGCCATCAGGCGGGTCGGCGACACGCTTGTGGGGGTCGTGTATTGCGCCGGGGCCGTAGCAGCGGCAGTGCTCGTTCCGGTTCCGGGTTGAAGAATGACGTGCGTGATCGTACGGGCCGTGTTGTTTACGCTGATGAGGTAATTCATCACCTCCTGCTGATAGCCCTTCTTCAAATACGTAAACTGATAATAACCGCCGGCTTCCAGATTGAAGATATACCGGCCCAGGTTGTTGCTGGTGGTCGACATGATCTGGCCGTTCGGCAGTTTTTGCGCACGGACGGTCACGCCCTCTACATCGTTCATGGTTTCTGCATCCAGGATCGTACCGGTGTAAGTACCAGCTTTACCGGCTTGTATCGGCACGACAGGTGAGTTAAGCGGGCTCAACGACACCGATTTTTCGCCCGAACTGCTGGAAGTGATCGGAATTACGGCTTCTTCATAACCCGGTTTTTGTACCACCAGACAACATGTAGTTCCTGCCGGCAACTGAAAATACAGCGAACCCGTTGCGTCGGTCGTCATATTGCCCAGGCCGCAGGTACTCAGATCGACCGTAGCGTTGGTCAGCGGCCGGCCGACGGCATCGTACAGGTTCAGCGAGTGGTTGACCATCGCATCGGCAGCAGGGGTGGCAAGCGGCGTTGAATACGTAGCCGGGCTTTGCGCCGGAATCCCTGCACGCGAACTGAGTTGCGCCGATGCAGCGGTTGGCTCGGGCTCGGCGTAGGCTGGAAGTGTATTCAGTGTAACAGTCAGGTTCTTTTTGCCGGCCGAACGAATCTGAATATCCGTGGATTGGTACCCGTATTTTTTCACGGCAGCATTGCAATCCGCCTGTCCTGACGAAACGGCAAAACTGTACTGTCCCAGGGCATTAGTACGCATCACCCCGGCGCCGCAAGCGGTGAAGTCGATTTCAGCATTGGCAATCGGTGTGCGGTATTCGTCGACGACCGTGATTACGAATTCATCCAGTTTCTTTTTTATTTGCCAAATGTCCTCATTACCAACGCCTTCCGGGCGGTTGCTGGTGAAATAACCGATATTTTCGGAGGCATCGAAAATAAAGCCGTAGTCGTCGCGGGGAGAGTTGACGCCCGGACCCAGGTGAAAAATATTATTTACCTGCCAGCCCTGTAATTCGGCGCGAAAGACGTCCATACCTCCAAGGCCGCGATGGTAATCGGAGCTGAAATACAGGTTGTCGCCCGCGATAAAAGGCGTGATTTCATTGCCGGCGGTATTCAGCGGCGCGCCCATATTACTAGGCGCCGACCAGGTCGTGCCGGTCCACTCGCTCACATAAATATCCCAGCCGCCGAGGCCGTCGGGGCGGTTGCTGGCAAACCACAGAGTATTGCCGTCGGACGACAGGCAGGGGAAGCCGGTCCCGTAATCGGAACCGTTGTAGGGGAATGCACGGATATTTTTCCACTCACCGTTGTCGACATCCGCGGTGTAGAGGCTCATGGTCAGGCCCTTTTCAGCAATTTGCCGGGCGCCATTGATGTAGTTGTTGCGACTGAAAACGACTTTTTTGCCATCGGCAGAGAAACTGACCGGGCCTTCGTTCCAGGTATTTTGCAGGTCGCTGCGCAAAAATTCAGGTTTTTGCAAAGCGCCATCGGTCGTGCTGCGCTGCGTAATAAACGGCTGGTTGGTGGCGCTGCCGCCCGTCCAGTCGGCAGTCGACTTCGGGTTTGTTTTGCGTTTAAGGTCGGTTCGGGCCGAGTTGTACACTATTTTAGTGCCATAAAAAGCGGGTGCATAGTCGGCAGCATCGGTGTTCAGGTTTTCGAGTCGAGGCACGTACAACGCTTCTTTATTGGAAGCGGAGATCGCGTAATCGCACATTTGAGAGAAGTGCTGGCCCACGGTCGGGTTGCCCTCGCCATAAAACTGGAACCAGGTTTTTGCGGTGACGTAATCACCGGTCATCATCAGGGCTTTGCCGTAGCGCAGCATCACATCGGGGTCCATACCCGGGGCGCTGGTAGCGCGTTCGTAAAAAGGAAGGGCGTCTTCCGGGCGGTTGGTTTGCACATAGCAATCGGCAATTCGGGCCAATGCGCGGGCATTGTAGGGGTCGGCCTGCAAGACCTTTTCATAACTGCTGCGCGCGATGTTGTAGGCATAAAGGTCGAACTGTTTGTCGGCGCGCAGCAAATCGTCCTGAACAGCCGGGTTTTGTGCCGGCAACCAGGTAGCGGCGCTGAATAAGACGGCGATAAGCGCTACGCCACGAATAATGAAGTTCATAAGCGGTATTGTTTTGCCAATGAAAGCGGTTAAGAAGCAATTGTTGTGAAAATACCTCCGGCCAGGGGGATTGGCCAAAAGGCCCGATTACGAGCCAATTCATGCCAATTGGGCCTGAATTGCCGTGAATCAGGATAGTGGAGAGACCATCTTTTGAAAAGGGACGCCACAAAGGTAAGTGCATTTTTGATACACCGCCACACCTTTTTGACTGAAAGCCAATGCGATAGGGGCAATTTTGTCCTCAGGGCCCTGTTTTTTTAGTTAATTACACCCAAAACGCAAAAGCCGGATGGTGTCTGGTGACGCCATCCGGCTTTAACTTTTAAGTAACGAAATCAGTGGTTTACTGACCGCCGCCCAGTCGATAAATGTATTTATCAACCTGCTGCCATTCGTTGCTGTTCTGGTTGGGAAACTCTGTTTTATAACGCTTGTAGGCTTTCAGAGCGGCTTCTTTGTTGCCCTGAAATTCGTTGAGCATGGCGAGTTTTTTGCAATAGTATGCTTTGAGCAGGTCGCTGTTGCCGGTGTTGCTGGCCGACTCGTACAGGTCGAGGGCTTTGCCGAAATCTTTCTTTTCGGAAGCAATGTCGCCCAGCAGACCTTTTTTCAGGGTAGGCAACAGATCGCCTTCCGGAGAAAACTCCTCCATGTATTTTTGAGCATTGTCAAAATCGCCCATGTTGAGGTAGCAAATGCCGGCATAGTACTTGGCAAGATTGCCGGCGGGCGTGCCGCTGTATTTGTCTACGATGGTCAGGAAACCATCGGCGCCGCCACCCGGGTTGTTCAGGGCGAGGTTGAAAGAATCGCTTTCGAACTGGCGCTGGGCTTGCCACATCGCCGTTACGGCTTCCTGTTGTTTGGGCGCCACGACCAGGCTTTTATAACCCCACCATGCAGCCGCCAATACGGCAATTGCACCGATGACGTACACCAGGTAGTTTTGATATTTTTCCCAAAACGGCTGGGAAGGCGCCTGCACTTCCTGAATTTCTTCGATGATTTCCGTCTGGTCGACTTTGCGTTTTGCCATTGTGTTTACTCAAAAATTAAAGGTTAATTTCGTTGCTTTTCAGTCGTTGACCAAAAAGGCCCGCAAAAGTAGGGAAAGTTTGCATCGTCAAAGAAGCCGGTTAAAAAATTGTTGTGTTTTCAACGCATTTTATCCCACAATTCACCCACTGCCGGCTTTTTCTCGCCGCTCAGGGCCTCAAATAGTCGATCAGCGCCAAACGAATGTCGTTGCGCAGATCACTCTTGTCATTGGGATTGGGCTTCACCACCTTCATAATTTCAGGGTTACTGCTCTTTCCATCGGCATCGATTGCCGTTTTGAGGAATGCCATGTTCTGCTCATTGCCGGTGAGCAGAAAATCGGGCAGAATGACGCGGTAGACCATGGTGTCGTCGAGTATTTTATCGCCGACCAGCCATTGTTTTTTCGCTTCGTCTTTTTTCACGCCGGCCCAATGCAGGTAGCCGCCGTTCCCCTGATTCGACCAGCCGGCATCGAGGGTTTTTCGCAGCAGCGAACCTTTCATTTCAACCTCCGACAGGCCGCCGCCAAAGGGCAGCATTCTGACGATGTCCAGCTCGGTCAGCGTGCCGCTCAGCACATCATCAACGCGGATGGAGCCGCCGTTCAGCAGGGCGCAAACGGGTTGGGTACGCGCCACCGACAACATCGCGGCCGTAATCATCTGGCCGGCAGGCGCTTGCTGCATGCGCACGATTACTTCGCGGCAGTCGAGCGGTTGTTTCAACTCGGTAACTTTTTTATTGGGGTCGAAGCCCGAACTGGCAAGCGATTCGTTTTTGATCTTCTCCCATTTGGCTACGACCGCCGCGGTGGCAGGCTCATCGGCAATACTGCCGTCGATGGTGCGCAACTGCGAAGTGACGGTGGCTTTTTTCGTGCGGGTATTATATCGAAGGGTGTGTATGTATACGGTCCGGGCGTTGGCGTCGGCTTTGGCCACCACCGTGTTGCCGGAGCGCCGCAGCATGTTGGTATGGTCGTGCCCGCCCATGATGAGCGGTACTGCCGGCAGCATCGAGGCAAGTCTGAGGTCGTCGGCCACATCGAGGTGGGTAAGACCGACAACAACGTCGGCTCTGGTTTTCAGGTCGTTATAATGCAGCGTGGCCGTGGAAACCGGATCGGTATACGTCACCCAAGGTTTTCGTCCGGTGCCGATCAGTACGCCAAACATACCGAGATTGAAGGTTGTGCCGTCGGCGTCGCGGAGGGTGTACACCACGTTGTCGGCGCAGTTTAATTTATTGCCGTCAACGTTTTTGTAAAAAGTGCTTTGAGAGCCGTCGGCATTTTTCATACGCACATTGGCGCCGAGCCAGCTGAATTTCGATTCATCGAGCCTGGCCTGCAAATCGGCCTGGTCGTCGTAGTCGAACTCGTGGTTGCCAAAAACAACCCAGTCGAGCCCCAGTGTATTGAGCGTTTCGACCATGTGTTTGCCCCGGATGCGTTTTCCATCATATTTCAGCGTACCGATAACCGAAGGGCTGATAAAATCACCGGCCAGCACCGTAATCACATTCGGATTTTTGGCGAGCAATTCCTTTCTGACGGTCGCCACACGCGCCAATCCGCCCGAGTTGTCGGAAGGCATGGGCGAAATTTCATACACATCGTTCATCTGTAAAAACACCACTTCGATCAGTCCGTCGTCTCCGCCGGACTTTGCCGCGGGCCGGGCAGTGTCGCAGGCCGCGAATAGTAGCGTGAAGAAAAAAATAGCAATTGCGGAAAAGGCACGCATAACTGAATTTTTTGTTTCTTTAATTCGGCAGAATCGCCGGAATTTGTCGCGAAATTAGAATCCGGTTCGTCAAGATTAACAAAGAATATCGCGATGGAGGCAGAAAGGCACGAAACTACGCCCAGGTTGCTGTGGCAACCGACCAAGGAAGGCATGCAGCAGAGCCATTTGGCTCAATATCTTGTCTGGTTATCAAAAACAATTCAGCCTGATTTTTTCCGAAAGGAAACAGGGCAGGATGTTTTTGATCCACAGCAATTCGACTTTCGGCATGCCGAGGGGCTTTATCGCGCATTGTGGGAATGGTCGACCGACCGACCGGCTGAATTCTGGGAAAGCATCTGGCAATATTTCGGTGTAAAAAGTTGCTCGCCCTATTCCAGCGTCTTGCGGGGCGCCGGCATGCCGGCCAACCAGTGGTTTTCCGGTGTTAAACTCAACTATGCCGACCATGTTTTCCGCCAAAAAAGCAATTCCCGGCCGGCCATACTTTATAAAAACGAACAAAAACCTACGCAGGAAATATCCTGGTCCGATCTGGAATGTCAGACGGCCAGTTTCGCTGCCTGGCTCAGCGAACAAGGCATCCGGGCAGGCGATCGGGTTGCCGCTTTTTTACCCAACAGCCCGCACGCCGTGGTGGCGGTTTTGGCCTGTATGAGCATCGGAGCGGTATGGTCGAGTTGCTCGCCGGACTTTGGCGCAGCGAGCGTTGCAGACCGATTTGCCCAGATCGAGCCGCGCATTCTGATTGCCTGCGACGGATATGGCTACGGCGGAAAATCTTTCGATAAATCGGAAACCGTCCGGGAATTGCTTCAATTGCTGCCAACGGTTGAAAAACTGGTGCTTGTCCCGTATTTGAATGAAAACATGCGCGCCGAGGATTTCCCGAACGCCATTGTCTGGGAAGATGCCCTGAAAAGTGCTCCGAGAAACAGCATTCAGGAGTTTGCAGCCCTGCCCTTCTCCCACCCTATCTGGATTTTATACTCGTCGGGCACCACGGGCGTTCCCAAAGCCATCACCCATTCGCATGGCGGAAATCTGCTCGAACACCTCAAGTACCTGCATTTACACAACGACGTGCATCCGGGAGAGCGCTTCTTCTGGTATTCCACCACCGGTTGGATGATGTGGAATTTTACCGTTGGCGCCCTGCTCACCGGCGCCACCATCGTGCTGTACGACGGAAGCCCGGGATACCCGGACCTGAATGCCTTGTGGGCATTGGCCGAGGAGACCGGCATAACGCATTTCGGCACCAGTGCGCCATTTCTGGTGAGTTGCCGCAAGGCGGGGCTGGCGCCCGGGCAGCAATTTGATCTCCGTGCGATACGCTCCATCGGCTCTACCGGCTCTCCATTGCCGCCCGAAGCGTTCGATTGGGTGTATCAAAATATCGGCGACAAAATCTGGCTTTCCTCTATGGCCGGTGGTACCGACGTGTGTACGGCCTGGGTGGGCGGCTGCCCCTTGTTGCCGGTTTGGCAGGGCGAGATTCAGTGTATTTGCCTGGGTTGCGCCATGGAGGCCTGGGACGAAGACGGCCACCCGCTCCCGGTGGGCGAAGTAGGCGAAATGGTCGTCACCAAAGCCATGCCCTCCATGCCGGTATATTTCTGGAACGACCCTGACGGTGTGAAGTACCGATCCAGTTATTTTGAACAATGGCCGGGTGTTTGGCGTCATGGCGACTGGATACGCCTGACCGAACGCGGCACCGTGGTGATTCTTGGTCGCTCGGACGCCACGCTCAACCGGCAGGGCGTCCGGATCGGAACAGCAGAAATTTACCGGGCGCTCGACCAGTTGCCCGAACTGCGCGACAGCCTTATCGTCAATCTTGAACGCAACGACGGAACCGACTGGATGCCGCTTTTTGTACTGCTCGCGCCAGACGTGGCATTGGACGATACGCTTAAAAACAAAATCCGGAGCACACTCCGGACGGCTTACAGTCCGCGGCACGTCCCCGACGACATCATCTCGGCGCCAGATATTCCCTACACGATCTCGGGTAAAAAAATGGAGACGCCGGTTAAGAAAATTCTGCTGCGCAAACCGCTCGATAAAGCCTATAACCGCGACTCCATGCGCAATCCGGAGGCTATGTTGTATTTTATTGCCCTGGCGCAGGATTTGAATTGGGGAGAAAAATAGCGCATGATGCAACCCGGGCGTTTTGGATCAGGTCTTTTGCCGGAAACGAATTAACCTGATTTTTTGATTCAACAGTCTGGATAACATCATGACTTTCCGTCCTCTTTTTGCATGCTTATTTGTCTGCCTCGCTACCGGCTTGTTTGCCCAAACCAAAACCGAAACACGCAATTTGTCCGGTTTTGAAAAAATCGCTGTCTCCGGCGGCTTCGATCAGGTGACACTGATTGCCGGCGCCGAAGAAAAAATCACCCTTGAAACCGAAGGCGTCGATCCGGAAAAAGTGGTGACCGAAGTTCGCGGCAATACCCTCGACATCCACATGAAACGCGGCAACTACCGCAATCACCGGATTAAACTGACCATTACCTATCGAAAACTGGAAGAGGTAGCCTCCAGCGGCTCCAGCGACTTTGTTGCCGGTACGCCTATCAAGGGAGATTCATTTACCTTTATTTCAAGCGGTTCCGGCAACTTTAAGGGTACGCTGGATGTGAATAAATTCACCGTTACCCTCTCGGGCTCCAGCGACGTAGTGGCGAGCGGACGGGCCGATCAGCAAAAATTCACCATCAGCGGCTCCGGCGATATCAAAGCCGGAGAATTGAAAGGCCAGTCGGCGCAGGTTATCGTCAGCGGATCGGGCGACGTTCAATTAAACGTCGACGGGCCGGTAAAAACCCAGGTATCCGGTTCGGGTAGCGTGGAGAATACGAATTGATTTTTAGCGGCTATTTTTGCCGCTCATGGAACGCCTTCTCAATCCCGACGAATGGCTCGCCGAACGCAATACGAGGGTTTTGCTCGACGTACGCTCACCCGGCGAATATGCCCAGGGCCACATCCCCGATGCCATCAGTTTCCCTTTGTTCACCGACGCCGAACGGGCAAAAGTTGGTACGTTGTACAAACAACAAGGGAAAGACGTTGCCTTCACTGTCGGACTTGATATCGTGGGCCCCAAAATGGCGGGTTTTGTCCGCCGCGCCTCCCAAATTGCTCCCGGCAAACAAATTGCGGTGCATTGCTGGCGCGGCGGACAACGCAGCCGCAGCATGGCCTGGCTGTTGCGGGCAGCCGGGTTCGACGTCGCCGTGCTCAACGGCGGCTATAAAGTTTATCGACGATTTGTACTGGATTTTTTTGAACGCTCCCCCTGCCAATTGATCGTCGTGGGCGGCCGGACAGGCGCCGGCAAAACCAGGGTGCTGCACGCGTTACGCGCACTCGGCGAACAGGTCGTCGACCTGGAAGCGCTGGCGCGTCACAAAGGATCTTCCTTCGGAAGTATTGGGGAAGATGGTCAACCCACCGTGGAACAATTTGAAAACGATCTGTTCGATGCCTTTCAGCAACTCGACTGGAGCAAAAAAATTTGGCTGGAAAATGAAAGCCGCTCAATCGGACGGGTTTACATACCTGAAGGCTTGTGGAAACGAATGAAAAATTCCCCGCTCTTGAATATCGAAATCCCGCATACCGATCGCGTCAAAAACCTGGTACGCGACTATGCGGCATTTCCTGCCGGGGAACTGGAACAGGCATTTCTCCGTATTGACAAAAAACTGGGAGGGCTGCGGCTCAACGAAGCCCTCGAAGCCCTGCGGCTCGGCCACTATGAACGAGCCGCCGAGATAGCCCTGGCCTACTACGACAAAACGTATCAGCATGGGCTCGACAACAATCCGTCACCCGACATCCGTATCCTGAAACTGGAGCACAGCGACCCTGAAAAAATTGCCCTTGCATGTCGGGAAATAAGCCGCGGCTGTTAAATTTGTGCACAGTTTAATCCATTCCTACCTGTCAAAGCGTTTTCCGTTGGTAATTTAATCACGCTTTTCCTGCCAAGCGCGCTTCGAAACCGTGCTCTGCGGTTTTTATGTATAGGTCTTGGCTTACAATGATTTTTTATTGATTCATGCGCAATCGAAATCTCCCTTTCGTTTGCCTTTTGTTGTACGGTCTGGCGGGCTTTTCAGCCACCAGCTGGGCCGGTGCAATCGGCTTCCGTGTCAGTCCTGTCTTCTCAGGGCCGGAACTACGTTTGCACGTCGAGGCACGCTTCAGGGGCGACGCCGATGGCACGACGATCCTTGCGCTCCCCCACTCTTTCGGCAGCGTGCAACATTTGAATCGATGTATTGAGTCACTACAAGTCAGCCCTTTGCTGAGCGACCTTCAATTTTCAGAAGATTCCTCCTTTGTGACCGTGCATCACGCCCCCGGGCAAAACTTGCTTATGTCGTATCGGGTGGTTCAGGATTTTGAAAACGATCAATTATCGATGCGATATGGGCTGAGACCCTTGTTGCAGCCCGAGTGGTTTCACGTTTTGGGCAATTGTCTGTTTTTGCTGCCCGATGGATGGAACAATTTCGATGTGACGATCGACTGGACCGGGTTTCCGTCTTACTGGAACATACACAACAGTTTTGGCTCCCAACAACAGCATCAGCAGTTTCAGGCAGTGGGTACGAACTGGCTGGAATCCGTATTCGTAGGCGGTGATTTTCGCATTCTGGAAGCGGAGGTATTTGAGCAACCGGTCTTTCTCGCTTTGCGGGGCGACGACTGGGCATTCAGCGATTCCAGCCTTTTAGCGTTGTTGCAGCAAACCATTGCGATTCAACGGGAATTCTGGCAGGATCGGGACATTCCATATTATACCATGACGCTGTTGCCGCTGGCGCCACGACCGGGCATGGCGGGCTCGCGGAATTTTGCCCATTACCAGTACATGGGCATGGGACTGACCAATTCATTCGCCGCATTTGCCACACCGAGTCCGCAACTATCGATCGACGATCTTTCGCATTTGTTTCATCATGAATTGATGCACGACTGGATTGGCTGCAAAATAAGAAACGGCGGCCCGGCAGAGGATATGCAGTTTGGCTGGTTCAGTGAGGGTTTTACTGAATATTTTGCCTACAAAAACATGCTGGCAGGCGGCGTCATCAGTCCGGAACAATACGTCGAGCGCCTTAATTTCGACTTTTTTGACCCCTTGTACAGCGAACCGATGGGACAAGTGTCGAACAAACTCGTTGCTACCGGCTTTTTCCACTGTCGCGATATTGCCCAACTGCATTACTGGCGCGGTTGCGTTTTTGCGTTTTACCTCGATAACCGGATCAAAATGCGCAGCGAAGGGCAGCAAGACCTGCATGATTTTATGCTTGAAATGCTCGACTACTACTACGAGTCCAATGTCGACCTGTACAATAACTTTGATTTTTTCCTAAAAAACCTCTCTCGTTACCTCGGAGAAGACGCTACGCCGTATTACCACCGCTTCGTTTTACAGGGTGAATTGATTCCTCCGAATGAATTCCAATTACCGCCGTATTGGAAAATTTTTGTCGATTCCGACGGCCTGCCTATTCTTCAACTCGATCAGACTGCGCCCGGATGGCGGGAAGGCATGCAGCGTTAGCAAAGGTTTGACGAACGCCATTTCCTCAACTTGCCTTTATCTTTGGTCCGGCTTCGAACCCTGACCCCGGTCGAGCGTTACCATTAGCCCATCCATACAACTACCTGTCGTTATGCACTACCACACGCTGGGGCACATTCCGCCCAAACGTCACACCCAGTTTCGCCAGCCTAATGGCGAATTATACCACGAAGAATTGTTCAGCACCGAAGGGTTCAGCAACCTTTATTCGCTGCTGTATCATTGCCACCCGCCAACCCAAATTGTGCAGGTGGGCGACCCGATCAACGTCGCGCCCCGACTGGTGCACGACAAGCAACTCAAACACCGTTGCCTGAAAGGTTTCAAGGTTGCCCCCGCCGATGATTACCTGGAATCGCGCAAACCTGTTTTGGTCAACAACGACTGTAAAATCGTGCTCGCGGCGCCCAGAAAAAGCATGGACGGGTATTTTTTTAAAAATGCAGATGCCGATGAAGTAATCTTCATCCATGAGGGCACGGGAACCCTTCGCACGATGTATGGCAAACTGCGTTTCGGATATGGCGACTACCTGGTCGTACCGAGGGGCACCACGTATCAACTCGAATTCGACACGTCCGACAACCGCTTGCTGATCGTGGAAAGCGCCGGCCCCGTCACCCCGCCCAAACGCTACCGCAATGATTTTGGGCAATTGCTCGAACACTCGCCGTTTTGCGAACGCGACATCCGGAAGCCGGTTGATCTCGAAACGAATAACGAGCGCGGTGATTTCCTTTTTTACATCAAAAAACAGGACAATATCTACCCCTACCACTACCTGGCTCACCCTTTCGATGTCATCGGGTGGGATGGCTATGTGTATCCCTACGCTTTTTCCATTCACAATTTCGAGCCGATCACCGGCCGCGTACACATGCCGCCGCCGATTCACCAGACTTTTGACGGACATAATTTCGTGATTTGCTCCTTTGTCCCTCGGCTCTACGACTATCACCCCATGGCGATTCCGGCGCCCTACAACCACTCCAACATCGATTCCGATGAGGTTCTGTACTACGTAGACGGTGATTTTATGAGCCGCAAACACGTGGAAAGGGGGATGATTACGCTTCACCCCGGCGGTATCCCGCACGGGCCACACCCCGGCACTGTGGAAAAAAGCATCGGCGCGAAGGAAACCCGCGAACTTGCCGTCATGGTGGATACGTTCCGCCCGCTGCTGATGACCGAACATGCCGTATCGATCGAAGAGTCGGAATATTACCAATCCTGGCTGTAAGGTTTTGGGTTTTGGGCGTTAGGTTTTGGGCAAAAGGTTCATTTCTGCTCTCAGATATTAACCTCGGTCAGGCCGGAGTAGCCGAGGGCAGAAATGAACCTTTTGCCCAAAACCCAATACCTAACGCCCAACACCCAAAACGCCCAAAACCAATAAAAAATGCCGCCATTGTAACCAATGGCGACATTCGGGGGAGGATGAGGGGGTTCGAACCCCCGACCTTCGGAACCACAATCCGACGCTCTAACCAGCTGAGCTACAACCTCCGTGTTGTCTAAAGTGGCGCAAAGATACAACCGTGTTGCACAAATTGCCAAATGCAGGAACCCCGGAAAATCAGAAAAAGTTTCGTCGACCTTGGCGGGGCGTTATTTCTACTATTAAAAGCCCTGAAATGAGTGCGGTCAGCGCTTTATTGCCAAGCGTACATTAAAGTCAGGCCGTTTCATAAGTGGCGCCCACGCTTTTCCATCCCCTCAGTTTTTTCAACAGTTTGCACATTTTCAGGTTCATGGAAGGATTGACGGTAAAAAACTGCCGGTTGATCAACAGGTAGTCTTTTTCCTTGCGCAATTCTATCAACTGATGGTAAGCCACGGCCTGAGGCTTGCCGTATGGCGTTCGCCAATAAAGGGCGCGGTCGGTCATGGCAAAACCTTCCTTGCAGTTGCCTTTCAGGGAAAGATCGCAAAGAAAAAACACACGTTCCTTGCGATCTGCAAACAAATAATGCTTGCAGGCGTTTGCCAAAAGCTGTTCAGGCATGGCGATAAAATCGAAGTAGAAATGCTCGTTTTCACGGCGAAAATCGAGAAAATCCCGGATCATTTGCCACAGATCCGTCTTCTCCGGCGAAACGCTGTCGTACTTCAGAATCGTTTCTGGCAAAATGATGCCGTTCAGGTCGGGACAAAACTGAATGACAAAATAATCCAGCAGACCTTCGAAGGCGTGATCGATCCGGCGGTCGATCTCGGGCAGGGCATTTTGCCCGAAACGGCGCCACTGCTGACTGGCGTCTTCGGCAATCTGGCGGGATCTTGAATCGTAAATACTGTGGAAAGCAGAAGCATAAAACCGCTCGACGTAATCGCTGTACCGGTTTATATCGTGCTCATCCTCCACTCTTTTTCTCAAACTCCGAAAAAACAGGGCTTTCACCTGATTGGTCAAATCCGCCCCCTGAAAATCCAGAGGGAACAGTGGCTGATATACCGCCTCATGCCGCTGCCGGCCCTCAAAATGATAACCGCAATGATGGCAAAATACCGAGGCCAGCGGATTGGTCTCGTGACATGCCGGGCATAGTTTGGTCTTCTCGGCGATCTTGTCGCCGCAACGATGGCAAAATTTGGCGCCTGGAATAATTTCAGCCGCGCAGTTCGGACAGCCTTTCATGATTCAGTGCGGTCAGGATAATTTTTGAACCACAAAAGTAAAACATTTTGTTTTTAATACAAAATTTATTGTTGAGATAATTTTAACTGAGGATAAATAATCAACATTAATGAAAAAACCAGATAAGTCCGATCTTCCGGAAAAGATATGCCTGGTCTGCGGCCGACCATTCATGTGGCGCAAACGCTGGGAAAAGAATTGGGATCAGGTAAAATATTGCAGCGAACGTTGCCGTCGCAACCGGCAATCAGGCACTACTCCCCATGGCCCCTGAGGTACTTTTCGTACAGGTCGGGGCGGCGGGTGCGGGTGCGTTCCAGGCTTTGTTCGTGACGCCACTCTGCGATCAGTTTGTCATTGCCCGAGAGCAGGATATCGGGCACTTTTTGTCCCTGCCATTCGGCTGGCCGGGTATACACCGGCGGCGCCAGCAGATCGTCCTGAAAACTGTCGAACAGCGCCGAAGTCTCGTCATTCAGCACCCCCGGCAAAAGCCGTCCGACGGCATCGACGATTATTGCCGCGGCCAATTCACCACCCGAAAGCACATAGTCTCCGATGCTGATTTCCAATGTGACGTATTGATTTCTGATTCGTTCGTCGATTCCCTTGTAGTGGCCGCAAATGATCAACACGTTTTCCAGCATGGAAAGCCGGTTGCAGGCCGACTGATTCAGCGTTTGTCCGTCGGGGGTCGTGTAAATGATCTCGTCGTACTTTCTTTCGCTGCACAACTGCTCGATGCAAGCGGCAAGAGGCTCTACTTTCATCACCATACCTGCCCCGCCGCCGAATTGATAATCGTCGACCTGCCGGTGTTTGCCGCTCGCGTAGTCGCGCAAATTATGGCAATACACTTCGAGCAGATTTTTCTCCCGGGCGCGTTTCAGAATCGAGTGACTGAACGGACTTTCCAAGAGTTCGGGCAAGACAGTAATAATATCGAATCGCATGGTGTTATTTTGCCACAAAATTAGTGTCTTCGCCGCAAAGCGGACCATCTGCCGGATTTATGCTGTCCATTACGATCGATTTACTCACCAACAACCGCAACCGCCCTTACCTGCGCAACGCCCAGGAGTACGCGATACGTCAGCTGCGGGGCATCGTGGTGCACGGAACCGATCACGTCCGGGCCGACCATAGCGCCCAGTCTGTGCGGCATTTCTTCAACAGCGCGGCTATGTTCATGTCGAACCATTACGTGGTTGATGAACAGATGATCCTGCAATGTATCCCCGACAACGAAGTGGCTTACCACGTAGGCGCCAACCATTACCGCCCCGATGGGGATAGAATCCGGGGCAGCAGTTCCTTTTCCCCCAATTTTTTTCTGATCGGCGTCGAAATTTGCACCGGCGACGGCGGCGACTGGGAAAAGACCTACCACAATGCCGTATCACTGGTGGCGCGTTTGCTGCACAAATACCGATTCACAATCACCGACCTGTACCGCCATCAGGACATAACGGGTAAAGACTGTCCTGCCGTTTTTCATTCCGCATCGGCCTGGTCCAAATTTAAAACTGACGTCGTGCGAGCGATGAGCGAATTACCCAACACCCGGGCGGCACTGGCCCGCGTTATGGTGGAAGAAACCCTCGTACGTACGGGCGCGGGAAGCGAGACGCCAGCGCTCAGCAAACTGCAACGCGGCGACCTTTGCGACGTTTTTGACGCAAAAAACGGCTGGCTGAATATCGGCGAACGGCGCTGGATACGCCAGGAGCACGCGGAAATGTTGTTCAATACCCGCCTGGGTCGCGTAACCGAACGCACCGGAATCAACGTGCGCAGCGGCCCCGGACCGAACTACCCCGTTGTCGACGCCCTGCCTTATCTGGCCTTTACCGACGTGATCGGTCAGCAGGATAAATGGTTCGAACTGGCGCCCAAACAGTGGGCGCATGCCTCCATGATCGAACTGGTGCGCACCCGCCACGGCGAAGTGATCGGGACCGATGCGCTCAACGTGCGATCAGGCCCGGGCACCTCCTACCCTATCGTCCGACGCCTCGGGCTCCGGGCACGTGTGCAAATCTTTGATCAACAGGAAAAATGGCTGCTCATCGGCAACAGCGAATGGGTGTACGACGGGTTTGTATTGATGGAGGGGGGACTTTAATTGAGGATGCGAGGATTTGAGGATGCGAGGATCTGAGGATGCGAGGATTTTTCAGAGTGCTGTTAAAAATGCCATGACATCCACACCGTCGGCATAATCGCTCAGGCCAGGCTGCTGTGTTTGCCCGAAAGGCAGCGTGTCAACACCGGGCAGGCTGGATTTGGCAACGACGCACTGGATCTCCTCTTTTCGCGCCCGGATGATGTCAGCCACCTCTTCCCGATCACCGTAGTATTCGTAATTCACCGATGCAATACGCGCGTGCATGGCGGGGTCTTCCCGAAGCATAATGCAACCATTGTTGCGGTAGGGCATGCTGTTGAGAATAAAGAGGGTCAGGTTGTAGTCGAAATTATTCTTGTACTTGTCGTGATGAATAATGTCCCGGTATTCGTGCAGGGCCTCCAGCAGAATGTCGAAGTTGTAACCATGCGGCACGTAAATTTTGCTCACGTTGCGGCAGCCCAGACCGAAGTAGGTAAAAATATCGCGGCCGAGCGCGTACAGATCGGCCGCTGTTTCACTGCCGTCGATCACCGCCACGCCGTTGCGGTTGCGGCGGATGAGGTGGGGGTATTTGGCGAAATATTGTTCGAAATAACGCGCCGAATTGTTGCTACCGGTTGCAATCACGGCGTCGAAACCGCGCAATTGATCCGTGTCGGGTACAAATTCGGTGTACTCCCAGGATTCGAAGGCCCAGTCGCCCATTTGTTTGATCAAAAAAGGCAATAGACGCTTGTCTTTATCCGACAACTTGACCAGCGCGCGTTGCCCCGACATAAAAACGCACAACCAATCATGGAAGCCCACCAAGGGAATATTTCCGGCCATGACCAGCCCCACCGTTTTTTCCGGATGCTCGTGTTGCCCGATCGGATAGGCATCGGCCCAGTTGCGCAATTTACCGGTGTCGAGCCAACGTGTCGCAATGGCGTCGATTGCCTGGCGTGTATTTTCAGGGGTAAACCAGCGGTTTTCGACGTAAGACTGACGAATGGCGGTTTCCAGGGCCTCATCCGTTGAATTTTTCAAAAAATGGCCGAGTTCGGCGAGCAGTTCAATGCGTTGCGAGAGGGTCAAAACAATCGTTTTTTGTGCGGCAAAGGTAGAATTTGAGTGCAGTTGGCCTCTGTCACATTCCGTTAATAATTTTCCAATTTTTAAACAAAAACCTTGTCGTACCGTTGCCTGCGAAAAAAAAATCGAATGGCCGACTATAACCCGAACAGTTTGACCCCCATGCGCCGGCTCGTCCGGTTGCTCGGACAATATCGAAGAGAGATCAGGCTGGTAGTATTGTATGCCGTGGTGATCGGCGCCATCAACCTGACGCTTCCTTTGGGCGTCCAGGCCTTGATCGGCCTTATCGCCGGCGGCAGTATTTCTGCATCGTGGGGGGTGCTTGTCTTGTTTATCAGTATTGGGGCCCTGATTGTGGGCTTGTTGCGGATTCTGCAATTGTCGATCATGGAATACCTGCAAAGAAGGGTTTTTACGGATTCGGCGATTGAATTTGCGATACGTATTCCGCGCCTCCACCTCGAACCCCTGCGGAAGGAACACCTGCCGGAAATGGTCAATCGTTTCTTTGATACACTGACCATCCAGAAAGGTGTACCCAAAATCGTCATTGAAGGCAGTACTGCCGCGCTGCAGATCCTGTTCAGTCTGCTGCTGTTGTCGTTCTACCACGCCACATTCGTCCTGTTCTCCCTGTTGCTACTGGCGCTGGTCGGGCTCCTGTTTTGGTGGACGGCCCCGAGCGGACTGGCCTCCAGCCTGAAAGAATCCAAGCAAAAATACCGCCTGGCCTACTGGCTCGAAGAAATCGGACGGGTAGCAGCCACCTTCAAATTGGCCGGCGACAACCGCTTCCCCTTGTTGCGCGCCGACCAGATCACTTCGGATTATCTCGACGCCCGCGCAAAACACTGGCGTATCCTTTTGATTCAGTTTGTCAGCAGTGTGGTATTCCGGGTGCTGATTATGGGCGGCTTTTTGATTCTGGGCAGTTTGCTGGTGATGGAAAACCAGCTGAACATCGGACAATTCGTCGCTTCCGAAATCCTGATCATTTTCGTGGTCGATTCGCTGGAAAAACTGATCCTGCTGCACGAAACCGGCTACGACGTGCTCACGGCCATCGAAAAAATCGGCCAGGTCGCCGACCTCGAACTGGAACGCGAAGACGGCATCCCGGTGGAAGACTTTTGTGCCGGCGGTCCTTTTTCCGTCGAACTGCGTAACCTGAGCTACACATTCCCCGATCGAGTCAAACCCGTGTTGAACAACCTTAACCTCACCATAAAAGGCGGAGAGCGCGTTGTCGTGAGCGGTTACAACAGTTCGGGAAAAAGCACCCTGATGCAGGTGTTGTCGGTATTGCGACGCGACTTTTCCGGCTCCTTGCTGTTCAACGGCCTGCCCAAACAAAACATCAACCTGCGAAGCCTGCGCAACCACATTGGCGACTATTCTTCTCAGGAAGAACTTTTTAAAGGAAGCATTCTGGAAAATATAACCATTGGGCAGGAGAACATCCCGATGGCCAGGGTGTTGCAAACGATAGAAGCGGTTGGCCTGAGCAGTTTCGTACGGGATCAACCGGCCGGTATCCAAACCGAACTGTTGCCGGGCGGCAAAAACCTGCCGGGCAGCATCGTCAGCAAAATGGTGGTGGCACGCGCCATCGTGTCGGATCCCAACCTGGTCGTTATGGAAGAACCGACCAACAGTCTCGACTACCGCGACCGCCTGCGCATCTCTCAATTATTGACGGACAAAAGTCAGCCCTGGACGCTCGTCGCCGTCACCGAAGACCCGGTTCTGGCGGCGCTTTGCGACCGGGTGATCGTACTTAAAGACGGCGAAATCGTATTCGACGGAAACTTTGACGAGGTGCGTAAAACCGAGCATTTCTCCAAAATTTTCCGAACCAACGCCGAATTTGCCGGTGACAACGATTGATTAACCACAAAACCAGCTCAAATATCCATGTTGAACATCACCGAAAACAGACCCAATTGCAGCAACGAATTAAAAGGCCTGCAAGCGCCTGAAAAAAATCGACTGCCCGGCCTGCACCTGAGCGCGCGCAACTTGCTGCTCAGCCTGCTCGTGCTGTTCGTTTTGTTTCTGTTCCTGCCCTGGACGCAGAATATCCAGGCGACCGGCAAGGTGACCACCCTGCGCCCCGAACAACGCCCGCAGACCATCCATGCTACTATTCCCGGCCGGATCGAGCACTGGTACGTCACGGAAGGTCAGTTTGTCAAAAAAGGCGACACGATTGTTCACCTTTCAGAGGTGAAATCTGAATATTTCGACCCTGCTCTGGTTGCCCGTGTGGAAAGTCAACTCAGTGCCAAAACCGGCGCCATCGCTTCCTATGGTGGCAAAGCCGACGCCCTGGAGGCCCAAATCGCCGCCATGCAACGCGAGCGGGAAAACAAAATCGGGCAGATCGAACGAAAAATCGAACAGGCGCGCCTGAAAATCATCAGCGACAGCCTGAAAGTGCAGCAGGCTAAAATCGACCTGCAGGTGGCGCAACGCCAGTTCAACGGCACAAAAGCGCTGTACGACAAAGGCATCAAATCACTCACCGAATTTGAAGAAAAACGCCTGAAACTGCAGGAGGCCGAAACCAAAATGGTGGCGGCCGAAAACCAGCTGGCGACCAGCCAGAACGATCTGGGTATTTACCGCGTCGAACTTTCCCTCAACCGCAACGAATACGACAACAAAATCGCCAAATCGCAAAGCGACCGATTCAGCACGCTCTCCGAACAATACGATACCCGTGCAACGGTCAGCAAACTGGAGATCGAACGCGAAAACTACGCCCGAAGGGCCAATTTCTACTACATCGTCGCCCCGCAGGATGCTTACATCGTCAAGGCCATCGCGCCCGGTATCGGAGAAATAGTGAAGGAAGGCGAGGCGGTCGTCACGATCCAACCTGCCGATTACCAATTGGCCGTGGAAATGTACGTCCGCCCCATCGACCTGCCGCTTTTGTCGACCGGAAGCCGCGTGCGTTTTCTTTTCGACGGCTGGCCGGCCTTCTTTTTCAGCGGCTGGCCGGGGGTCTCGCTCGGCACTTTCGGCGGAAACGTGGTGGCAATCGACCGCAACATCAGCCCGAATGGCAAATTCAGGGTACTGGTGGCTCCCGACCTCAACGACCAGAAATGGCCGGAAGCCATCCAGCCCGGAGGGGGGGCAAAAGGCATCGCCCTGCTCAACAACGTGCCCATGTGGTACGAACTGTGGCGGGTGCTGAATGGCTTCCCGCCCGATTTGTACCAAAACGAGCCTGCCGACGAAAAAGCCAGCGGCATGGTGCCCAAAGCTCCTATAAAAAGCGCTAAATGATGATGCAGTTGCTCCATATGATCCAAAATTCCGGGCGCTTTCGACCTTTTTTCCTGATGCGTAGCCTGTCTATCCTGTGGATAGCCCTGGGCTTTTTACCCCGAATGGACGCGCAAAACCCGAACGCAGAGCCGCTGGACTGGTTTTCTTTTCGCCGTCAGGTCATCAACAGCCACCCGGCAGCCGTACAGGCCAATTTGCGCCTCGACCAGGCCAGGGCCTACCTGATGAAAGCGCGCGGCGGCTTCGACCCGAAGGCTTATGCGGAGGTGTACGGCAAAAATTTTAATGGAAAAGAATATTTCAATTACGGCGAAGCCGGAATAAAAATACCCAGCTGGATGGGGCTCGAATTTAAAGGCGCCTACAACCAGGCTTCCGGTATTTACCTTGATCCCGAGTCAACTTTACCCGCCGACGGCCAGGTGTCGGCAGGCATCACCTGGCGGCTTGGGCAGGGTTTGTTGTTCGACGAGCGCCGGGCCGATCTGGCCCAAGCCCGTATCGGCCTTCGCGCGGCGGAAGCGGAGCGGGACCTAATCCTCAACAACCTGCTGCTCGACGCCATGAAAGCCTATTGGACCTGGGTGATCGCCGAAAACCAGCTCAGGGTGTACGAAGAAGCGCTCCGTCAGGCGCAACTTCGCCTCGATGCCATTCGGGAAAGCGTGGTACAGGGCGACAAACCCGCCATCGACACAACGGAGACCCTGCTGCAGGTGCAGACCAGACAACTCGATGTCAATTTCGCGCGGCTGGAGCGGCAAAATGCGGCACTTGAACTCGCCAATTACTGGTGGACCGACATCAACACCACCCTCTCCCCTGCCCTGCTCCCGCCGGCGCCCAGGCTCGATCCGCTGCTGCCACCTGGCTTGTTGCCCGATGCCGTCAGGACCGATCTTCGTTTGCAGGCCCTTGCCAGTCACCCGGAATTGCGTGGCTATGAAGCCAAACTGCAAAACCTGTCGGTCGAACGGCGTTTGAAGAATGAATGGCGAAAACCCTCGCTCGACCTGAATTATTATCTGCTTGGCAATGGCTGGACCTTCTTTCCCACGCCCTACCCCGGCGAGGGAATCGGCGTGGTCACCAACAATACAAAGTACGGATTGTCATTCAGTTACCCTATTCTCAACCGCAAAGCGCGCGGCGACTACCAGTTGGCGCAGATCAAAGTGCGCGACACCGAACTGGCGCTTTCGCAGAAAAAACGCGCCATCGAGATGAAATTCAACCAGTATCTCAACGAATTGGACAATTACGCGGGTCAAATCGTGTTGTTTGCCGGCATGACAACCAATTATCGCAGTCTGCTCGATGCCGAACTGGCCAAATTCGAGTTGGGCGAAAGCTCGGTATTCCTCGTCAACACCCGTGAGCAACGCTGGCTCGACGCACAAATCAAATATCAAAAGCTCGTCGGCGAATATCAAAAAGCCAACGTCGCCCTCTTGTGGTCGGCAGGCACGCTGGCCAACTAATTTATACATGATGATCTGGAAACAGCCGGCCACGGTCGATGGCCTTAACAATTTGAACAACAATACTTTGGCGTCAGCCCTCGGCATTACGATTACCGAAGTCGGACCGGATTACCTCACCGCGGAAATGCCGGTGGGGTCGTCGACCGTACAACCCTTCCGCATACTCCACGGCGGCGCCAGCGTAGCATTGGCTGAGACGCTGGGCAGTATTGCCAGTACCCTTTCTATCGACGATTTGAGCAAACACACGGCGGTAGGTCTTGAAATCAATGCCAACCATTTGAAAAGTGTGCGGGAAGGTGGTCGCGTGACGGGCACGGTCAGGCCGGTGCGGATCGGCAGGCAAATCCACGTCTGGAACATCGAAATTCGGGATGAAAAAGGGGATTTGTCGTGTATTAGCCGCCTGACCGTCACGATTGTCGAAAGGCGATAAAACGAACCGGAACAGGCGAGTACTTTTGCCGGCCTTCAATAAATCCGTTCGATTTTCCGGTTTTAGTTTTACCAAATCTACTTGCTCATTTTCATGAAAAAAATGTTGTTCCCGGTGCTGGCGTTGGCTTTGCTTGCCTTCGCTCACCCTGCTATTGCTCAAAATTTCAACATGGTATCCCGCGCGACCATGGATTTTCCCGGTCAAACACTGGCCAACATCTGCGGATACACTCAAAACGGACGGGAATATGCCCTGCTTGGCGGCTCTTTGGGCATGATCGTGGTAGATATTACCGATCCGGACAACCCGGTCAATCTGGTACAAATACCGGGCCCCAACAACCTCTGGAAAGAGATCAAAGTGTACCAACACTACGCTTACGTCACTTCGGAAGGCGGTCAGGGTCTTCAAATCATCGACCTCAGCCCGCTGCCCGCTACAATTTTGCCCTATCACTTTTACACCGGCGATGGTCCTATTGCCGGTCAGCTCAATACCATCCATGCCCTGCATATCGACGTGGAAAAAGGGTTTGTCTACTTGTACGGCAGTAATTTGTTTAGCGGCGGCCCGGTGGTGCTCGACATCAATGCCGATCCCTACAACCCGACTTATGCCGGCAATTTCGATCAACTGGGATATGTGCATGATGGTTACGCAGAAAACGATATTCTTTACGGTTCACACATTTATGCCGGCATCCTCTCGATTGTCGATATGAGCGACAAACAGGACCCGGTCGTACTGGGCACTATCGAGACACCGGGACAGTTTACACACAACTCCTGGCTGCTCGACAACAACCAGGTAATTCTCACGACCGATGAAGCGACTCCATCGTACGTGACCTCGTACGATATTTCCGACCCCACCGACATCAAGGAACTCGATCGCGTCTCGACCAACGACGGTAATGGTTCCATCGGTCATAACACCCATGTACTCAACGACTGGGCCATCACATCCTGGTACACCGACGGCGTCGTGATCATCGATGCGCATAAACCCGACAACCTGGTCATCACCGGTTGGTACGATACCTGGGCGCCACCGCTGACCGGCGATTTTTTTCAGGGGGCATGGGGCGCTTTCCCCTTCTTTCCATCCGGCACTATTGTTGCCAGCAATATTGAAGACCAAGCCCGTTTGACGGTTCTCACTCCGACCTACGTTCGCGCCGCCTACCTGGAAGGTACGGTAACCAACGGCTGCAACGGGCAGCCCGTCAGCGGCGCCACGATCACCGTCAACAGCAACGACCCGTTTATCAATACGCTTACCGACAACAATGGCGTCTTCAAAACCGGTCAGGCAGCAGCGGGTAATTTTACCGTTACGATCAGCAAACCCGGCTTCGACAGCCAAACCATCCCGGTCACGCTGGTCAATGGCGAAGTAACCAATCTGAACGTCGTATTTGAAGTCGAGGCTTACAATATTCAGGGTACCGTACTCGAAGAAGGAACCAATCTTCCCCTGGCCAATGCCCCGGTTGAACTCAGCGGTCCGGCCAATTACACCCTCCAGACCAATCCCAACGGCGCATTTAACCTCGATTGCGTACCCGCCGGCAACTACGAAGCCACCGTGGGGTACTGGGGCTACCTGCCGGGCAATATGGTCGTCAATGCCAACGGCAATGCCACCATTTACCTCGAAAAAGGCTATTACGACGGTTTTGCCCTCAATCTCGGCTGGACGAGCGTCGATGGGTCCAACTCCGGCCACTGGGAACGCGGCGTACCCGTCGGAACGACCTACCAAGGCGAATCTTCCAACCCCGGCATCGACTCCGACGGCGACATCAACACGGAATGTTACGTTACCGGCAACGGCGGCGGCGATGCCGGCAACGACGACGTCGACAACGGCACCAATACCCTGACCACACCGCCCATGAATCTGGCGGGCTACGACGATGCCATCCTCAACTTCGACTACTGGTTCCTTGACGACGGCGGATCGGGCAACCCCAACGACAATTTCACCGTGACGGTGAGCAACGGCACGCAAACAGCCACCCTGCTGACCGAAACGGAATCGGAAAGCGCCTGGCGCAACTCCGGCGACATCCATCTGGCGGATTTTATCACCCTGACCAACAACGTAAAAGTGTCGTTCAGCGCAACCGACCAGCAGCCCGGCCACCTGGTGGAAGCCGCCGTCGACGTATTTCAGGTAACCCCTGTCGCCGCTTCTGCCGCGGTCGACATCGACCCGAAAGCGCTTGTTTCGGTTACGCCCAACCCCAGCAGCACCGACTTTCATCTGAAATACCAGTGGAGCCATTCCGGCACGAGCACCCTGCAAGTGCGCAACATGCTGGGGCAACTCATTCTTAATCAGACGCTTGTCGCCAATTCGGGCACGCTCCGCTTCGGCGCCGAGCTGCCGCGCGGCGCATACCAGGTCGTGTTGCTGAGCGAGGGTCGTCAGAGCGAACCCGTACTGGTCGTGAAGCAATAAGCAAGGGCGAAACGGGCGGTAGCGGTATTTTTTTGAAAGAACTGTAAATTTGAAGTTCCATTCCTTTCAACCGCTACCGCCCTTGCTTTTCCTATCTTCATGATGAAATCAAATTATATCGACCCCGTACAAGCCCGCCTGGATACCAACCGACAAACCCAATCCCCTTTTCTTGATCTCGGCAATTGCGGCCTGACGCGCTTGCCGGAAGTTTTGAAAGAATTCCAATGGCTGGAAGACATCAACCTGGGCACGGTTTATTGGGATGAAAGTCTTGATAAATTTGTCGAAAGTGCCGAAAGCGGCCCCAACAACCAACTGACCGACGAGGACTTCGCCGTTCTGCGCGAACTCCCCAAACTCAAAAAACTCTCGGCGCGCAGCACTTCGGTGCGCAACATTTCCGCCCTGACCGAATTGCAGCACCTGGAATCCCTGTCGTTGGGCGGCAATGAAATACGCGACATCAGCGCACTGGCCAAGCTGCCCCGGCTGCATACCCTTTCCCTTTTCGACAACGCCCTGGAGTCTATCGAGCCACTGCGCAATCTGACGGCGCTGAAAATCCTGTCGCTCAATTACAACAACCTTTCCGACATTGGTCCGCTGGCCGCATTGACTCAACTGGAAGAGTTACACCTGGCCGGCAATGCGATCCGCGACATCGCGCCGCTCGAAGGTTTGCCGAAATTGTTCCGGCTCAACCTGAGCGCCAACCAGATTCAGGTAATTCGCCCGCTGGTTTCGCTGCCCGAACTGAAATTCCTGAGTCTCGACCGCAACCCGGTGGCCGATTGCCCGCCGGAAATCGCTTTTTCAGGCGATGTAGCACGTTTGCGCGCCTTTTTTCATTCGCTCGACAAAAGCCAGATGGAATCGGCGGGCGCCGCACCGGAAGCAACACCCGATGCCCCCGGCGCCCCTACCGACGACAGCCAACCGGTACTCGAAGTCAAACTGATCCTGGTGGGCAATCCCACCTCCGGCAAAACCTCTTTGTCGAGAGTACTGCGCCGCCGCCCCTTCAACGAGCGCGAAAACACCACCCACGGCATCCAGATACGGGAATGGATGCTCGACAGCGAAACCCTCTCCGAATTGCTGCCGGAAGATGCGCCCAAAGTGCGCCTTCGGGTAAACATCTGGGATTTCGGCGGCCAGGAATACTACCACGGCACCCACCAGATATTTCTCGACAACAACGCCGTTTATCTCCTGCTCTGGGAGACAGGCCACAACGAAAACGGCGCCAAACCGACCACGGTGTTTCTCGACGGGCAGGCAACGGAATTGTTGATGGAACACTTTGAAAACACTTATTGGCTCGACAACATCCGCTTCCATGCCTCCGGCGCCACTTCGGGTGAAAAACCGCCGTTGTTTGTCGTTCAAAATAAAATAGACCTGCAGGGCACGACAGTAGCGATGTTCGACCCCAAACTGCTCGAACAATACGCCGTGACCAAAGTTGCCGGCATCAGCGCCAAACTGGCCCGTTCGAGAAAAAACACGGAACGCCGCTATCGCTACGGATTTGAAATTTTCAGGGAAGACCTCGTCCGGGTTTTGTACGAAAAAGCGCAGGCCAATGCCCGACTGGAACACCTGCCCGCGGCCTGGGTGCAAATTCGCCGTCACATTCGCGATTTACGCGCCGGCACTGCTGACCAAAGCTCCAATCCGTTTCTCAACCATATTCAGGAAAACGCCTGGCTGACTTTCGAGGATTTTGCCGCCGCCTGCCGCGGCGCCAATACCGGCCTCACCGATCCGGAAGTGGAAACCCTGGCTTATTATCTGCACCAGATCGGCGCAGTGGTATGGCTGCCGCACATCGACCGGAAAGTATACACCGACCCCTCCTGGCTGACGGAAAAAATCTACCGGGTACTCAACGAACGCGTTCGTCAGCAAAGCGGGCGATTTACAGAAGCGGAGGTCAATACCGACTTTGCCAATGCCGCCGAAGCCCAACTGCTGCTGCGCCTTATGCAGGAATGGGAGATCATTTTTCCGGCCGATCCCAGCCGGAACTCCTGGGTGGCGCCCCAGTATTTGCCCGACGAACACCCAATGGAAAATCTGTTCAGGATTGCACTCACGGGCCTCCAGGAACAATTTTTTATGGTGCGGGCGCCGCTGTTTCATTATCGGAAAATACTACGCCGCCTTATTTTCCGCTATGGCAACGACCCGGCCATCGGCGAAAAAGAATATTGGAAAAACGGCATCCTGTTTGTCACCCACACCAGCCGTTTGCGGGTGTTTCTCAAGGGCCTCGACGACCCCGACAGCCCCAATCTGGGTCGCCTGATGATTTGTGTGGAACGCGGCCGCCCCGATACCGACCAATGGCGGCAGCGTATCCTGACCGACCTGTTGTCGGTATTTCTCGACAACCGGCGCCCCACGCAACCCAACGCACCGGGGCCCAACTGGTCGAACAACCCGGGCGCCCTGCGCGACGAGGCGGAGAAACGCGCCGAACTCGAACTTTCACTCGACGGCCGCACCTTTATTCCGTTAAAAATGCTGGTTCAGGCTGCGCGCAACCAATTGTCGGCCGTCGTGCCGCCCAATTCCAGAGAACGCATCCGCCTGCAGGAGTTTTCACCGCTGCTGCTGGGCCTGCAATTCACCCCGGCTATTCCCCTGATATTTTTCTCTTATGCTGCTGAAGACAGGCTGGAAAAAGAAGAACTCGACAAACACCTCCAGCCCCTGAAACGCCTGGGCGGCGCCATCAGCTGGAACAATGCCGAAATAGCGCCGGGCGCCAACTGGCAGGATGCTACGCGGCGTTATTTGCAAAGCGCCGACATCATTCTGTTGCTCATCAGCCCCTCTTTTTTGAGTTCGGACATGATCTGGAACGATGAGTTGCAACCCGCGCTGAAACGCCACGAGAACGGTGAATGCCGCGTCATTCCTGTGCTGGTGAAACCCTGCGTTTGGCAAGACATGGCATTTGCCGACTTGCAAATGCTGCCGGTATCACCCGAAAGCGGACGGCTGCAACCCGTTGCGCTCTGGCGCAATGCCGATGAAGCCTACGCCACCATCGTACAAGGCATACAACGGGCGTTGAGTGATATGAAAATTGTTTGAGCGGCCTTACAGTTTATCGCACGCGCCGGCTCCAGTTGCTTTCCCCCGCGTCGATAGCGTTCAGTTGCTTTTTACGACGCAGGTGATGGCGCAGCGCCAGCATGGCCGCCACGGCAGCCTGATTCTGATGCGATTCGATCAGTTTATCGGCTGAAAAGTACTGGTTGACGAAATTGGTGTCAAAATTAGCCGTGACGAAGGCCTCATGGTCGAGCACGAAGCGGCCGAAAGGCAAAGTGGTGGCAACGCCCTCCACTTCAAAATCGGCGATGGCCTCTTTCATACGCTGGATGGCTTCGGCCCGGGTGGCGCCGTGCACCACCAGTTTGGCGAGCATGGGATCGTAGTAGATCGGCACGTCCATTCCCTCTTCAAAACCGTCGTCGACACGGATGCCGTCGCCCACCGGGGGGCGGTAACGTGTGAGCTTGCCCACCGAGGGCAGGAAATTATTGAGCGGATCTTCGGCGTACACCCGCAACTCGAGGGCGTGGCCGTTGATTTTCAGATCGTCTTGCGTAAAGGGCAGTTTTTCGCCTCGGGCAACCCGAATCTGGAGTTCGACCAGATCAAGCCCGCTGATGTATTCCGACACCGGGTGTTCCACCTGCAGACGTGTATTCATTTCGAGAAAATAAAATTCGCGCTTGTCGTCGACCAAAAACTCCACAGTACCAGCGCCGACGTAGTTGCACGACTGCGCTACGCGCACTGCCGCTTCGCCCATGGCCTTGCGCATTTCGGGGGTAAGAATGGCGCAGGGGGCTTCTTCCACCACTTTCTGGTGACGACGCTGGATCGAACATTCACGTTCAAAAACATAGACCGTGTTGCCATGCGTATCGGCCATGATCTGGATTTCGATGTGACGCGGCGAAGTCACGTATTTTTCGATAAACACCGAGCCGTCGCCGAATGCAGATTGCGCTTCGCTGATGGCGCGCTCCATTTGTTCCTGCAAATCTTCTTCACGCTCCACGATACGCATGCCTTTGCCGCCACCGCCAGCCGAGGCTTTGATGAGAATGGGATACCCTACCCTGCGGCCGATTTCCTTGGCCATCGCAACGTCGGTGATCGCCTCCTCGATACCGGGAACCATGGGTACATTGAATTTTTTAGCGGCTTCCTTGGCGGCCAGTTTGCTGCCCATCATTTCGATACTATGCGGGCTGGGGCCGATAAAAGTGATGCCTGCCTCGGCCACAGCCGCGGCGAAGCCAGCGTTTTCACTCAAAAAACCATATCCGGGGTGGATACCATCTACCCCGATTTTTTTGGCAATTTCAAGGATTTTATCGCCTCGCAGGTAGCTTTGGCTGGAGGGCGCGGGGCCCAGGCAAAAAGCCTCGTCGGCAAAGCGCACGTGCGGAGAGTGACGATCAACTTCGGAATAAACGGCAACGGTACGAATACCCATTTTACGGGCAGTGCGCATCACACGAAGCGCGATTTCACCGCGGTTGGCAACCAGTATTTTTTTCATAATGCAGCGATGTCTTGTTCCAGGGTTACAGCGATAAGCCAGAAACGGAATGGATCAATTTTTCAAACAATGTCTGGCTTGATTCGCTCCCCGGTGTATTACCGGCAAAAATGCGAACCGGAACGATGCCTTGTATGGCGTTGGTCAGAAATATTTCTTGTGCACGAACCAAGTGGTCGGGAAGCAGCGGTTTTTCCAGCAAAGTTGCGCCGGCGGCACGGATTAATTGGGCCACATGGGCACGCATGGTGCCGGCAACACAGCCCTCCGATAGCGGCGGCGTATACCATTCGGCGCCTTCTTTCCAGAAAAGGTTGCTGCTGGTCGCTTCAGCGATTCGGTCGAAAGCATTCAGCAACAGGCCATCGTCCCAACCTTTGCCCCGCGCCTCGCGGGCAGCAGCGACGTAACGCGGCGCATTGAGGGTTTTAAATGACGAAAAGGAATCTACCGGCAAACGAACCGTTTCGCAAATGCCAAGCCGGACGCCCTCCTGTCGCCAGGTAAAAGCAGCCTCGGGCAAGGGAGCAGAACTGATCAGAAACACCGGGTCGTTGTGCTCCGGGAAATACAAGCCTCCGGGCGTCCGCCACACGCTCAGGCGGATACGCGCTGAGCGGGATGTCAGTTTCCGGATTTCCCGTTCAAAAAAATCCGGGGTCCAGGACGGGGGAATCAGCATACCCAGGGCATTCAAGCCCCCAAAAAGCCGGTCGAGATGCTGGCGGAGAAAGGGCAGCTGCCCGTCGAACATTCGGATTGTTTCGAACAGGCCGTCGCCGTAAAAGATCGCTCTTTGCGCCGTTTCCAGTTCAGGAGGCAGTTGGTACAGTATCTGCGAATTGAAATTGTACGTCATTCGGGTGCAAAAATAACTTTTTACCCGGCGCCTCCCGGCTGGGCGCCGGGGTCGTCGCTTTGGCCGTGATGTTTACGATATTCGGTCGGGGTCATACCGGTCGCTTTTTTGAAGGCGGCATTGAACGATACCTTGTTGTTAAATCCAACTTTATAAGCAGCCTCGATGATGTGCAGATCGCGGCGCTTGGTTTCGGCAATCAGTCGTTTGGCTTCATCGATACGGAGTTGATTGACGTAGTCGAAAAAACTGCTGCCCAGGTGCTCGTTAATCACCTGCGAAACATGGTGTTTGCTGGCCGACAAACGATTCGCCAACGCATCGAGGTTCAGCGCCGGGTCGCGATACAATTGTTCCGAGTTCATCATATCGACCAGCTGTTTCAAAAGGCTACGGCTGGCATCGACCGTCAGACCTGAATGTTTGTATTTTACCGGAGCGGCAGGTTCCGTCCAGTCGAATCCGTCGAATACTGCCGGTTGCGCATATCCTGCGTAGGCAATGAGGTAAATAAACACCGTCATGACAGCCGAGATATGGTAATCCCATGCGCTGTTAAAAAAGGGAAACCTCACCAGAATAAAGTAGGAAGTATAGGCCAGAACAAAGCCGGCAAAGCAGGCGCTCAACAAATTGGCCCAGCGTGGTGTCGCGCCTACTCCGGGTTGCCGGCGGATGTACCGGAAACACCAGAACGCGTACCCAAACAAATGTAAAATCCTCAGCCAGAGCACCGAACGTGCCAGCCAGACCGGTACAGGAAAGGGGCGTTCACCCAACAAAACCAGGCTTTTTTCCCCAGCTGGAAGCCCGTACCAGGGTGCGAAAGCAACCAATGCAAGTAAAAAAGGCACGAGATGCCCCCAATCGCTGATGTTTGGTTTTTGCTGTTCATAAATAGTGCGGAGATACAGCAACAATATGGGTCCGAACAAAAACGGCAATTGCGTACTCACATGCGCCAGGTGCGGGAAACGGCTGATCGACTGGCTCCAGTACAGTACGTATTCCGACATTGTCAAAGCGAATAAAAAAAGGAGCAGCGCCAACAACCGGTTTGCCGCCGGGCGACCTCGTTTCCAAAGCAACAAGACGGCCGTGATGAAGTAGCCTTGTACGGCTGCCACGAGAAAAACGAGCGTCCAGGCATCGAAAACAGGATTTGGCGTCATGGTTGCGGGCGTGTAGGATCAGGCAAATGTACATTCGTAACAAAGGGAGTACACTGTCAATCTCCTTCGGAAAGGGTAATCTTTATCGGTATTACCCTTTCTATTTTGCAGCAGGAGCAGTTTTGGGTCCGATTGTTCACCCAAACGTTCAACACATGAAATACTTTTTCCTGCTACCGCTGCTGTTTTTACCCTGGTGCGTTACTGCCCAGGATTTGTTTACCAAAGTAAACGACGCCAACAACCCCGTTACTACATTTTCCAATACACCCGCACCCTACAAAGGCGCCGCCTGGATCGACCTGGACGACGACAACCGGCCCGATCTGTTTGCCGGACAGCGCTATTTATTCCACAACGACGGCAACGGTCAGTTTTCCGCTTTGCCCAACCTCAATGGCGCTACAACCGGCCAGATCGCTTCCGGCTCCAGTTGGGGCGATATCGACAACGACGGCGACCCGGATGCCATCACAGCCAATTATATCTCCGGGCTCCACCTCAACAACGGCGACCAAACATTCTCCGTTGGCAATGCAGACCTGAGCAATTTCGCCGACTATTCCGGCTGGGACTGCGCTTTGGCGGATGTCGACAACAACGGCTTGCTCGACCTCACTTTCGTACATGCCTGCTGCACCTTTCACCCCAGCGGACCGTTTACCTGTCGGCTTTATCTGCAAAATTCCGACGGCTCATTCAGCCAACAGACCGGTTACGAATTTACGGATCAGACTGCACCGTATACCATACCGGTCTGGGCAGATTACGACCTCGACGGTGACCCCGACTTATTTATCGGAAGTGGTCCGGCCAGCAGCGCCGGCCCCGATTTTTGTTACAAAAACCTCCTGCAAGAAACCGGGGCCTTTACCTTGATGCGCCTGAGTACAGCGCCTTTTGATGCCCTGCAAAACGGTCAGACCTACAATTTTCCGGATATCGACAACGACGGCGACCTGGATATATGTCTGACCAATTACGCCGGCGTGCCCACCCGCTTGTGGCGCAACGATGGCAACGGCAATTATACCAGCCTCATTACACCGTTTACGCCGGCCGGCAGTTTTCTGGCCAACACCTGGGGCGATATCGACAACGACGGCGATCTCGACGTGTTGATCTCGGCCGACAACAACAGCAGCGTGCGCTGCTACCGCAATCTGGGCAACGGCACTTTTGGCAATTTGGAAACAGCCGGAACGGCAGGCGCAAGTGTGAGCGGTATTGCTCTGGCAGATTATGACAACGACGGCGACCTGGATTTTTTCACCAACGGAGCGGGAGCCGCACGGGCTTTGTTTCGCAACGACAGCCTGGCAGGCGCCCGTCATTGGCTGCAGTTGACCTTGCAGGGGACCACCAGCAACCGTTCGGCAATAGGCGCTGTAGTAAGGGTTAAAGCAACAATCAACGGACAGCCTGTCTGGCAAATACGGGAAGTATCGGCCCACAATTCATTCCAAAGCCACAACGATCTGAGGCAACATTTCGGTCTGGCCGATGCAGAGTGGGTCGACTCGATCGAGGTACGCTGGCCTTCCGGCCTGATCGAGTCGTTCGGGACGCAAGCGAGCGATCGTTTTTATAAAATAATTGAAAACCAGGGCCTTAGCCTGCTTACATCTGCCAGCGAACCCGGTCGCCCGGTTCATCTCGACATCAGCCCCAACCCGATCGTCGACCAATTTCGCATCACATCAGACAGGCCAATCCTTTCGGTTGAATTGTTCGACAGTACGGGAAAAAACATCCCGCTGCGCTGTGAAGCCAGCGCAGCGGGAGTCGTGTGTCGGCTTCCGGAGACCTTACCTGCCGGAAACTGGTGGGTACGCGCCGGATTGGGGCAAGGGCAATTTGCCGTACGCCCACTCATCCGGATTTGACAATACCGCTATGAAAACAATCGGCGCCGGCCTGCATGGGTCGGCGCTTTTTTATCGCCCGTCGCCGTCGAGCAAATTGCCAAAACCGCCAAGAATACTGCCTTGTTCCTTGCCCTGCGTGCTGTATTGCAGGATTCGGGAGGCCAGGCGGCTCACCGGGAGTGACTGCAACCATACTTTGCCGGGAC
>JAEUUU010000048.1 GCA_016787345.1 Saprospiraceae bacterium | reverse complement strand
AGAATACCTGAAAAAAATATTTGACAAAGATTGCCGGAAGTTCATTGACATTTGTTGAAAAAGTAAAGGTCTATGTTACCACATAGTGAAGAGAAACGTCGCCGCGCGTACGAATTATGGCGTATGGGCAAAAAGAAGAGTGTCATATCTCGAGAGTTAGGCGTTGATTACGACACGCTCTTGATATGGATCAAACGTTTTTCAGTAGAAGGAGAAGCAGGTATCCGTCTGCGTTATGAGCGCTGTGGCCGCAAACCGGTTACAGACGATCCTGTTCGGATGCGAGCCATTGAGTTGCGGCAACAGCACGCTGATTGGGGTGCGGATTACATTCGTTTACACTTACAGCGCGAGTTTGCGCAAAGCAAGATTGTCCAGAGCAATCAGATACGAATCTGGTTAAGGAAAGCGGGCCTGATGGCAAAAAAGACTCGATTGCCACAAGGGAGCAACGATTGGGTGGCAAGGCCCTTGCAACGGGTGCAGGTGGATGCCAAAGAGCAGTTAAAGACTGCCGATGGTAAGCCCTGCTGCTACCTGAACTTTATCGATGAACACACGGGGGCCGAACTGGACGCCTTTGTTTTCCCCCCATGCCCGGATTAGTCAAGTCCCCCTTGATCAGGTTCTTGATTCAGTACATTATCTGATGTTTCGTTGGGGATTTATTGGGGAATTCAGGGCTGACAACGGAAGCCCCTTCGGAGACCCTTCACGGCAAGCGCTCAGTGATTTGAACCTGCATTTGATCGCATTGGGCATAAGAGTGAAACTAAATCCGCCTCGCTCGCCCATAAAAAATGCCAAAGTGGAGCGCAATCAAGGAACAACGGCCCGTTGGGCCGACCCCAAAACTTGCGCCGATTATCTGGACTTGCAAACCAAACTGAATCAAGCCGTGGAAGACCAAAGAGACAATTATGCCACCCGTACCTGTGCAGGTATGACACGAGCAGAAAAATACCCCCAACTGTTCTGCAATCCCAAACAGTTTCACCCTGCTGACTTTGAAGTCAGTAGAGTTTTTAAACAACTGGGAAAAGGAACCTGGGAACGTAAAGTAAGTGCACAAGGCGCCGTGACGCTTTTCACCCAGAGTTATCAGGTAGGGCGCAAACACAAAAACACTACCGTGACGGCTTCGTTCTGCCCTCTTAACCAAAACTGGATTTTTAAAAACAGAAAAGGCGACATCCTCCAAACCAGTCCAGCCAAATACCTGCTGGAAAAGTTCAACTTTTCTTTTTCAACTTGTCAATGAACTTCCGGTAATCTATTGTCAGTATTTTTTTCAGGTATTCTTTAAGTTTGACGACACATCCTCAAATCCTCAAATCCTCGCATCCTCAAATCCTCGCATCCTCCTTCCTCAACCCACACTGCCAGCGCCAGGCGTCGGTCAGCGCCTCGTGGAGCGAACGCCGGGCTGTCCAGCCGAGTTCCCGGGCGGCTTTGCCGACGTCGGCGTAGACCGCCTCTACGTCGCCGGGGCGGCGCGGGGAGATATGGAAGTTGAGTTTTTGTCCGCTGGCCGCTTCAAAACTGCGAATGACCTGCATCACGCTGGCGCCCTCGCCCGTACCGACGTTGACGGCTTCGTACAGGGCGGTTTCCGGGCGGGCGGCCAGGTGTTGGAAGGCGGTCACGTGCGCCTCGGCGAGGTCCATGACGTGGATATAGTCGCGGATAGCCGTGCCGTCGGGGGTATCGTAATCGTCGCCGAATACGCTGAGTTGGGGGCGCAAGCCGGCGGCAGTCTGGGTGATAAAGGGAACCAGGTTGTTGGGCACCCCGCGCGGGAGCTCTCCGATCAGTCCCGAAGGATGTGCGCCGATCGGGTTAAAATACCGCAGCGATATAATCTTGAAAGGTTTGCCGGCGGCAGCCACGTCGCGCAGGATCTCTTCGCCGATGCGTTTGGTATTGCCGTACACCGACATGGCGGGCTGGGCCGGACTATCTTCCTTTACCGGCAAGTGTTCGGGCTGGCCGTACACGGTGGCGGAGGAGGAAAAAATCAGGTTGGGAGTGCCCGTTTCCTGCATGATTTCGAGCAGGGTGATGAGCGAACCCAGGTTGTTGCGATAATATTTCAAGGGTTCGGCCATACTTTCGCCGACGGCTTTGAAGGCCGCGAAATGGATCACCCCGGCCGGCTTTTCACGTTCAAAAATATCACGCATGGCCGCCGCATCGTTGCAATCGGCCTCGTAGCAGGAAACGGAACGGCCCAGTATTTTCTCCAGTCCATCGAGTACCAGGCGTTCGGAATTGGAAAAATCATCCACGATAACCGGGGTGAATCCGGCCTCCACCAGTGCAACCACCGTATGAGAACCAATAAATCCGGCGCCGCCGGTGACAAGAATGTTCATGTATGAATCGGTATTGTTTTTATTAAAATTGCTTGTGTCGTTGCTCAAAGACGGAAAGGTCTTTATTCGTCACCTTTCAACCAGCGTCTCCTTTTAAAATTAATACAATCTTTGACTTTCGAATGCTCAAACAAGATGCCGATGCCTGTCCTAAACCGACTTTGTCTGCTGCTGCTCGTAGGCGCTTTTTTTAAGGTTAAAGCCCAAACGCCGGCGCTTCCCCTCCCCTCGCCCGACCAACTGGCCTGGCATGAAACGAATTTCTACCTCTTTTTGCACTTCGGCCCCAATACTTTTACCAATCTGGAATGGGGACACGGCACCGAGGCGGAAGATTTGTTCAACCCCACCGAACTCGATTGCGACCAGTGGTGCCGGGTTGCCAAAGCCGCGGGCGCCAAAGGCCTGATCATCACGGCCAAACACCACGACGGCTTTTGCCTCTGGCCCTCCCGGTACTCCACGCACACCGTGCGCGAAAGCCCCTGGCGCAACGGTCAGGGCGACGTGCTGCGCGAACTCTCCGAGGCCTGCCGGCGGCACGGACTGCTGTTCGGGGTGTACCTCAGCCCCTGGGACCGCAACCACCCGCAATACGGCACGCCGGAATACAACGACGTGTATGCCAGTACCCTCACCGAATTGCTCACCGGCTATGGCCCGCTGTTTGAAGTGTGGTGGGACGGCGCCAACGGCGAAGGCCCCAACGGCAAACGGCAGACCTACGATTTCCACCGGTTTGAAAAACTCGTGGCCCAACACCAGCCCCATGCCGTGATTTTCAGCGACATCGGTCCAGGCTGCCGCTGGGCAGGTAATGAACAGGGCACGGTCAATGAAACCAACTGGGGCGGACTCGATACCGCGGGCTTCGGGCGCGGCGCAACCGGCCCGCCCGCCGACCGGCTGCAAACCGGCCAACCCTACGGCGCGCTGTGGATACCCGCCGAGTGCGACGTGAGCATCCGGCCGGGCTGGTTTTACCATGCCGAAGAAGATGACAAGGTGAAAACGCCCGACCAACTCTGGGACATTTACCTGCAATCCGTTGGACGGGGCGCCAACCTCATTTTGAACGTGCCGCCCGACCGCCGGGGACGAATTCATCCGCAGGATTCGGCGGCACTGGTGGCATTCGGGCAAAAAAAAGACGCTGCTTTTGCCAAAAACCTGGCCCTCGGCGCGCGCCTCTGCGGCCCCCGCTGCGGCTTCGGGCCGAAAAAAATCAAAACCGCCCTGACCGACGGCGACTGGAGCACGGCAGAGCCCTTTATCGGCGTCGACTCCACGTCCAGGCTATGGCTGGATCTGGGCCGGAAAAAGACCTTCAACGCGGTAGAATTGCAGGAATGGATCGGAGAAGGCCAGCGCATCCAATCGTTCCGGGTCGAAGTGGAGCAAAAGGACGGCTGGAAGGAAGTGGCGCGTTCGACGACCGTGGGACATAAAAAAATCCTCACGTTTCCGGCTGTAAAGGCGCGTCGCGTGAGGATTTCGGTTACCGCGGCACTTGCGCCGCCTTCGCTGAGCGAGGTGAAGGTGTTTCGATTCTAAATCTAAGACTCCGCCTCCGGTGCATCTTTGGCAAAACCGCAGCGAGCCGTGAGGGCGAGGGCCAGAAACAGGATGATGTACAGTTCCATTGTACGGATTAAAAAGTTGGGTGAAAACCGGGTGTCGGTCAGTTGCTTTTTCGTCGTTTCGTTACCCTATTAAAACGCCGCGAAAAAGCGCATATTTCTCGGGGAAAACCCCCTTTTTTTCTCCTGATTTACCCCATCGGGCTTTCACCCATACTTTTTATTTACCAACTCCAGAGGTCGTGCTCCCGGTTGAAAAGATCGTCTTTGATCTTGGCCGATTCGTACACGATGTCTTCTCCCGAGAGGTAATCCTGGATACGCCGGTCGTACGGATTGCTTTCCTTGTACACCATGGAAGCGAAGTAGCGCATCTCAAAAATATCTTCCCAGGTCATGGTTGCCGACATATTGCCGCCGGGGGCGTACACTTTTTGCCGGGCCAGCAAGGAACGCGAACTGGGGTAATGTATCCAGAACAGCGGTTTTTCGTACATAAAATCGCCGTTGTCGTTGGTAACTTCCACCAGCGGCGCAATGCCGAGGATGCGTACGCGCAGCTGTCCGGTGTTGGTGTCGAAAAACCAGGCTTCTTTCATCCGGAAGCGCCGGATGCTGTTCGGGTCGATGTCGTTTTTGACCACTTGCAATTCGTCGGTCTGCGTATCCATATTATACACGTAGAGCGTATCGACGGTGGCAATTTGGTTTTCGACGTCGGACAGCGTCATGGGTTCGGCGAAGCGGTCGTCGGCGTAGGCCTGCAACTGCCCTGCTTTTGCTGCATCGGCGAGGATGGTAAAAAGCGGCGCTTCGGGGTACGTGAAAGGCAGGTTCATTTTTTCCCGCACGTCGATGACGCGCCAAATCCGTTTTTCGAACAGGATATCGGCTTCCCGCACCGATTGATAGGGCAATACAGGGCGTTCAGCGATCACTTGCCGGGTCGTAAAATCATCGAGCACCGGCACGGCGGCGGTTTCGGTGGGCGGGTTGGATTGCGGAATCTGGCACAGGGCCAGCTTGGCGACGAGCAAGGCGCCGCCCAGGCAGCACATGCGAAGCGCTGCCCACGGAGAGACTGGAATAGTCATGTGAGTGGAGTGTTTAGTAACTTGTAAAAAGGATTGAAAAATGCTGCCGCGGCCAGGGTTTTTCAGGTACTATCCGGATAGAATATTTAATCGGAGGTGGGAATTGCAAAAACGGCCGAAGGCAAAACGGGACCTTAACAAAGACTGTTTCGGCCCTCAAAAATTTTAACAACCGCGCAAAAAACGGACGAAATCAAGCAACCCGTCGAAGCGGTAATCCACCTGCATCTCCGCCAGAATTTCCGCCTCCTCATACTTGCCCGCAATCAGAACCGTCTTCATCCCGAGGTTTTGCCCAAACACCATATCGGAGGCCGAATCGCCCACCATCCAGGAGCGGGAAAAGTCGATGTCGGGAAACTGAATTTTCGCCTGCATAGCCATACCCGTTGCAGGTTTGCGGCAATCGCAGGCCGCTTCGCGCCGGTGCGGACAATAATACACCGCGTCGATGCGGCCGCCGGCTTCGCCGATCTGGTCGAGCATGAGCTGATGTATCACCGCCAGGTCTTCTTCGCTCATCAGCCCCTTCCCCACCCCGGCCTGGTTGGTGACTACCACGATGCGGTCGAACATCGAGCTTAGTTGCACCAATGCCGCGGCAACACCGGGCAACAGGGCCCATTCGGAGGGCTTTTTGACGTAATCCATCGGGGGGCGAACATTGATGACACCATCGCGGTCGAGGAAAAGAGCCATGTTGAGGAGGATTTGAGGATACTAGGATTTGAGGATACGAGGATTTGAGGATATGAGCGGTAAAAATCGGGAAAGGGAACTGGAAAGCCCCGACAAAAATCGATGTTGAAACATTTATCTCGCCCTTGTTGTTAAAGGCCGCACAACAGGATGAATTGTTGTCGACCAATCAAACTTCACATGCACATCACCATTTTATCGGCCAGTACCCGGCTCAACCGGCAGTCGCATCGCGTCGCCCTGGCGCTGAAACAGTTTATTGAAGCGCAGGGCGAACACAGTGCGGAGATTCTCGATCTGGCGGCATACCGTTTCCCGGTTTTGGAAGAAGTTTTGCACCGCCACCCCGCGCCGCCCGAGGGGCTGGCCGAGTTTGCCGACAAGGTGCGCCGCTCCGACGCTCATATTTTCGTGTCGCCGGAATACAATGGCAGTTACACCGCCGCCCTCAAAAACGCCGTCGATTACCTGAAAGAAGGCGAGTTTTCAAAAAAAGTGATCGGTATTGCGACGGCGACCACCGGTATGCTCGGCGGTATTCGCGCGGCCCTGGCCATGCAGCAACTGGTACTCGCCATTTCGGGCATTCCCATTCCGCAAATGCTGACCGTGGGCAATCTGCCCCAGCGTTTTGACGAAAACGGCGCTTTGCTCGACCCTGTTTTTGAAAAAAACATGCGCAATTTTCTCCACCACTTTCTCTGGCTGGCCGAAGCCGTGGTGCGGAAAAAGGAAGAGGAACTGGTGATGAGCTAAGCGCCTCTGCCGCACTCAAAAATCGGTACCCAGGGCTACGTGAAAAATCGGTTTTTGCACCACCCTGGTCTCGATGCCCCAGCCATAATCGGCGCGGAGGTACATCCCGAACAACAGCGTGCGAACGCCTACGCCATAACCGGCCACCAGCGGGTCGCGGAAATAGTTGACCGTTACCGAAACCGTCGGCGGGTTGGTGAACGTCACTGTATTGAGCGGATTGTCGCCGGCGTACGGGTCGCGGCCAAACCAGGCGGTACCGGCATCGAAGAAGCCAACCAGCTGGAAATTGCGCCAGAAAGGCCCTAAAATGGGCTTTTGCGACAAATATTTGAAAATCGGCACGCGCACTTCGGCATTCAGCAAAGCGAAAGAATTGCCGTTGCGGATATTTTGTTTGAACCCGCGCAGATTGGCCGCCAGGGTTTGATAGGCAAAATCGCCCGTTTGCGGCACCGGAATGGCGTTGTTGAACTGCGGAAAAATCCAGTTGTCGACGCCGCCGAGGTAATAAAGTATCTTTTCAGAGCCAAACGTAGTACCGCCGGCCAGCCGCAGGGCGAGCACGGAGCGCCGGTCGAGCATCTGGTAGTGGCGGGCATCGAGTCCGATCACGGTCATAAAGCCGCTGTTGAATTTAAGGCTCCACTCGGGCTGGGTATTGAATTCAAAACGTTTGACAGCTTCGACGAACACCTTGGCGCGGGTGCCCGTGCGCAGATTCATATCCACTTCCACCGTATTGTCGTACACGGCAGAGAGCCGAAAAGCGGCGCGTTGTTCGGCCAGGTCGGGCCGGTTGAGCGTCGTTTGGTCGCTGGTGAGGGTGACAGCTTTGTCTTGCCGCAGGGTAAAGGTGCCGCGCAGGCTGAAAAACACGTCGAGCGGATAACGCACTTCGTACTGTCCGAGCAAGGTATTGGTCCGCACCTGATAGGGTTGCGGGATGCCGCCCACCTGCGGATTGTCCACAGTATTGACGATGCTTTTGCGGTAAATGGCGATCCGGCGGTCGAGACGGCGCTTTTTGTTGTCGAACCACAGGTAGTATTCCGTACCGTTGAACGTCGTGGGCAGGCGGAAGCCGGCTTCTATCACATAGTCTTCGAGCAGGTCTTTAAAATTGGCGCGCAGCAAAATACCCGGCGGCGGCGTCCGGAACCCGTCGGGCGAGCCAGCGTAGCTGTCGAGCCCTTCAAACAGCAGGTTGTTGTCGAGATCGGTTGAAATGTAATCGGTGCGGAATTTCAGGCGATACGGCACAATCTGGGCCGGATTGAAGCGGAGAATCGATTGCCCCCGGCCAAATTCGACCCTGGGTCTCGGGGCGATTTCGGGAGAAGGCTCCATCGAATCCGGCTGCAAGTCTCGTTTCGGAGCGGGGGCATCCGCCACAGGTTTCTCCGCTTTGGGCGGTGCGGGGGCCGGTGCTTCGAGATAATCCGGCACCTGAAATAACCAGCCCCGCGGTACGGCACGCAGGGTGTCGGGAGCGGGCACGGGTTCGGCAGGCCGTGGTGTCGGCTGTTCCTGGGCCGACATATCGTCCAATACCGGTTGGGCGGGCACCGGCAGTCCTTCGGCCCGGAGGCGCAATTCGCGGAAACGGGTGATCCCGGCGGGTTGGCTGGGCGTCGGGTCATTTTTCCGGGAATAAAAAAACAGGGTCTTTCCATCGCGAAAAACACTTTCCACGAGGCGGCCCGTTCGGAACGAGATATGCTGCTCCGCGATGTTGCGGTCGTAATTGGTTTGATTGTAAGTCAGCGGCCGTTTTTTCAGCACGGGGAAAAATCGGATGCTGTCGATCAGGGTCGAATCCACGTTTTTGAGCACAGTATCGAGCGGGGCGAGAAAGACCTGTATGCGCTCGGGCGCCCATTTACCTGGCCTTTTATCGGCCCAGGCACTCACTTCGGCGCCCTCTTTCAGGTAAATAACCGCCTTGTGGTAAGCGGTGTACTCTTCCAGATAACCGGCCTGGCGGTTGTTGATCCCGCTGATGTCGGACAGGTAGGTAAAATGCGTGCTGTCGGCGCCGATCGGGGCGCGTTCATTGGCATGCGGGGTATTGGTCAGGCGGATCAGTTCGGGCGAGCGGCTTTCGAGATCGAACCAGAAAACGTCGAAGTTGCCCACCGGGAGGATGGTGTCGAGGCGCTGGTTGGAAAGGGTGTCGCCCAGTCGGTTGCTGGCAAAAAGCACGCCCTTTCGGCCGTCGAGCACGGTGACGGAGGCATCGAGGTCGTCCCAAAAATCCTGGGTGAGGCGTTCGGTTTGCCGGTTCATGGTATGATAAATGAACAGGTCACCGTAGCCCCGAGAGGAGGCCGACATCACCAGATCGACGGGATTGATATAGTCGATACTAAACACCCGCTGATATTCCCGGGAGAGGAGCGATTTTTCTTTTTTGCCGGTTTCGAGGTCTACGACGGTCAGTTGCCCCAGCGCTCGTCGTTCCCAGAGGACGGCCAGGCGCTGGTTGTCGGGGTTCCAGGCCAGCAGGGGATAGTTGTAGTCGGTGGTTTGCAGGGCATTGCGGGTGCCCCCGCGCAGGATGCGTTTGCGTTTGCCGGTCTGGAGGTCCTGCACCCACACTTTCCAGCGACCGATGTCGTTGCTGACCCAGGCGATGCGTTTGCCGTCGGGACTGATTTTGACCTGGGTGAGGGGCAGGTTTCGTTTGTTGCGGATTTTCAGGGCGTTTTTGGTTACGACGGGCCGGGTGTATTTGGTTTCTTCGGCATAACGTTGCCTGAAATAATCGAGCATGCTGTCGGTTGTGCGGCGGTAGCCGCCGCCGAGCACGTACAAAAAACCGGCATCGACGCTGCGGTTGATCCGGGTCAGGTACAAGAGGTTGCTCACCGTTCCTTTGCCAAAATGCAGGTCGAGGTAATACCAGAAGGCATGGCCGGCCAGTCGGGGATGGTCTTTGGCGAGTTTGTCGAAATTTTTGTAGCGGTTGGAGAGGATGATGTCGCGAAATTGGTTGTCGAGTTCCACGCTCCAGGGTTCGCCGCAGTAGGCGGTCAGGCCATTGGTAAACCAGCCCGGGAGGTTGAGCAGCACGGCATTTTGTACAATTTCCTGAAAATTGGCGCCGTAGAGCATCGAGTTCAGGATGACGCCGGCGGCGCCCTCGCGAATCTGGGCGCGCAGGTGCTGGTGGTTGCCGTCGAAATACACGAAAACTTTGTTGCCCACCACTTTGGTTTCGCCGGAGCGCAATTGAAACACCTCGTCTTCGCCGATATTGCTTTGTTTCAGGTCGGTCAGGTCGGTAAACACCAGTACTTCGATCTTTTCACTTACCTGGTGTTCGAGCATTTGCTGCACGTTGTTGAAGTCGAGCTCGGCAATTTGCAGGGTTGCCTGGGCGATATTGCGGGTTTCGCCGTACCAGTAAGTGACGAAATTGGCTGTTTCGTAATACATCCATTCGTCAAACTGACGGCCATACTGCACCCGGTTTTTACCGAAACTCGTTTGGGTGGTCTGGGCGGAAAGCGAGCAGGCGAGCAGAGCAAAAAAAAGAAGAACAGGCAAGCGCATAAGCGGCGAGTTTTGGTCAAATATAGGTGTCTTTTTGGTTGCCAGTGAGATTGGGCAAGCGTGAATTCGATCAAATACAGCTTGCGGAACCAAAACGCGGGAAAAGGGAAAAAGATTATTTCAACCGCGTTCCACCAGCCGGCCGCGTTGTTGTGCCAGCCGGCGGCCCCAGTCGGCAATGGCTTCAAGCATGGGGATCATCGTTTGGCCGAATTCGGTGAACGAATACTCGACCCTGGGCGGTACTTCGGCAAATACCTGACGCTGAATGATGCCGTCGGCTTCCAGTTCTTTCAGTTGCAACGACAGCATTTTTTCCGTGATGGCGGGCACCAGGCGGTTGAGTTCGCTGAATCGCTTGGGGCCCTTGCGCAGGTACCACAAAATGACCGATTTCCATTTTCCGCCGATAAACGACATACTCACGTCGAGCGCACAATGGTAAGTCCGGCCGTCCATTTCGTAAGCCATATCTTTTCCGTCGACAACCATGATGATTTTTTTTAAAAAAAGTTGGACAAAGAACGTCCTGATTATCAGCAATTCCGTCAAAAACGACAGGTGACTGTCATTTTTGACAGTTATTGACAAATGTACAGTATTGATGGAGATTTGTATCATGAAGAGACGAGGATTTGAGGATGCGAGGATTTGACAAAAGGCGCATTGCTGCTCTCGATAACAGACCATGTTCCTCGAAAAGTATTGTATTTGTGATCGGAAGTGCCCCTTTTATCAAATCCTCGCATCCTCGCATCCTCAAATCCTCGCATCCTCATTCAACACTCACTTACCAGCATCACTATGAAAATTGCAATTCTCGGCACCGGCATGGTCGGCGCCACCATTGGTTCCAAACTGATTGAACTCGGTCACGAAGTATGCATGGGCAGCCGGACGGCCGACAACGAAAAAGCCGCCGCATTTGTCGCGAAAAACGGCCCCAAAGCCTCGCAAGGCACCTTTGCCGACGCGGCGGCTTTCGGCGAAGTGGTCTTCAATTGCACCAAAGGCGAACACACGCTCGACGCCCTCCAGCAAGCCGGCGCCGCCAACCTCGACGGCAAAACCCTGATCGACATCGCCAACCCGCTCGATTTTTCCAACGGCATGCCGCCCAGCCTGTTCGTGTGCAACACCGACTCGCTCGGCGAACAGATTCAGCGCGCATTTCCGGGCGTACGCGTCGTCAAAACCCTCAACATTGTCAACTGCGAAGTGATGGTCGACGCGGCGCGCTCCGGCGGCGACCCCACCATGTTTGTCAGCGGCAACGACGCCGGCGCCAAGGCTCAGGCCAGCGATTTCCTCAAAACATTCGGCTGGAACGATATTATCGACCTCGGCGATATCACCACCGCCCGCGGCACCGAACAGTTGCTGCCCATTTGGGTGCGCACCTGGATGGCCACGGGCAATGGACATTTCGCGTTCAAAATCGTGAGATGAAGTATTGGTGAATTGGTTATTGGGTGAATTGGTTATTTGGTGAATTGGTTAT
>JAEUUU010000042.1 GCA_016787345.1 Saprospiraceae bacterium | reverse complement strand
ACGGCATCCAGCAGGCCATCCGTGAAGCGGGTTTTGAACCGCGCCTGCGCAATCAGCAGTACGAGTTCAGGGAATTGCCAGAAGGGATCGTGAATCAGGAACTGGATCGGGTGGAGATGATCGTGGATTGAGCGCCGCTGTTGCGCCGCCTGTAGCGCCGACCTCCAGGTCGGCGAGTTTGAGAGCAGCAGCAACCCGCGATTATGAGCGAATGTCACGATCAATAGCAAGAAGGGACACTACGAGCAATTGCTGCTGATCGCGGGTTGTTCCTTCTCTCAGTGTTCGCCGCTGTAGCGCCGACCTCCAGGTCGGCGAGTTTGAGGGCAGCAGTAACCCGTGATTATGAGCGAATGTCACGATCAGTAGCAAGAAGGGACACTACGAGCAATTGCTGCTGATCGCGGGTTGTTCCTTCTCTCAGTGTTCGCCGCTGTAGCGCCGACCTCCAGGTCGGCGAGTTTGAGGGCAGCAGCAACCCGCGATTATGAGCGAATGCCACAATCAATAGCAAGTAGGGACACTGCCAGCAATTGCTGCAAATCGCGGGTTTTTCCTTCTCTCAGTGTCGCCGACCTGGAGGTCGGCGCTACAGCGGCGCTACAGCGGTGCAGTACCCGAATAGTGGTAAATTCGCTTCAACCCCTACTATCAGGCGTCGCATGACTTATTTTCGTGGCCTAAAACAATCTTTCGACCTATGCGACAATTTTTACTCCTGCTCGTCTCTTTCGCCTTTTATCTCAAAGCCGAAGCCCAAACCCAAACCTACTACACCGTCAAATTTCCGAACGATTTTACCGTGTACGGCTGCGGCGCCACCGCCGACACCATCTGGCCGGTGATTACGCAATACGGCTATTGCAATGGTTTCAACGTGGGCGTGTCTGTACACGACCAGGTTTTTTACAGCACCTCCACCCCGGGCTGCTACAAGATCGACCGCCGGTTCCGACTGATCTGGTGGTGCGATTACAACCCGAATACCTACAATCCGTACCTGATCCTCAACCCGGTCAACTCCGACGTGGGCCCGACGGTCAACGGCGACTCCTGGAACCACGGTTACCTCGAATACCACCAAATCATCAAGGTGCAGGACGTGGAAGTGCCCATCGTGATCGATTGCCCGGCGTCGCCGGTGATCTTTTGCGACCTGACGGAGAACAACGCCCAGTTGTGGAATGCCATGTACTGGTGGGACGGCTCCTCGCACGACCTCTGTGAAGGCCCGGCCGACCTGTCCGTCACCGCCACCGACGCCTGCTCGGGGAACAATGTCCAGATCCGTTACCAGCTTTTCCTCGACCTCGACGGCGTAGGGCCCATGGAGACGGTCGTGAGTTCGAACAACCCGCCGCCGGCCAACACAGTCAATTACAACAACCTCAATACGCCCAATTTCTCCGGCGGCACCGCCCGCGCGTTCGATCAGCGCAACGTGCCGGCCAATCAGAAATACGGATTTACGATGCAGGAAACCGTCAGCGGCAACAACCGGATCGCCTCCGTGCGCTGGAACACGCAGGCTGCGCCGGGAACCTACGTGGTGCCGGAATTCCCCTACGGTACCCACAAGATCAAATGGTTTATATCCGACGGCTGCGGCAATGAAAAGACCTGCGAATACACTTTTGTGGTCAAGGATTGCAAACCGCCCACCGTCGTTTGCCACAACGGCCTCAGCGTGAATATCATGCAAACCGGCATGATCACCCTTTGGGATACCGACTTCCTGCTCTATGCCTTCGACAACTGCACGCCTTCCCAGCAGTTGAAATACGGCATCCGCAAATCGGGCACCGGCACCGGCTTTCCGCTCGACAGCCATTCGGTCACCTTCGATTGCACGGAGATCGGCACCCAGCCCGTAGAAATATGGTCGGTCGATGCCGCCGGCAACGCCGCGTATTGCGAGACCTATGTGATCGTTCAGGACAACAGCAACGCCTGCGGTCCCTCGGGGCCCGTCAGCGGCAATATCACCACCGCGCAACTGCATCCCGCGCCGGGCGTGACGGTCAATGCCTTGAAAAGCAACAACGTGGTTCAATCGACCCTGACCGACGCCAATGGCAACTACCTCTTCGCCAACGGCTTGCCGGCCGGCTGCAACTACCTCATTACACCCTCCCTCGATGGCCCTGCCGCCGACGGCCTGACGGTGCTCGATGCCCTGCTCAACGCCGCTCACAACGACGGCACCCTGACGCTTCCCACCCCGCTCGACGTGTACGCTGCCGATGCCGATGGCGACGGTCAGGTCACTTCGGCCGACTGGCAGACGGTGCTCGATCTGGTGCTCGGCGCCAGCAGCGACCTGCCCGGCAATGTACCGACCTGGAAGTTTATCCCGGCAGGTTATAATATTCAGAATCCGGCCATTCCACCCGGTAATATTGCCCTTTGCCTGGGCACCGGCGCTACGGCGCAGCCCGATTTCACCGCGGTGAAAACCGGCGACCTCGACGGTTCCGCTCAACCCGACGGCCTTGCGGCGCCTGCCGAAGACCGCCAGAAAGCCGCACTGGCTTTCCTCGTGCCCGATCTGAATTTTGAAGCCGGTCAGGAAGTGCGGATCGACCTGATCACGCCCGATCTCGACGGCATCGCGGCCTTCCAGTTGAGCCTCGATTACAACCCCGCTTTCCTCACCCTCAACTACATGGAAGGCGGCTTGCTGCCCCTTGAAATGACGGCCGCGTTCACCGGCAGCCATCAGGTGACGGCCGCCTGGTTTGCCACGGCGCTGCTCGACCCCAGCGTGCAGGGCAAAGACAGCCGCCAGACGGCCTTTACGCTCGTGTTTACGGCTTTACAAGCTGGTCAGATACACGATGTGCTGAACCTGGTCCCGGCGCCTACTCCGGCTATGTTGTACAGTCGCCAGCAGGAGCCCCTGGCCGCGCAACTGGAATTTATTCCGGCCGAAGCAGGTCGCCAGGCGCCGGTGCTGTACCCCGTGCAGCCCAACCCGGCCAAAGACCGGATTTCGGTTTCTTTCGATTTGCCCGAAGCCGGCACCGCCAGCCTGACCCTGACCGACGCCGACGGTCGTGTGGTGTCGCAGCAAAACAACCAGTATGAAGCAGGACGCCATTCCGCACAGTTCGAGCTCGGCAATGCCCCGCAGGGTTTGATGTTGCTCCGTTTGCAAACGGCCGGCGGTACGGCTGTTCAGCGGGTCATGCGGGTGCAGCATTGATTGTTGCGTAAAATTCACACAAATGTGCGCGGAGGCCGCGGGGGAAAGTCGTTTCTCTGCGGCCTCTATATTTTTAAAAAAACGCCATTGCTCCATGACAAAGCATCGGTTTTTCTTCTGGCATCTGGGCTATCTGACCATCATCGCCGTGTTGATTGGCTATATTGTAAAACGTCATTTTCGCGACAAGGAGCTGCTTCATTTTGTACATCTGACGGCAGTTGATGCGGAAAAGAAAACAGCAGAGTTTCGCCATGATATGTTCAATGAAATCTCAAGGCGCAAAGAAGTGCTTCCATCTGCAAAAAATCGGGCACTATATGTTCAGGCCGGGGAAGCCGACAGATTGCGGCAATTCGTGCAGGAAGCGATAAGGGCATGTATACAAACATCCAACGAACCTGGATTGCGCAATACCCAACGCAGTATCATCATGCCGGTTTCACCCGAAAAGATCGCTGGTTTGCAACAGGCTGCCGATAGTTTGGGGCGCTTTTATGGCATATTGCTACCCGACGAGGGCGCTAATCCGTACAGTTTGGATATAATGGGAGATATGTCAGGTAGACCTGGTTGGCTGGCCAGGTATCTTCATGCCGCGCGTGCCAATGAAAGTTTGCTGGCGCTGGACGTACTACGGCTGCGCGCCGACTTGGCAGAGCAAGCCGTTTTGAAGCAAATTTTGTCAAAAATGCCCCTTGGAGATAGTGAAAAAACGGCGCCGGACGAAGGGCAGCACGGGTATTCGTTTTGAAAATTATCCGATAATTTTCACGAAAAAAATAAAAATATCGGATATTTGTAAAATCATGCGGCGAAAAAAATACTTCGAACTGCTCGAACACCTCCCTAAAAAAGAGATTACGGTGCTAATAGGCGCCCGGCAGACGGGCAAGTCGACCTTGTTGCGGCAATTGGCAGATACCCTGGCGGATTCGGGTGAAGTCATGACCATCCTGAATCTCGAACGTAAAGACATTCTGCTGGACCTTAATCAGGCGCCCGAATACATTTTTAAATACTTGCCGAATGCCAGAGACGGGCGAGTATTTGCCCTGATTGACGAAATTCAGTATCTCAACGATCCCACCAACTTTCTCAAACTCCTTTATGACGAACATGCCGACCGGCTCAAACTGGTTGTGACCGGCAGCAGCGCTTTTTACATCGACCGCCAGTTCAAGGACTCTCTGGCGGGGAGAAAAAAGATATTTGAACTGCCGACGCTTGACTTTGAAGAGTTTTTACAATTTCAGGAGCAGGAATTGGAACTACAGGAGTTGCTGCGCTTGCGCAACGGCGAAATCGCCCGCTCGCCCGCCGAACCCCGCCTATGGGCTGCCCTGGAAAGCTACCTGACGTACGGGGGGTATCCCGGGGTGGTACTTGAGCCGGAGCCTAAATATAAAATGGAACGATTGCAGGAGATTCGGGATTCGTTTGTCAAAAGAGATATGTTTGAGTCAGGAGTGACCGATGAAACCAGGTTTTTTCGTATGATGGTATTGTTGGCCGCGCAAATTGGCAACCTGTTAAATACCAATGAGTTATCCAATACCCTCCAGTTGACCCACGCTTCTGCCGATCATTTTTTATACGTCCTTCAAAAGTGTTTTCACGTTCGCCTGGTGCGGCCTTTTTTCCAAAATCTTCGAAAAGAGCTGGTCAAAATGCCCAAGGTGTATTTCCTCGACCTTGGCCTGAGAAATGCTTTGGTCAATTACTTCGCGCCTGTCGAACAACGAACAGACAAAGGCGCTTTGCTGGAAAACTATGTTTATCGCCGCTTGAGTGAATTGTACGCTCCCGATCAAATCAGGTTCTGGCGTACGGCCGACGGCAATGAAGTAGATTTTGTCGTGGCGGAAACTGCTTTTGGCGGCAAAGCGGTCGAGTCCAAATTCAACGCTGTCGAAGCAAACCCAAACAAGTACAAAAAATTTACGGAGACTTACCCGCAGTTTCCCCTGGAGTTCCGCAGCTGGGGCCATCCCGGCTTGTTACTTTAACCCTTATGCGCGCGGAAAGCGGATTTTTCCGACCTTTGCCGCCCGTAATTATCTTTTCCACCATGTCCGACATATTCGCCAAAGTTCAGGAAGCCATTGCCGCCGCCGAAGCGGAAACCCTTGCCAACCCCGAAGCGCTTGAAGCGTTCCGCATCCGTTTTCAGGGGTCCAAAACCGTGCAGGGCGTGCTCGAGCAGTTGATGGCTGAAATCCGCAACGTGCCCAACGAGCGCAAACGCGAGTTCGGACAACTGGTCAACACGCTCAAACAGCTGGTGGAAGAAAAGGTCCGCAGTACCCGTGAGGCATTCGAATCGGCATCTGCCGGCAGCGGCGGCGTGCAACTCGACCTCAGCGCCCCGGGCGAACCGCTTCCGCTGGGCTCGCGCCACCCCGTCTCGCTCACGCTCAACCGCATCGTCGAAATCTTCACCCGCATGGGCTTCTCGGTGGCAGACGGCCCCGAAATCGAGGACGACTGGCACAACTTCACGGCCATGAACACGCCGGAAGACCACCCCGCGCGCGACATGCAGGATACGTTCTACATCGTCGATGCGCCGGGTATTCTGCTGCGCACGCACACCTCGCCTGTGCAGGCTCGTGTGATGGAAAACCGCAAACCGCCGATCCGCATCATCGCGCCCGGGCGTGTGTTTCGCAACGAAACGATCTCGGCCCGCTCGCATGCCCAATTTCACCAGGTGGAAGGCCTGTACATCGACCGCGGCGTATCGTTTGCCGACATGAAGCAGACGCTGCTGTATTTCGCGCAGGAAATGTTCGGTGCGCCGAAAATCCGCCTCCGCCCCTCGTTTTTCCCCTTCACCGAACCCAGCGCCGAAATGGACGTCTGGCTCGGAACCGACACGGAAGAAAACTACCGCCTCACCAAAGGCACCGGCTGGCTTGAAATTCTGGGTTGTGGCATGGTTGACCCCCAGGTGCTGCTCAATTGCGGCATCGACCCCGAAGAATATTCGGGCTTCGCCTTCGGCATGGGCATCGAACGGCAGGCGCTCCGCCTGTTCAATATTCCCGACATCCGGATGTTGTTCGACAACGACGTGCGCTTCCTGCGCCAGTTTGCAGCGGTGCAGTAAGGGCCAGGCTCCGGCTTGGCGAATGCCTTTGAACCCTGTATATTTGTAGGTATGTATACGCAGGCGGAAATCATTAATTTCTTAAAGGCAAACAAGCCTTTTTTACAAGAAAAGTTCGATATCGTCAGGTTGGGCTTGGTGGGTTCTTATGCCAAAGGGTTGCAAACACCTGAGAGTGATGTTGATATATTGATCGAATACGCAGAGGGCACTAAGGAATTGCTGGAGAAGCGATTGGCTCTCGAAAAGTTTTTTCGTTCAAAACTGGGCATCAAGGTTGACATTGCCCGTGAAAAATATGTCCGCCCCAGCATTAAACAAAAACTGTTAAGCTATGCCATCTTTATCTGAAAAGGATAGAGACTCTTTAGAACTGCTTCTTGAAGTGGTCGAAAAAATACAATTGGTAGGAAAGGACATGGATACCCCGCATGACCTTGAAGCCAATTTTGTTTATCAGGATGCTATTTTGATGAATTTTATATTGATTGGTGAATGTATTAAGCGGTTATCAAAGCAATTCAAAGATTCGAAGCCGGAAGTTGAGTTGAGTGGCAAAAAATTAAAAATCTTCGAAACAAAGTCTCACATGACTATTGGGGTGTTGATGTTGAAATGATCTGGCAGATTATGCAAAACAATCTACCCCAGCTTCACACCGACATTCGACGCTTTCTTGACGAGTAAAGGAGTCTTTTCATCGAAAAAAAGCCCCATCCCCCTCCCCCGGGGATGCACCTTTCGCCCGTTAAACCAAATCTTCAAGTCATGTTTTTTGTCATACTCGGCATTCTCATCGCCCTTGTTACCTATTCCATTTCCAAAGTCAATCCCAACTTCGCCTCCGCGGGCCGCATTGGCCGCATTGCGGGCATCAGCCTTTTCGCGCTCGGTTTGCTGAGCGCATGTTTCGTACAGATCGAACCCGGCGAAGTAGGCGTGCAAACCCTGTTCGGCAAAGTGCAGCCCAAGGTGCTTACGGAAGGCCTCAACGTCGTCAATCCGCTCGTCGACGTCACGCATTTCGACGTGCGTACACAGAACTACACCATGTCGGGCGTACACGACGAGGGCGACAAGGAAGGCGACGACGCCATTCGGGTGCTCACCGCCGACGGTCTGGAAGTGGTGATCGACCTCTCCGTGTTGTACCACATCGTGCCCGATAAGGCGCCTGATATTTTGCGCAACATCGGGCCGAGCATCAGGGACAAAATCGTACGCCCCCTGGCGCGCACCAAAATCCGCGACAACGCCGTGTTTTACGACGCCGTGGCGCTCTACTCCGCCAAACGCGACGAGTTTCAGCAAAAGATTTTTCAAAGCATTGAAAAAGACTTTGCCGACCGGGGCCTTATTCTTGAACAACTCCTGATCCGCAACATCACCCTGCCCGAATCGGTACGCCAAACCATCGAGTCGAAAATCAATGCCGAGCAGGAAGCGCAGAAAATGAAATTCGTGCTCGACAAAGAGCGCCAGGAAGCCGAACGCAAACGCGTCGAAGCGCAGGGTATCGCCGATTACCAACGTATCCTGACCAGCACCCTGACCAACCAGTTGCTCCAGTACGAGTACATCAAAGCCCAGCGCGAACTGGCCAATTCGCCCAACGCCAAGGTGGTCATTATGGGCGGCAAGGATGCGCCTATCCTGTTAAATCAATGATTGTTTGGGGGTTGATGAGGGTTTATAGGGTTTATGAGGTTGATAAAAAAGGGGAGAGGCGCTCTCGGCGTTCTTAAACCGGTCGCCTGTTTATTTCTTCCATGCAATGGCCTGACCCTGAGAGCATCCACCCTCCTTTTTATCAACCTCATAAACCCTAATCAACCCTCATCAACCCCCTAAAAAATTAATTTTCTGTTAAGGCATTAAACATCCGGCCTCGTTGGCCGTCTTTGTTTACGTTGATTCACCCGTGTTGTAGGGCGATCGGGCGGCAAAGGCCGCCCGGTCGCTTTTATACCGCACACCGACAGGTTCCATAAATCCTTATCAACAACCCTGCCCGGCGTGATTGATAACCGCTCAGACGTATGCCCGTATCCAAACAACTCAAACTTCAGCACCTGCTCTGGCGCACCGGCTTCGGGCCGGCTACGGCCGACTGGAAATCGTGGGAATCGCGACCGGAGAGCACCTGGTGGTCCAAAATCAAGGAATTCTCCACCGGCCAGCCGGAATACTACGACGTGGCCGACAATGCCGTCAAGGGCCTGCTCCTGGGCGCCGGCGAGATCGGGCGCATGGAAAGCGACAACCTCGACAAAGACAAAAAGCGCCAGGTGCGCCGCCAAAGCCGCGAAGATCTGCGCAACCTCAACGTCCGCTGGCTGAATGAAATGATTTACAGCAAGGCCCAGCTGCGCGAAAAAATGGCGCTGTTCTGGCACGGGCATTTTGCCAGTCGCAACATCAATATTCTTTATCAGCAGCAACTGCTCGACATTATCCGGAAAAATGCGCTGGGCAATTTCGGCGACCTGCTCCGCGCCGTGTCGAAAAGCGCGGCCATGCTGGCTTTTCTCAACAACCAGCAGAACAAAAAACAGCACCCCAACGAAAACTTCGCCCGGGAAGTGATGGAACTCTTCACCCTCGGTCGCGGCAACTACACCGAAAACGACATCAAGGAGGCCGCCCGGGCTTTTACCGGCTGGGGCTACGAACTCAACGGCGACTTTGTATTTCGCCGCCGCGCGCACGACGAAGGCTCGAAGACCGTGCTCGGCCAAACCGGCCCATTCGACGGCGACGACGTGCTCGACATCCTGCTCCGGCAGCCACAAACGGCCGTGTACATCACCCGCAAGATTTACCGCTTCATCGTCAACGAGGAAATCGTGCCTGAAGACCGCATCCAGGCCCTTGCCACCCGTTTTTTCCAACGCCAATACAGCATCACCGGCCTGCTCGACGACATCGTGGGCAGCCCCTGGTTTTACGCCCCTGAAAACATCGGCGCGCGGATCAAATCGCCCGTCGAACTCTGGGTCGGCCTGCGCCGCACCCTGCCCTTCGAGCCGCAGGACCCGCTTTCGCAAATTCTGGTGCAAAACGCCCTGGGCCAAACCCTGTTCTACCCGCCCAACGTGGCCGGCTGGCCCGGCGGTCGTACCTGGATCGACGCCTCCTCGCTCATGCTGCGCCTCCGCCTGCCTCAACTCGTGGCCTGGCAGGGCGATTTTAACGTCAGTACCAAAGACGACGATGACCAGAATATGGGTGAAGGCGATGCCTTGCGCGATCGCCAGAAACGCCTCGTGTCTGAAGTAAACTGGACGCCCGTACTCGATCTCTTCGGCAAAACCCCGGACGCCCAGCTCGCCGAACAAATGGCGCGTTACCTCTGGCAACTGCCCGAGGCCCGGCCGCCGCTCGATGTCATGGAAGAACACACCGACCGCAGCAGCCGCGACAAACGGATCAAAACGACGTTTATGCAGCTGATGGCGACCCCGGAGTTTCAACTTTGCTGAAAGGTTGATAAAAGGGGTTGATATGGGTTGATGAGGTTTATGAGGTTGATAAAAGGGGCATTACTGCGCTCGACTTTTTTAAACCTTCTTCCAGCCCGATTTACCCTTGTCAATGGTCAAATCCCGAGCGCAACCTTCCCCTTTCATCAACCTTATAAACCCTTATCAACCATAAAAAAAATTGCCATGCTTATAAAACGCCGGGAATTTCTCAAAACCACCTCGCTGGCTACCGCTTCGCTGTGGCTGCCCAATTTTCTGCACGAATTCGGGCGCCCCGGCGTACTGGCCCACAACGGCCGTATCCTCGTGATGTTGCAGCTCAGCGGCGGCAACGACGGACTGAATACGGTCGTGCCCACCCGCAACGACATCTATTACCGCGAGCGGCCCCGCCTGGCCATTGCCCGCGAAACGGCGCTGACGCTAACGGACGAAGCCGGCCTGCACCCCGCGCTCACGAGCTTCAAAAGTCTGTACGACGAAGGGCAACTCGCCGTGCTCAACAGCGTGGGTTATCCCAATCCCGACCGCTCCCATTTCCGCAGCATGGATATCTGGCACACCGCCAGTCCGGCCAGCGAGATCTGGCAAACGGGCTGGCTGGGCCGTTACCTCGACGCCCAGTGCAAGGGCTGCGACCGCCCCACGGCCATCCTTGAAATCGACGACACGCTCAGCCTGGCCCTCAAAGGCGAAGAACTGCGCGGCATTGCCGTTCAGGAGCCCAAACGCCTGTACGACAGCGCCAACAGCCCGTTTTTCCGCGACTACCTCGCCGTCAAACAGCCCCAAAACTCGCCCTCGGGACAGGTACACGACGATTCGCCTGTGGGTTATCTGTACAAAACCATGGCGGAAACCATGGCTTCGGCCGACTATTTGTTTGAAAAAAGTCGCGCCAAAGCCACGGCATCCAACTATCCCAATTCCGAACTCGGCCGGCATCTGCGCACCATTGCCTCGCTTATCCTGGCCGATTCCGATACTTCGGTGTACTACCTCTCGCACGGCAGTTTCGATACGCACATCAACCAGACAGGCCAGCAGGAACGGCTGTTCCGCGATCTCAACGAAGCCCTCGGCGCTTTTGCAGCCGATCTCAAAGCCAACGGCCGCTGGGACGACGTGCTGGTCGTGACTTTCTCTGAATTCGGGCGGCGCGTGTCGCAAAATGCCAGCGGCGGCACCGACCATGGCACCGCCAACCAGATGTTTTTCCTGGGCGGAAGCCTGAAGCAAAAAGGCATTCTCAACCCCATGCCCGACCTGGCCGACCTCGATGAGGGCGACCTGAAATTCCAGGTGGATTTCCGGCAGGTGTACGCCACCCTGCTCAAGCGCTGGCTAAAAGCAGATGCGGATGATATTCTGGGCGAGGCGTTTCGGCCGATGGGGTTTGTGTGATGAATTTACTCCCCTACCATCATCTTCCCTACCAACACGCCTTCCGGGCTGCTGACCCGCAGGCTATAAAATCCCGCCGGTAGTTCGGGCAAACTCAGGTTCAGGCTGCCATCGGCGCCCGGCGAACCCGGAAGTGTGCCCAGGAAACGCCCGTTGACGTCCATAAGATCCACGCGGGTGTCGGTCATAAACGGCGCCGGGCCGAACAAACTCACCCGGCTGCCGGCAGGATTGGGGTAAATGCGCAACTGCCCCCGGATCATTTCCGGCTCCTGCGTCGGACTGACTCCCAGCACGGCGCTTCCGGCATTCACCGGCCGAACTTCCCCCTGGGCATTGATCAGGCGGACATTGGACAGCGTAAATGTGACCGGCCCGCCCGGAATTTCATCGTCGAGTTGAAAACTGAAGGTGCCGACATGGCCGTACAAACTCGGAAACGACAAGCGCCGGGTATTGCAAATGGCCACTTCGGCACGGCCGTCTTCATTGGGAAATGCTTTGGCAATGCTGACCGTATGGTACGCATCGCCAAAAATCGAGTACGTCCAGTTGGCATTAAAATTCCAGACCGGTGTATTGATGATCGCTTCCGGTGGGTCGCATTCAATGGTAAATGCAATACCGTACACGTCTTCGGCCGGGTTGAGGCTGTCGCCAAGCGAAATATCGAGGTTGACAAAATCAATCGGCATGAAATACGGCAGGTCGATGTTGGCGGTAAGCGTCGGCGCCGCGGGGTCGTAAGTCGGGTGGAAAGCCGTGGCGTGCGTGCTATCGTAATTGGCCAGTACAACCTGCGCATCGAATACGTTGACTGCCCCGTCGCCGTCGCAGTCGATGTGTTTGGAATTGATGCCGGAGGGCTGGTAGGCGCTCCAGAACGGCGCCGGCTGGGCGACCCAGTCGTTGGATGCATTGGGTCGTTCCGGGCCGTTGTCGCCGAAAAACTGCCCGATGGTCAGCACGTCAAAATTGTCGGCCACGCCGTTGTAATCGGCATCGCCGGGCCATACGCAATCGTTGCCCCGGATGGTTGCCTGGGTGGTGCAATCGGAAGCATCGGTGATGGTAACACTGTAAGGGATACCCGGCGACACAACAGGGAGATCCTGGGTGGTAGCGCCCGTATTCCACAGGAACGTGTATGGCGGCGTGCCGTTGCCTACTTGCAGATCAATGTCGGTCAGGGTGACGTCGCAAGGGGTCGAGGATGCCAGCGCGCCCACGATAACCGACTGATTGCAGGAACTCACGATAAACTGAATATCGCGCCGGAACTGGCTGAGCAATACGCCGTTGCGGTATTCCAGTCCGCATACGGCAATAGCAAAATGGCCCAAATGGTCGGGTGTGCCCGAGATGATACCCGTCGCCGGATCGATGCCCACGACCGGGTTGCCACCCATGGGTTGCTCGGGCGAATACCCCGGCATGTAATTTACCCACACGTAAGGCGGCGGACAGGGCGGGTTGGGGAGCGCACCGTTGCATCCGTATAAACCCGGGCTAATCACGACGTTTCCTCCGCCAATGTATGGCGCACAGAAACTGTATGCAATGCTGTCGCCCTCGGCATCGGTCGCGCTGTGGTTGAATACGAGCGGCTGGCCCAGACAGATGACTACCGGCGGATAATCCGCCCAGACCGGACTGTCGTTGCCGTACAACTGGGCGTTGGCCGATACGAAGGCATAAAATGTAGCCCCCGTATTGACGGGATCGACAATATTGGTGACGCTTTCATTGCGGCAGCAGCGCTGATATACAAAGTAGTACCCGACCGGATTGTACGGCAGGCTGATCTGTGCGGAATAATAGGCAGCATCGACGCACAGGCCATTGGGCGCCAGCCGACATGGGTCGTTTCCGGCCAGCGGGACTGAATCGATGGACTGATAATATACTTCGATCACCGTGTAGGGGCCCTGGAGATTATCAGCGGCATAAATACCGAGGTAAGCGGGGGCATCAAAAGGCGGCAGGCCGTGTTCACAATCGCGGTAGACCGTCATGTCGATACGGAACAGGTTGTTCGAAGCGCCGAAGGAAAGCATTTGGTAACTGATTTCGCCGCCGACAATGTGGGTCGCATGGAGGAAGCCCAGGGCGAAAAAAGAAAGAAGGAAAGAGAAAAAGGTCTTTTTAAGCATGATAGATAGAATTTAGGTGAAACAAAAGTCAAATGTAGGGTGCCCGCCACGATTTACAAATGGTTGCAAAAAGTGTCGTTCAAACAATTGAGTGCGGAGAAACGGAGGGCGTACAGGTTGGACTGACCCCTGCAATTTCAAAATTTAACCCTCCGTTTCCCGAAACACCGATTATTTTTTCAACCCGATTTCCCGCAGCCGCTCGTCGAGGTATTCACCCGCGGTGATGGGCGGGTAGTGCAGCGGGTTGTCGGCCGTCACGGTGGCAGGCAGGCAGCTGAGGTCCATTTCACTCACCGGGTGCAGGAAGAAAGGAATGCTGAGGCGGGGCAGGTGCCATTCTTCGCGGGGCGGGTTGACGACGCGGTGGGTCGTACTTTTGAGGTAGTCGTTGGTGAGGCGCTGCAGCATATCGCCCACGTTGATGACGATCTCGTCGGCTTCGGGCATAATGTCGTTCCATTGGCCTTCCGAATTGAGCAACTGCAGGCCGCCGGCGCTGGCGCCCACGAGCAGGGTGATAAGGTTGATGTCTTCGTGTTGTTCGGCGCGGATGGCGCTGGCCGGCTCCTGCGTAATGGGCGGGTAGTGAATGGCGCGCAGGATCGAGTTGCCGTGTTTGATTTTGTCGTGGAAATAATTTTCGTCGAGGCCGAGGTGTATGGCAATGGCTTCGAGCAACTGACCGCCGGCGTGTTCGAATGAGCGGTACAACTCGCGGCCCAGGCGGGTGAAATCGGGTGCTTCCACGACGTCGACGTTGTCGGGGTACTGGCTTTTACGCGGGTGGTCGTCGGGTACTTCCTGACCGATCTGGAAGAACTCTTTCAGGTCGGGCACGTTCGATTGTTTGGCGTGTTCCTTGCCAAAGGAGGTGTAGCCGCGCTGGCCGGCCATTCCCGCGATTTCATAACGGCGCTTAACCTCTTCGGGCAGGGCAAAAAAGGCCTTGGAGGCGGCGTAAAAATCGTCGATCAGGTCTTTCGGTACGCCGTGATTGATTACGGCGACGAAGCCGACCTCGTGGAAAGCTTTGCCAAGTGCCTTGACGAATTGTTCTTTTTCTTCGTGCGTGCCGAGCACGTATTGGGAGAGGTCGACGGTGGGAATGCCTTTTTCTTTCATGGTGCGGGCTGGTTGAGCGTTGTCGGATGTATGTTTTGCGTGGGTAAAGATAGGTTTTCCCGGTCTACCAATCCTTTTTGGCTCTCGGGCGATCGCGGGGTTGCTGGTTTTCGCGGTAGCGGCGGGCGCTTTTCTGGTCGGCAGGCCCAATACTGTTGTCGAGGGTTTGGCGGGCCTGTTCGGGACTGATTTTACCGGGTTGGGGGGCTTGTTGTTTGGGCTGTGGTTGGTTAGGCTCCTGCCCCTGCTCGGAGGGCTGTTGCGGTTGATCTTGCTGCGGTTCGTCCCGCGGCTGATCCTGCGGCTGATTTTCCGGCGGGTTCTGGTTTTGATTTTGTTGCTGTTCCTGTTCCTGCTCTTGCTGTTTTTGCTTTTCCTGCTCCTGTTGTTCCCGGAGTTTTTTCTTGGCAAACTGGAGATTGCTTTTGGCATTGGCGTCGCCGGGGCGCAGGCGCAGGCTCTGCTGATAGGCTTCGACGGCCTTGTCGTACTGGCGTTGCTGCAAATGCGCATTGCCCAGGTTGTACAGGGCATCGGCTTTGAAGTCGGTATCCGGCGCCTGTTGGGCAGCCTCGGTGTAAAGCCCGACAGCGTCAGCGTAGTTGCCCTGGCGATAGGCGGTATTGCCGGTGTTGTACAGCGCTTTGGGGTCTTTGGGGCTTTGGGTGAGGGCCTGTCGATAGGCGTCTTCGGCTTTTTTAAATTCTTTTTTGTCGTACGCGGCGTCGCCTTTGCGCAGCGGCTGGTGGGGCGACTGGGCATGGGCCGGCAGTATGGCCGACACGGCGAGCAGTAAAAGGAAGAAGAGCAAACGACGCATATTGGGTCAGTTTTTTTTCCAAAAAATCCAGGTTTCGAGCAGCAACAGCAAAAAAGCCGGCAGCAGCAGCCACTGAAAATACGACTCAAATTCGGTGTAGGAACGCACCGCCACTTCGCGCTTTCGGAGTTGATTCACGGCGTTGCGAATGGCATCGACGGCAGCGTCGCCCTGACTGATGTGATAGGCCTGGCCGCCGCCGGCCCTGGCTACGTCGTGCAGCAAGGCTTCGTTGAGGCGGGTACGGACGAGATCGCCTTTTTCATCGCGTTTGTAACCCGCGGCGCCCCCCGGCGACCAGGGGATGGGTCCGCCCGCGGCCGTACCGGCGCCCACGGTGAAGATCAGTGCGCCATTACCGCGGGCGTCTTCGGCGGCCGACACTGCATCGGCGTCGTGGTCTTCGCCGTCGGTAATCAGTACGAGCGCGCGCCCTGCGGGTGTTTCCGGATCGAAGGTTTGTTCGGCCAGGCGAATGGCGGCCGGCAGCGCGGTGCCCTGTGCCGTCATCAGGTCGGGCGAGGCTTCGGTCAAAAAGGACATAGCCGCACTGTAATCGGTCGAAAGCGGCATTTGCACATAGGCATCGCCGGCAAAAAAGATCAATCCTATCCGTTCGCCGGCCAAAGCCTGCACGAGTTTTTGGGCAAAAATGCGGGCCAGTACCAGCCGGCTCGGCCGAACGTCTTCGGCCAGCATACTTTGCGAAATATCCAGTGCTATGATTACGTCGGCGCTTTGCTGCACGGCGGTCTGCTGTTTGGCGCCGCGTTGCGGATTGGCCCAGGCAAAGGCCAGCAATATCAGCGCACCGAGGAAAAGCAGGTTTTTTATCCAAAAACGCCCTCCCGAAAAACCCGGTACCATCTGCTCCGCCGCGCCTGGCCCTGCCAGTTGCGACAGCGCTTTGCGCCGCCAGCGCCACCAGGCCGCCAGCAACAGCAACAGCGCCGGCACGGCCCACAGCAAACGCAGATATTCAGGGTGTTCGAAGCGGAACATTTTTTTATTGAGGATTCGAGGATGCGAAGATTCGAGGATTTGAAGAAGGAATGGAGGGTTAAATGGTTACAGATCGCAGAAAACCCCAGCGCAACAGCGCATCGACGAGCAGCAGCAGCACCGCCGCGGCGATAAACCACTGAAAATAGTCGCTGGTGCGCCGAACCGAACTGATTTCCACCTTTGTTTTTTCCAGCTGGTCGATCTCTTTGTAAATGTCGTCGAGGGCTTTTTCCGAGCGGGCCAGGTAAAATTTGCCGCCGGTGAGCGCCGCGATGTTTTCGAGCGGTTTGGGGTCGAAAGTTTGCGGTTGAAACTCGTAAAAATAAGTGCCGTCGGGTTTGCGCGAACTGGGCGCCAGTACGTCTCCTTCCGTTCCTACGCCAATGGTGTACACTTTTATGCCGAGCGATTGCGCAATATTGGCCGCATCGAGCGGGTCCATAAATCCGGCATTGTTGATACCGTCGGTCAGCAAAATAATAATTTTGGATTTTGAAGGACTGTCTTTCAGGCGATTGGCGGCGGTGGCCAACCCGAGTCCGATCGCGGTGCCCTCGGCTACACGGGCCACCTGCAGGGTTTGAATGTATTGTTTCACCACACGCCGGTCGGTTGTCAGCGGGCATAAAGTAAAAGCTTCGCCGTCGAAAGCCACCAGGCCAATGCGGTCGTAGGGCCGGTTTTCGACAAAATCGGAGGCGACGGCCTTTGCCACGGTCAGGCGGTTGGGGTTGAAATCGCGGTTGAGCATGCTCAGCGATACGTCCATCGAGAGCATAATATCGAGGGCGTCGGCCTTGATCTTTTGTTCCTGCCATTGCCGTTGCGGCCGGGCCATCGCCAGTGCCAGCAACCCGAGGGCCACCCAGCGCAGCAGCGGCAAACGGGCGCGAATAGCGGCTCGCCAGCCCTGCCAGGGGCCTTCCGGAGCGCCCAGGGAAACGATGGCCCGCACGCCGCCATCGCGCCCGGTCCGGCGCAGGGCCAGCGGAATCAATAGCAGCAAGATCAGCCAAAGCGGTTGGGCGAAGGTCATGGCGTCATTTTTTTTCCGGTTCGGCGGGGGGCGGCGGTATGGTTTGTTGCACCAATTGCCGCACTTGCAGCAGGGCGGTTTCGTGGTAGTCGGCCGGCGGTTCGCCTTTGGCAAATTTCACGCGGTCGGCTGTATGCAGCAGGTTTTCCAGCGGCGGCAGGAGTTCGGGCGGAAAATCTGTTTTGCGAAGGCGGTACATGGTTTCGTCGCTCACCGATTCCAGCGCGGGCACGCCGAAACGCTGCTGTATGTATTGCCGGGCAATGTAGGTCAGGGCTTCGTAGTAAACTTTGATTTGGTGTTGCTGCCAGAGATTTCGGCGCGCCAGGGCATCGAGTTCGCGCAGGGCGAGTTCGTGCGGGGGCAATTGCACCGTCCGGCTGCGCGGCCCGCGTTGTTTGCGGCGCACAAGCAGCCACCAGACCAGGGCCGCCATTGCGCAGAGGCCGCCTACGAGCAATACCCAGGGCACTGCGTCGAGCCAGTGAAAAGCTTCGCGGCGGATGTCGGCTATGTCGGCCAGGTCGATGGGGTCGTTGGGCGAAGGGGTGGGCACAACGGTAAGTTGCAGCGGATTGGTTTCTTCCGTGCTGCCGTCGCGGCGCCGGATCGACAAGGGCGGCAGATGTAATTTGGCGGAATCGAAGGTGATCAGCGTGATGTCGTTGGTCCAGGTATCGCCGTCGAGGTACCAGCCGCTTTCACGCAGGATATTTTCCGGAGGAAACACGCTTTCCCAGGCAGAAAAATCAATCTGCTCCGGTTCGGCTCCCCACCCCATTACACTGAGATGCAGGGTGAATGCCTCACCTGTTTCGACCACCGTCGAGTCGAACGCTGCGTTCGATTGCGCCCGCGCCAGGGCACAGGTCAGCAAAAGAAACAAGGTTAGTATCCGGTGTTTGCGCTTCATCAGGATCAAAAAGCGTCTGTTTGGTAAATTTATTTCAGACACCAGCCAAAGTTTCACCGGGCGCCGGACCGAAGCTTACTGGCGCTTGTATTTTTCATTGAATTTGCGCGTCAGCGCCTTTTGTTTGTTGTCCAGGTCGATGGTGCGGCCCTGGATAAACGCGGCGGTCACGATGCAGCTGCGCATGTCGAGCACGTCGCCTTCGCAAATAAAAAGCGTGGCGTCTTTGCCCGTTTCGAGCGATCCGGTAAAACTGTCGATGCCCAGAATCTTCGCCGTATTGAGCGTAAGGGCGCTCAGAGCCGCCTCTCTTGGCAGGCCGTAGCCGGCAGCCTGCCCTGCCATAAAAGGCAAATTGCGCTGTCGCCAGAAACCGTCGGCACTAAACGCAAACAGGATGCCAGCCTCCTGCAGGGCCGCGGCAGTTTTGAACGGCTGATCGACGTCTTCGTCTTCCCGCGCCGGCAAGCGCTGGGTCGGGCTGAGGATGAGGGACACCTGATGACTGCGCAAAAAATCGACGATCAGCCAGGCGTCGTTGGCGCCCACCAGTACGGGTTTCAGGCCATAGATTTCAGCAAACAAAACAGCTTCCTGCATAGCCCTCGACTGGCCTGTGTGGATGTAAAGTGTTTGTTTTTTATCAAAAATACCGCGCATCGCCTCATATTTCAGATTGACGGGCTCGGGCGCCGTTTTTTGGCAATAGGCTTTGGCCTCGTCGAAAAACTGCCGCAGGGTGCGCACGTCGCGGTCGTAATTTTCATTCTTGGTCCGCGAAGGGTCGTTGCTCTGGCTTTGCCAGTAAGGCCAATTGACGTGCAGGCCCTCGTCGGCGCGCACGGCGGCGTCTTCCCAATTCCAGGCATCCATTTGCACAACCGAAGAAATGCCGGGCATCAGGCCGCCTTCGGGCGTAATCTGGGCCATCAGTACGCCGTTGGTGCGAAGCGTGGGCGGGATGTCGGAATCGGTGTTGTAGGCGATCAGGGCCCGGTTTTGCGGATTGATCGGCCCGGCGTCGCGGGTATCCTGCGTGGCGCGTACGGCGCCGATTTCGACCAGACCCACCGTGGCGTCGGGGGCGATCAGGCCGGGGTACACGTGTTTGCCCGAGGCGTCGTAAATGCGGGCGTATCTGGAGCGGTCGATCCGGATGGTCGTGGCATCGGCGACCAGGGTGAGTTTTCCTTCGTCAAAAGCGATGGCGCTGTTGGCGATAACGCTGCCGTTGCCCAGGTGCGCGGTAGCGCCCAGGATGAGAATGGCGCCTTGTTGTTTTGGGGCGGGTACGGGCGACTGGGCGCTGAGCCCGGTGGCGAGGAGGACAAAAAACAGGATACGCAGCATAGGAGCAGATTGTGTCGAAAGTTATTTGACGGCGCAGTGCAGCAGGAGTTGGTCTTCGATAAATCCTTCCAGTACATCTCCGATTTGCACCGGGCCGACGCCGGCGGGCGTACCGGTAAAGATCATATCACCTTTTTGCAGGGTAAAATAACGGGAAATATGCACGATCAGGGCATCAAAGGGAAAAATCAGGTCGGCTGTTTGGCCGTTCTGCACCACCTGGCCGTTTTTTTTCAATTGAAAATGAATGTTTTTTACGTCGCGCAGTTCTTCCAGCGGCACCCATTTGCTCAGGGGCGCCGAGCCGTCGAATCCTTTGGCGATCTCCCAGGGCTGGCCTTTTTGCTTGAGGCGTTCCTGCACGTCGCGCGCCGTAAAATCGATACCGAACGCCACGGCGTCGTAGTAGCGATGGGCAAACCCGGGCTGCACGGAACGGCCGTTTTTGCACACCCGCAGCACGATTTCGCCCTCATGGTGCAGATCCTGCGTAAAATCCGGGTAAAAGAAGGGTTTGTTGTTCACCACCAGGGCTGTCGGCGGCTTCATAAATACCAGGGGTTCGCTCGGAACCGGGTTGTTCAGTTCTTTGGCGTGGTCGACGTAATTGCGGCCAATGCAGAAGATTTTCATGTTGCAGTAAGGCAGACAGTTTCAGCGGGCAAAGATAGGGATTGACCGGACTGCTAATAATCGCACGCTCACAGCCGCCGGCTGACTTTGGCCACCATCTCCGTTTTCCAGGCGGCAAAGCTGCCTTCGAGGATGTGGCGGCGGGCTTCGCCAACCAGCCAGAGGAAAAACCCGAGATTCTGTAGGGTGGCTAGTTGCATACCCAGAATTTCCTCATTGACAAAAAGATGGCGCAGATACGCCCGGGTATGGGTCTGGCTGGTAGGCGCCGGGTTGTTGGCGTCGATGGGCGAAAAGTCGTTGCGCCATTTCTGGTTCCGGATGCTGATAATGCCTTCGGAAGTGTACAACAATCCGTGCCGTGCATTGCGGGTGGGCAATACGCAGTCGAACATGTCGATGCCCCGTGCGATACATTCCAGAATATTCTCCGGCGTACCGACGCCCATGAGATAGCGCGGTTTGTCGGCCGGAAGAATAGCGGTGACCAGTTCGGTCATGGCGTACATGTCTTCGGCGGGTTCGCCTACCGACAGGCCGCCGATGGCATTGCCTTCGCGCCCCAGTGCGGCGATATACTCGGCGGATGCGCGGCGCAAATCGGGGAAAGTGCTGCCCTGCACGATGGGGAAAAGCGTCTGGCTGTATCCGTACAGCGGCGTCGTGTTGTCGAAACGTTCGATGCAGCGGTCGAGCCAGCGATGGGTCATGTCCAGCGATTTGCGGGCATAATTGTATTCGCAGGGATAGGGCGTACACTCATCGAAGGCCATGATGATGTCGGCCCCGATCACCCGCTGAATGTCCATTACGCCTTCGGGGGTAAAGGTGTGCCGTGAGCCGTCGATATGGCTCTGAAAGGTGACGCCTTCCTCCTTGATCTTGCGGCGGTGGGCCAGCGAATAGACCTGAAAGCCCCCGCTGTCGGTCAGGATGGGGCCGTTCCAGCCGTTGAAGCGGTGCAGACCGCCGGCCTGTTGCAGTACTTCGAGGCCGGGACGGAGGTACAGATGGTAGGTATTGCCCAGGATAATTTGCGCGCGGATATCGTCGCGCAGTTCGCGCTGATGGACGGCTTTGACCGTGGCGGCGGTGCCCACGGGCATAAAAATGGGGGTTTCGATCACCCCGTGGTCGGTTTCGATACGGCCGGCACGGGCGCCGGACTTGTTGTCGGTATGCTGAAGGGTAAATTGCATGTCTCAGGCCAGGTTTCGCTGACTATCCAGTTTCAACAACACGCCGATCATCAGCGTAAAGCCGATGAGGGACGAGCCCCCGGCGCTAACAAAAGGCAGCGGAATACCGATGATGGGAAACAAGCCCATCGTCATGCCTACATTGATCAGAAAGTGCGCTAATAAAATACCCGCTACGCCGTAAGCATAGATTCGGGAAAAATGGGACCGCTGCCGCTCCGCGATCACGGTGATGCGCCACAGCAGCCAGGTAAACAAAAAGATCAGGCCGAAAACGCCGATGAAGCCCTGTTCTTCCCCAATGGTGCAAAAGATGAAGTCGGTGCTTTGTTCGGGCACGTATTTGCCTCGGGTCATATTGCCGTCGAGGAATCCCTTGCCCAAAAAGCCGCCGGAGCCGATGGCCATTTTGGAGTGCAACAGGTTGTACGCGGAGCCGCGTGTATCGGTCACCTGCGAGGGTTTCAGCCAGATGGTTATACGTTGTTGTTGGTGCGGCGCCAGCAGGTTGTAGGCAAAGTTGGCGGAATATACCAGTCCGGCCGAAAGCGCCAGCACGATCATCCCCAGTTGCAGGCGTTGCTGAATCAGGCTGTTTTTACGCCAGTAATTGAGTATAAAGGTCGGAACGAGCAGGAGCAAAGGCGGAACGACGACGCCCCATTTCAAATTGGGAAAATCCTGCGCCGACATGCCAATTTGCCCCAGCGCCCACGATGCCGCGTCGTACCACCAGTTACACAGTACGGCGAGGGCCAACAGTCCCCACCACCAGAAACGGGCGTCTTTAAAACGCTCGATCAGCCAGGCGCAGGCGACCAGAATCAGGAAAGCAATAATGCTGTAAGGTTGATACAAGAGCCCCAGCAATACCAGCGCAATCGTCGTCAGACCGACGGCGTACCAGCGCCCAGGCAATCCTTCCCGGTACAGTACCATGACGAAGGAGAAAAAAACCAGGGCGGAGCCTGTGTCTTTTTGCAGCAGAATGATCAGTACGGGTACCAGAAAAATAGCAAAAGCGATCAATCGGCTGCGCCATTCGCGCAGATTGACGCCGGTGGAGCTCAGGTAGCCCGCCATCGCCAGGCAGGTGCTGAATTTGGCGATCTCCGACGGCTGAAAGGTAAAACCGCCGATCTGGTACCAGGCATTGGCGCCATTGATCTCCCGCCCTACAAAAATCGGCCCGATCAGGATAACCAGGGAAACGACGTAAATGACCAAGGCGAAAGTGCGCCAAAACGCCCAGTCGATCATGAAGATAAAAAACAGCAGCCCCAGGCAGCTCAGAATAAAAAACATCTGCTTGCCCGGACTGTGCCCCAGGTTGAACACACCGACATCCCTGACGGTATCATAGTTGACCGCAAAAATCATCAGCCAGCCCGTGGCAACGAGCACGATATACAGCCACATCGTCTGGCGATCTACCTGACTGAAAGAAACCGGTGTCGGATTGGAAGCGCTCATGTGCAAAGGGCAATTGCCCTGAATCGGATCATTGTTGGGTTAAAAAATCGCGCGGATGAATGCGTTCGTCTTGGGCGGGATAAGCGCCGGGATAGCTGTCTTTCAGTTGTTCGGCGATAAATGCCAGGGCTTCCGCGCGGCTGCGGAAAGCGCCCACCCGGAGCTTGTAATACGGGCGTTCGTGCACCCAATCGGCCGGCACATCGGGGTACAGGAGCCGAAACCTGGATTTGGCTTCTTCGATGTTCGACCGGTCGGTGGTCGACATCAATTGTACCCGCCAGCCCGACACGGCCGGGTTAGCACGGTTGGCGCGCACCCAGGCCTGGAACAATTGGGCGGCTTCGGGGTCTTCATTGAGCTGAACCTCCTGAGCAAAACCCGGAGCGGCAGCCAAAACAAAGCCCAGAAAAACGAGTGTCAGACGTAGTCTCATAGTTGATGTCCGGAAGGATGGGGGTTGATGAGGGTTTATGGGGCCGGTTTGGCAGTGCGCGTTGCGTTACACACCTCAACCGGGCTCCGCGATAATGGTCAGCGAGGCCGAGGTGCCGATTCGGTCGGCGCCGGCGGCGATCAGCGCTTCAGCCAGTGCGCGGGTACGGATGCCTCCGGCGGCTTTGATGCGCATATCGGCCGAGGTGAGTTGGCGGAGTTGCCGCACCATGTCGACGGTGGCCGGAAAACCGTTAAATCCGGTGCCGGTTTTGAGGAAGGCGACATTGAACTCCCGGGCGATTTGGGCGACCTGCCTGATCTCGTCGGCCGTGAGCAGGCCGCATTCGAGGATTAGTTTCAGGGTTCGGCCGCGCATGTGCGTGGCGCGGGAAAGGCCGTCGATATCGTGGCGCACGTGGTTCCAGTTGCCGCTTTTGAGCGCAGCGATATTGATCACGGCATCGATATCGTCGGCGCCATCTTCGGTTGCCCGGCGGATTTCTTCACTTTTGGCAGCAATGGCGTTGTAACCCAGCGGGAAGCCGACAACGGTGGCCAGCCGGGGCGCTTTTTCTTCTCCCAAAAAACGCCGCGCATCGCGCACGAAAAATGGAGGAATACAAACGGCCGCAAAGCCGTGCTGCAAAGCCTCTTCGCATACCCGCCGGACCTCGTTCAGGGTGCAGTCGGGTTTCAGAATGGTATGTTCGAGGTAGGAAGCAATCACTGACATACGTGGAATAATTGGTCGGGGGAGGCAACACAAAGGTAGTATGACGCGGCGAAGATTGTCGATATTTAATACCCAAACAAGCCTATATCCCTGAAAAACGAAGCCTTCCCGCGGGCTATAATGCCGGGGAAGACTCCAATGCTTTCATTTCATTCTCCTGACAAATGTAAGCGCCTGTCTTATTTTTTCCAGTACTTTGATGATAATTACCTTACAATTTTAATGAAATTTAATTTCGGGGTTTTAAAGTAAAAGCGTTCGTGGTTCGTCTGCTCCAGGCAAAAAGAACCCATGTCTGTCCTCATGGCCGAACAAACAATCTCTGGCGCCGTGCGCGAGTACGGCAAGCGCCTGTTCCGGTTTATCCGGGGCAGGGTGGACAACGATGCGGATGCCGAAGACCTGTTGCAGGAGGTGTGGTACCAATTCAGCCGCGTGCTCCGGGTCGAACCAATCGAACAGGTAGGCGCCTGGTTGTTTCGCGTGGCCCGCAACAAACTGACCGACCGCTACCGCCGCACCACCCCCGACTCGCTCGACGCCCTGGTGTACGAAGATGAAGACGGCGCCCTGGATTTTCGCAATATTCTGCTCGCCGACAACCAAACGCCGGAGACCGAATACCTCCGCGAATTGTTCTGGGAGGAACTGATGGCGGCGCTCGACGAATTGCCCGAAGCGCAACGCAACGTGTTCGTCTGGAACGAACTGGAAGACGAAACCTTTCAGTCGATTGCCGACCGCACCGGCGAGAATATCAAAACCCTTATTTCCCGTAAACGCTACGCCGTGCAGCACCTGCGCGAACGGCTGGGCGAATTTTACCGCGAATTTTTATCCTGAAATCACACTGACCATGTTCAATGAATCTCCATCATCCGGTTTCCGTCGCCGCTGGCGCCCGATCTATCTGCTGTATGCCTTGCTGGCCGTCGGCGGATTTTTGGCCATGGGCCTGGTGGTGCAATGGCTCTGGAACGCCATTCTTCCGCAGGCTGCCGGCGCAGGCCATCTGGGTTACTGGCAAGCCCTGGGTTTGCTCGCCTTGTCGCGTATTCTGTTTGGCGGCTGGCGTGGCCGACGGCATTACCGGGGCGGCCCCTCGCAGCATTTGCGCGCAAAATGGCGGCACATGAGCGATGAAGAACGCGAACAATTCAAAACTGCCTGGCGCGACCGTTGCCGCAGAAGAGATGCCGGAGAAAAATAAAAAAAATACGGCCCTGCTTAAAGTAATCGATGCGGTGTTTCGTCTTTGGATATATATGCGGTTGAAAAAAAGCCGCTCCATTCACTATCCAAAATTTGCTTAGCATCAATTCTTGAAATTATGAGACCGTTGAAATTCGTTTTCGGTTTGTTGTTCGCCGCCGCTGTGGCGATCGTGTTCCTGAAACTCCTGTTTTTTGCCGCCGCCGGCCTGCTGATCGCCGGGCTCTTGTTTGCCGCATCCCGGATGCTCCGCAACCGCCGATACGGCCACCCCGAATGGCGCCGCGCATACCATCCCTACCAGATGGGAATTCCTGCCGGCGACTACCCTGCCGCCGACCCGCTCGACCCGCGCATGCCGCGCCGCTCGGCCGAACCCCTTGCCGGCGCCCGTTCCATCGAGGTGATCTAACCATTCATCATTCATCATTTACCATTTACCATTCTCTAAATATGTGCAATCACAATGCCCACTGGGCCGACGCCAGACGCGCCGCCCATGCCCATCGCCATGGCTGGGGCCCACAAGCCAGCCAGCACCCGGGCCGCCAATCGGCGCCGCCCGCCAACGTAGAAGAAACCGACGACAGTTTTGAAATATTCCTGGTCGCTCCCGGCCGTCAAAAAGAAGATTTTCAACTGCGCATCGCCGACGACGTACTCGTGATCTCCTGCGACCGCAACGAACCTGGTAACAGCCAGCAGCGCCTGCGCAGCGAGTACCGCATTGCGCCCTTCGAACGCAGGTTTCAACTCAACAGCAAAATCGAAGCCGATATGATCCGCGCCCGCTATGCCGAGGGCATCCTTCAGGTAACACTGCCCAAACGCCCCGAATTTTCAGGCCCGGCACAGGAGATTATTGTGGCTTGAAATTGAGCGGAAGAGCCGGTTTTTTAAGTTGGAATTTACATTGATTGAAATGAAAAGGCCCCTGTACTTGCTACGGGGGCCTTTGTTTTTCCATTAAAAATCAAACTGATAAATCAGTTTCTCATGAGGATCATCTTTTTCGTGAGGGTGCCAAAGGGCGTGTTTAACTCGTAAAACATCACACCCTGACCCGGGTAAGCGTCGAGATTGAATACCTGTTCGTTGTAACCCTGGTTGTACAATGCTTTGTACTCTGTGACCAGCCGCCCGTCGGAGTCGATAATGCGCAAACGCGCTTCGCAAGCGGCCGGCAACCTGAATCCGATGGCGACGAGGCTTTGGAACGGATTCGGACGGTTTTGGAACAACTCCAGTCGATCCGGACCAGGTTCCGTATTCGAGGTAGTTGCGTTTTCAAAAACAAGGCTGACAGGGCCGGTAGCATAATCGCCGGCATAAGCCTCGCCCGCCAGCACGGTGTTGTCGAGTTGCAAATAACCGCCCGGAGTGTTGCGGTCTTGCAAGGCTTTAAAGCGCAGGCGGAACATCGGCGCATCCTCCGGCAGGGTCAATGTTTGCACCAATGGCAAAGCGACGCGTATTTCTCCTGCTGCCAGATTGAAAGTGCCGAAGTTGCCAGACTGGAACGGGCTGCCTTCGATCATTTCAATGTCCACCAGTTCGAGTTCAGTCGGGTCGAATGTCAGCGCAAACTGGCAACCGAGCAGGCTGTTGAACCCGGAAGACCGGAAAGTGGCCGTCAGTTCTTCGCCCTGTGTCCACGACCGCTCGTCCGTCAGCACGATCAATTCGGGCGGGTTGGAGGCAAAATTGAGCGGGTTGGCGGTGTTGTTGACGTCGCCAATTTTGCAGCCGATAAAATCTTTATTGCTGCCGCTGCCGGTAACGGAAATAGTTTCCGGGAATCCCCAGGGACTGGATGGATTGGGGAAAACATAGGCCGAGGGTACAAAACGCCAGGTATTATTGACAAAAAGCGCTTGCGACACCGGGTTGCCCAGCACGGCCTGGATAACCTGGCTGGCATCGAAACTGGTGATCGTATTGCTCTTGTTGACGTCGGCCGCGATCATTTTGTACGGGTCATTGAAGGGGAAGGCGCCCGTAATATGCTGTTGAATACGGGAAGCATCCGCTGTGGATACGCCATTGATCGCTCCGGGCATGGGTTTATTCTTTTTGGGCGTAACGGTAAAGTTGTTGCCCATCGTCGGGTTCAGTTCATACGTGCCGGCCGGTCCGGTGGTATATGTACCCGTATCGTCGCCGGAGAGCGTCACTACGACTTCATTGATGCCGGTCACATCATCTGCTTCCCAGCTCGCTTTACCGCTGATCGAATTGGCACAGGTATTCACCGTGACGGTGTGCGAATCAGAACCCGAGCAGTTGTTGGCGTCGGTGACGGTGACGGAGTAGGTCGTGGTCGCGGTGACGTTGTTGAAAGTCGCCATTTGGCCGCTACCGCCGCCGTCAGACCATGCGTAGGTATTGTACCCGCTGCCGGCGTCGAGGGTGACGTTGCCGCCGCTGCACACGCTGGCGGGTCCGGTGATGGCCGGCGTCGGGTTGGCATTCACCGTGACGGTGTGTGAATCAGAACCCGAGCAGTTGTTGGCATCGGTGACGGTGACGGAGTAGGTGGTGGTTGCGGTGATGTTGTTGAAAGTCGCCATTTGGCCGCTACCGCCGCCGTCGGACCATGCGTAGGAATTGTATCCGCTGCCGGCGTCGAGGGTGACGTTGCCGCCGCTGCACACGCTGGTGGGTCCGGTGATGGCCGGCGTCGGGTTGGCATTCACCGTGACGGTGTGCGAATCGGACCCGGAGCAGTTGTTGGCATCGGTGACGGTGACGGAGTAGGTGGTGGTCGCGGTGACGTTGTTGAAAGTCGCCATTTGGCCGCTACCGCCGCCGTCGGACCAGGCGTAGGAGTTGTACCCGCTTCCGGCGTCGAGGGTGACGTTGCCGCCGCTGCACACGCTGGTGGGGCCGGTGATTGTTGGTGTCGGGTTGGCATTCACCGTGACGGTGTGCGAATCGGAACCGGAGCAGTTGTTGGCGTCGGTGACGGTGACGGAGTAAGTCGTGGTCGCGGTGACGTTGTTGAAAGTCGCCATTTGGCCGCTACCGCCGCCGTCGGACCAGGCGTAGGTATTGTACCCGCTTCCGGCGTCGAGGGTGACGTTGCCGCCGCTGCATACGCTGGTGGGGCCGGTGATTGTTGGTGTCGGGTTGGCATTCACCGTGACGGTGTGCGAATCGGAACCGGAGCAGTTGTTGGCATCGGTGACGGTGACGGAGTAGGTGGTGGTTGCGGTGATGTTGTTGAAAGTCGCCATTTGGCCGCTACCGCCGCCGTCGGACCATGCGTAAGAATTGTACCCGCTGCCGGCGTCGAGGGTGACGTTGCCGCCGCTGCACACGCTGGTCGGGCCAGTGATTGTTGGTGTCGGGTTGGCATTCACCGTGACGGTGTGCGAATCGGAACCGGAGCAGTTGTTGGCGTCGGTGACGGTGACGGAGTAGGTGGTGGTCGCGGTGACGTTGTTGAAAGTCGCCATTTGGTCGCTACCGCCGCCGTCGGACCATGCGTAGGTATTGTACCCGCTGCCGGCGTCGAGGGTGACGTTGCCGCCGCTGCACACGCTGGCGGGGCCGGTGATTGTTGGTGTCGGATTGGCTTTCACCGTGACGGTGTGCGAATCGGAACCCAAGCAGTTGTTGGCATCGGTGACGGTGACGGAGTAGGTGGTGGTCGCGGTGACGTTGTTGAAAGTCGCCATTTGGCCGCTACCGCCGCCATCGGACCATGCGTAGGAATTGTACCCGCTGCCGGCGTCGAGGGTGACGTTGCCGCCGCTGCACACGCTGGTGGGGCCGGTGATTGTTGGTGTCGGGTTGGCATTCACCGTGACGGTGTGCGAATCGGAACCCAAGCAGTTGTTGGCATCTGTGACGGTGACAGAGTAGGTGGTGGTTGCGGTGACGTTGTTGAAAGTCGCCATTTGGCCGCTACCGCCGCCGTCGGACCATGTGTAGGTATTGTATCCGCTGCCGGCGTCGAGGGTGACGTTGCCGCCGTTGCACACGCTGGTGGGGCCAGTGATGGCCGGCGTCGGGTTGTTGTTGACTGTAACGGAATGCGTATCCGTTCCGACACAGCCGATAGCGTCGGTGACAGTGACGGAATAAGTGGTATTTGTGGTGACGTTGGAGAAAGTGGCGGTTTGGCCGCTACCGCCGCCGTCGGACCATGCGTACGTATTGTACCCGCTGCCGGCGTCGAGGGTGACGTTGCCGCCGTTGCACACGCTGGTCGGGCCGGTGATGGCCGGCGTCGGGTTGTTGACCACGATGGTGATGCTGGCACAGGCGCCCGGCGTCACACACCCGCCTTCACCCCTGACGTAATACGTGGTGGTGATGGTCGGAGAAACCGTGATGGATGTACCTGTACCGGCCGGGGTTCCGCCGCAAGTTCCGGTATACCAATACCAGCTTGTCGCTTTGTACAGATTGCCGGAGGTAATACTGATGGTGGTGTTGTTGCCCGGGCAAATCGGGTTGGCCGTAGCGCTCAGGGTCGGGATATCCGGGTTGATACAGTTTTCATCAGCGCCGATATCGGGGTTGGTGTATCGTGTATCGCAATCGATGTCGGAGTTGATCGACAACGGGGTGCCGAAGCCGATTAAATTGGCCAGGTTGTTGGCGCCCGAGGTGTTGAGGTGCGGATTGGAAGTGGAAATAAATTCGGGCAGCACATTTTTTGAGTTGGCGTCTTTGCCCGTTTCCGATTGCCAGGCGGCAAGGCTGTTCCGGTCGCCGGCGGGCGAGTTGCCAAAGCCTCCGACCACGGCAAAATTGCTCCCCGACGCGTACCAGTTGTTATAATCGGAAGTGATCCTGGGATAAGGACTACCGTGCGCCAGACCAGCAACATATCTCCGATTGGTTGATGACAAGGTATTGACGATGATATTGTCCCGAAAATCGACGATGGCCGTGTTTTCCGAGCCCCCGACCATTACGCCGAAACTTTGAATGTTGTTCGACTGCGTACCGCTCAGGTAGATGGAATTGTAATACACCTTGGTGTTGCTGTTGCGGCCGCCGCCGATGGTAATGCCCGATATGTAATAGCCTGATGCGGCAGTAGGGGCATTGATCCGTGAAATCATATTGTTGCCAATAACATTGGGGCCCGAACCCGTGGTAGAACCCACGGAACTGATGTAAATCCCCAAAGCGCCGCCGAAGGACTGGGCACGTACGATATTATCGATCACATTGTACGTGATGGTCGCACCGGTCACCTCGCTGCCCGAAAAACTGGTGTACGAGCCGCTCGCCTCACCGCCGCAGGCGATACCGTGCGAGGCCGTCAGGTCCTGCGTGTTGGTGTTGCCGATGCTGTTGCCGGAGATCAGGATATTGTCTTCAAATTTGACCAAAATGCCCGTCCGCAGAATGTTATTCGGCGAAGCCGAATTCACCTCGTTCAGGTTGATAACGGTGCCGAGGTTTTTATTCACAACCGAAGCGCCGCCGGAGTAAATCCCGTACTGGGTTTTTTGTATTTTATTGTTAATAAACGAGTTGTTGTCGTTCCCGACGCCAAATGAACTGGTGCCGATAGTGTTGCTGCCGCTGCCGGCGCCGAACAGGGTCGTAGTATTGGTATTGCCGATCAGCACGCAGTTTTTGACCGTGTTGTCGGTGGCGCCGTCGGAACCGTTGCTTTGTATCCAGACCACCGCGCTCGTGGTGCCGGCATTGGTATTGGTGAGTGTCAGGTTGCGGCTGGCCGTGACGCGCGGACAAACCGTGTTGGCCGTGCTGCCCGAAGAGCCGTCGATGGTCACCCGGTCGGCGCCGTTGATGATGACGAGGGCGCTGGCCGACGAGCCCGAGATGGAAGTTGTCCCCGTTGGTTTGATCGTCAGCGAGGAGAGCGAGTTGTTGGCGTTGAAAGTGATGGGGAATGTTTCTGAGGGGTAATTGGCGTCGGTCAGGTTAAAAACGACCGGTCCGTTGATGCAATTGGCATTCCAGTACGCCGCCGCCGCGCTTAGGGTGGTAAAGTCGCCGCCGGCGCCCACGTTGTACGTGCCGCCGGAAACAACCGTCGGAACCGTGATGTAATTGCTCTGCGTGACGGTGTAGGGCCCCGAGCCCGTCGTAATCGTCAGCGTAACGGAATAAGTACCCGGTGTGGAATAGGTCACCGTGGGGTTTTGGTCGGTCGAAGTAGCCGGCGTACCGCCGGGGAACGACCATTCCCAGGCCGAAGGGCCGCCGTTGGAGAGGTCGGTGAATTGGACGACGCCATTGCTCAGGCAAAGATTGCCGGTGTAATCGGAAGTGAAGTTGGCTTGCGGCGGGCGAAGGTTGCCGAAACCGGTTTCCCATACAGCGCGCCCGTAGGAAGTATAGCGGATGCGGGAGCGCCCGGTACCGTCGTCGAACATCGAAAAATCGGTGGGGCTGCGCCGGGCGGGCAGGTTGGTGCTGTAATTGGTCCAGGTGCCGGGCGAGGCTTTCCGGTAATACACGGCGTTGTTGGTGGCTATGAATACCAGTTCTTCGGTGCCGCCGTAGTCTTCTGTGAGTATTCTCCGGTGGTTCACGTTGGGCAGGCCGGCGGATATGTCCGTCCAGTTCACGCCGCCGTTGGAAGAGCGGTAAACCTTGTTGTTGATAGCGATATACACGATGTCGGCATTGGTACAAACGGCTGCAATGCTGGCGCGTGTACCGGACGCCGTTGGCAGGCTGTAGTTGCTGAACGTCGGCGAGGCCGATGTGGCGTTGTTGGAGACGTAGATGTTCTGGTCGTTGGTAATCACGTACAGGCGGTCGGGATTGGCGATACAGCTATGGATGGCCATGATCGTTTTTCCCAAAGTAAATATCTGTGTCCAGCTGGGCGTAGTAGCCGACAGGTTGGTCGTCCGGTAAATATTCTGGTTGCCCATGAAGGCCAGTTCGGTATTGGTACGATTGAAGCCCATGGCTTCGGCGGTGGTGGTGGGCAGTCCGTAGGTGCCGGTGCCGTTGTTGGGCGCTTTGGTGCGCACGTTGTCGTCCAGGAAATACACATAACCGCCGTTGGGCAGGTAGTCGAACTCGCGCTTGTCGTAGTCGTCGCCGCCAAGGGTCGTGTACCATTGGTCGGCGGTGCGGTAGAGCCGGCCGTTGTCTTGCGTTCCGATGGAGACGATGTAGGGGTCGGTATGGCTCGATTTACCGGCGTTGGATGCGACTTCGTAGGCATACAGGCCGTTGCTTTTGGGCGTCCAGGTTGCGCCGCCGTTGGTGCTGAGCCACACGCCGCCGTCGTTGCAGCTGTACAATTTGGAAGGATCGTAGGGGCTTTGGAGCAAGTGGTGGTGGTCGGTGTGGATGATAACCGACCATTTGGACAGCATCGTCCAGCTTGACCCGCCGTTGCTGGAAAACCAGGTGTTTTGCGATTGAATCCAGACCTTGTTGGGGTCGAGGCGATCGACGCAGAGCGTGTTGTTGTAATTGCCCTGTCCGCTAGAGCCGGAATTGTCGTCGTAAAAGGTCAGATAAGGCGATCCCTGATCTTTAATCAGGGTAAAATTCAGGCCGCCGTCGGTCGATTTGAACAACATACCGCCGCCGCCGACCTGTGAAAAATACACGATGTTGGGGTCGGCGGGCGTCACAGCAATGCGGCTACCGCTCTGGATATTGATCGTCGGCGCGACGATGCCGCTGGTAATCTGCGTCCAGTTGCTGCCGAAATCGGTGGAGCGGTAGAGTCTCGGGGTGGTTTCATTGGTACAGGCATACAGGATGAGTGAGTTGGCAGCGGCGTTTTGGCGCATATCGGTAAAAGGGATATTCGTCGCCGTGACGGCCGTCCAGGTCGAGCCGTTGTTGGTCGTTTTATAAATACCCTTGTTGGTTACGGCGACAAAGGTGGCCGCGTCGGTGGGGTGTTGCAGGATTTCGTCGACGAGGCAATTGGTCAGTGTCGTGGCGACAAAGGTGGCGCCGCCGTCGGTGGATTTGTACACGCCCGCTCCGTTGGAATAATAGTTGGGGTCGCCGGTGCCGAGGTAGATGACCTGATCATTGGTGCGGTCGATACAGACCGAAGCGCAGCTCGAAGTAATGGCTTCGGTGCCGGGCGCCACTGTCCAGTTTTCTCCGGCATCGGTCGTGATAAACAGCCCTCCTTCGGCGGTTACAGCGTAAAACTTGTTGGGATCGCTGTGGTGGAACTTCATTTGCACGATCCGGCAGAAACCGTTGATCTGCCCGCTGACATCGAGCGGGAAATCGGTAGCGCCTATGTTGCTCCAGTTGGCCAGCTGGGCCAGTGCGGAGGATGTGAGGAGGATTAAAAAGGCGAAAAGTGTGATTATCTTTTTCATGAGTTGAAAGCGTGTTGAGGATTACTGTTTCTGATTGTTTTCGATCTCCTTCAATTCTTTTTGCTGTTGTTCGATCATTTTTTGCCGCTCTGCCGGGGGCAATATGCGGCCGTCGGGTTGTACCCAGTCCTGAGCGTCGAGCCACCAGCCTTTGAATTGTTTTACCTCGAAGCTGTAATCGCCGCCGTCGGGTGCTTTTCGTCTTTTTTTCTCTTTCCCTTCTCTCTTTTCACGCGATTTCTCTTCCTCCGATTCGAGGCCTATCTCTCGTTCAAAACCGTCGCGGGTCGTCATTTCTTCGGGCTCGCCGGGCAACTTGTAGCCCTCCCAGAATTCACGAAATGCCTCGATGGTTTCGTAATAATTGGCATTGGGGTCGTTCATCATCTGTATCCAGAGCGGTTCGTCTTTGTATCGTTTGGGGTCGTAGTTTGAGGCAGGTTGTTGGGCCAGCGCCCCTGTTGCGCAAAACAACAATAGCAGGGCAGGAAGAATGACGGGAAAAAAACGATTCATAATGTTCTGATTTTTAATTAAAATTAAAATGAAGCGCGGTGGTTGGGCGGGGCGGGCAAGGGCTTTTTGAGGCGACAAAAGTATTTCTAATCCATCCGGATAACAGACCTTTTCGGGGGACAAACAGGGGGACAAACAGACAAGCCGACGTATTATTAATATTTTGGCCGACTATAAGAAACACACCTATCGATGTTATGAAGGATAACCTGCTTCGCGGTACTGCCGGATCGATATTCCTGCTGATAGTATTGACACTCGTAATGCTTCCTGCCTGCCAGTCTTCCGTCACGAAAAATACCCCAACCGATCAGGATCTCGCCGATTCCATTGCTTTTGAAAACTACCGGGCGATGGCCAAACGCTTCAATCAGGAAGGCGACTCGCTCAGGGCAAGCGGAGATTACCCGGCAGCCATGGCCCGTTATCAAATGTCTATGGATTCGGCAGCCTTCGTCGGTGATTCGTTTGCCTATTATGATTCCCGGCTGGATCTGGCCCTCGTGTACGAACGGCTCCGGAATCCCGCCCGCGCTATCGAACTGGCCGAACCTACAATCGAAGCCTACATCCGAAGCGGCGATTCTGTCCGTATCGGCCGGGGATATTCGACGCTGGCCGGTTTTTACGGACAGGCCGGCTTGCAGGAAAAAAGCCTCGAAGCGGCGCGAAAAGGTTTTGAAATACTGCGCAGCCAGGGCGACCTGATTCACCGCTGTGCGGCGTTTAATCAAATGGCGTTTGTGTACAGCGACGCCGGCCAGTGGGCCGAAGCCTTGCCCCTGCTCGACAGCGCTCTGCTGCTCATGCAGGCCTCTGGCGTGCTCGACCAGTTGCCGAGCATGTACCTCAATATCGGCAATTGCCACCGTAAACTGGAACACTGGACCGAAGCAAGACAGTATTTGAATTTGGCCGAAAAAGAAGCTGCCCGCAACGCGCAAAGACACGTCAGGGCGGTTGCGCTCGACCGGCTCTCCCAACTGGCCGAATCGACCGGCGACAATGCCGGGGCCCTGAAATTGTACCGGCAATCGGTAGCGCTGAAAGACACGATTTTCAGGGAAGAAAACGCCGCCAGCCTGCGCGAACTTGAAACCAGCTACGCCACAAAAGAAAAAGAACAACAATATCTGGTGCTTCAGGCCGAATATGAGGCTGAATTGAACCGCCGCAATATGATCCTGATCCTGATGCTGGTTGGCGCCGCAGGCTTTACCCTGCTTGGGTTGCGGTGGCGGCAAAAACTCAAACGCTCCAGATTGAAACTCGAACGAAATCAAAAAAACCTGCAGGAGTTTGCCCAATTGTTGCTGGCCAAAAATACCCGCCTGACCGAACTGGAAGAAACCCTGGGCGCCAGAGAAAAAAGCGCGGAACTTCCGGCTGCCCAGGCGACGGAGAGCGAATCGGCAGAACAGCCGGAGGGTTGGTACAACAGCCGTATCCTGACCGATTCGGACTGGGAACTGTTCAAAAACTATTTCGAACGCGGCAATCCGGGTTATTTATACCGCCTCCGCACCCAATTCCCCAAACTCAGCAGCGCCGAAGAACGGTTGTTGCTATTGATTAAATTGAATTTTACCAGCCAGGAAGCCGCGGCCACCCTGGGCATTTCAAAAGAAAGTATCAAAAAAGGGCGCCAGCGTTTGCGCAAACGGCTGGGACTTAACCCGGATCAGGACCTGGAACTGTTTATTCGCCAGTTTTAAGTTCTACCAAAAAAACAGCCCTCGCAATCGTGTTGCGAGGGCTGTGCAAATTGGGTATCAATGATCCGGTTCAGGCATCATCAGCGCTGAATAATCAGCTTCTGGCGTCCGTGCAGATCATAGGAAAGAATGTCGATGATGTAAACACCGGATTCCAGCACACTCAGATCGAGCACGATGGAGTTGTCGCCTTTGAAGCCCGGTACGTCGAAATCGAGGATCAGGCGGCCGTTGATATCGAACAGGCGCAAGTAGTAGAGCTGGTCTTGTGGCAATTCGAACAGGACGGTCGACTGGCCTTCGGTCGGGTTCGGGAACACCTTGAACGCCAGTTCTTCCCCGCCGGCCATGTTTTCGACCGGATCGGCGTACTTGGTCTGGTCGTTGTCGGGCGCCACCAGATTGTTGGAGTTGTAGGGCAACACCGTGACCTGCGATACGCAGGTGGAGGCATTGTTGCTAAAATCCTTGACCGTGATGGTGAGGTTGTTTACCCCGAGATTGGAAGAATTGTATGCCTTGGCGACGGGTGAATATGTCCATACACTGCAGTTGTCGGTGCTGTTGATCGCCAGGGGCGC
>JAEUUU010000134.1 GCA_016787345.1 Saprospiraceae bacterium | reverse complement strand
CCGTCTGTTGCCAAATTTTCCGGGCCGAATACGGGCAACAGAGCCCTTCGCGCGCCTTCGGCAGTGTAGAGTTCGGGTGGCAGGCGATCGGTCTCCACGCTAAGGGCATCCCGGATGTTGAGCGCCCACCTGGCTTTTACGCGCAGGGTGAACAAGGGCGCTTCCGGACGAACCGCTTGTGCATCGACCGAAAACCAGTTTGCCGCCAGCCGCCCCGGCGACAAGCCGAAAGCCTCTTCGTCCATGCCTGGTAAAGCGCCGGGCAGCACCTGTTCGATGTCAAGTACAGCGGGATCGAAGCGCAAAGCCAGCTGGAAACCCAGCCAGTCGGCCGCTTCCGCAGCGCTGACCGGTATTTCGGCTACCTCCCCGGGCGCCAGTACACGATCGGGCAGCCAGATGCCGGCCGGTGTATTGACGTCGGGAATGACCGAACAATTGAGATCGCCGACTTTGATGCCGTAGAAATCGTGCGTCTGAGTTTGCGTAACGTTGAACACCCAGAAACTGTCCGGAAACGGCGCATCCATGAGCGGATAGGTAGGGTCGGTAAAAACCAGGTTTTGATCAATAAACCGCCAGGAGGTATTGTTGGGCAGGGAATCGTAAATACCCAGGATCAGTTTGCGCAGCTCGACGATGTCGAAGGTGGTGACCGAGTTGGAGCGGTTGACGTCGGCGGCGATGATCTTGTATGGCGAATCGAGCGGTTCGACGCCCAGAATGTGTTTGCTCAACAAGACCAGGTCGAAGGTGCTCACGCCGTTGAGGTAGTCGTTGTTTTTGTAGAGCGTATACACATAGTCGGCCGACAGCGGCAGCGCATTAAAAAATAAAAAGCAACCCTGAAAACCGGTAAGGCCAAATAAGTCATAAGTGGGCAAGCCATTTTGAGGCGTTACGTGAGCATAAAAGTTTACCTCTTCAATTTTTTGCTGTGTACAGGGCTCTGTTGTACAACTAATGATACCCGGCCCCGGCTCAACGCAATCGGCCGCAACGTCAACCACATGCAGTTTACTCAGGCATTGTGTCGTATTACCCGCTTTGTCTCTTGCCCAAACCTCTATATCAAGGGGCTCTGAGGTGACGTCGGAACATTGAAAACCAAGATAATACTGGGGAGTTCCGAAGGTATCCGCGACCGGGAAACCCGTCCCCGTCCCGGCAATCCGAATACCCAGATCAAGCAGGTTGTTGGCATAGGTCGAGGTCGGCGGCGTGATATTGTCGGAGACCTGATCTAAAAAGCTGCTTGCATAAACATTGATTAACGCGCCGGCCAATACGTGAGTTGACACCTGCGCCTTACACTCCAGCGTCGGCGCCAGGCAATCCCGTACCCAAAAGGCGCGCTCGCAGCTCGTCGTATCGCCCAGGCCGTTGGTCGCGATCCAGCGGATTTTGTGGCGCCCCAAAGGCAATTGCGGCAGGGCAAACGAATCGGGGTAGACGGCCGAGTACCAGCTCACGCGCGCCGACAGTCCGCCGCCGGCCTCCGGACTGGTTTGCAGTACAAAATGCCATTTCAGGCTGTCGGGAATCGGGCGGGCGTCGAAGCGCCGGGGGGTGCCGCCCGAGTAGCCGGGGTTGGCGGCATTACCCGTGAGAATAATGTCGTAGGGGGGAAGATTGTCGCTGTCGAGCACGGTTTCCTGCGATCCGTTGCCGTCGAGATCGAGGAACAGCAAAAAACGCGGGTGCAGCACGGCGCCCGGGCAGGTATCCGACAAACTGACGCTCAGTTCGGCGGCGCCTTCGGCGAGGTCGGAGACAAAATGTTGAGGATCGTACCACCCGTTGCCGCTCCACAGCAGCGGGTCATTTTCGTTCAAGACACAAACGGTGTCGGAGGGCGAATTGCAATTCAGGAGCAGCGCGCCACACTGGGCGTCACATTTTTTGCCAAAACCCAATAAAAAAAGCGCCACGCCGGCGAGGCTGGAAAGAGGAATGTTCATGTGGGAAAGCGGGATTAATTGAAAAATGAACAGGAAAAGCGCCAGTCCGGCAGTATTGGCGCAATGGTGTGCAATTTAAGTTTTTGGGGGCAAATACGCAAGAGAAGGCGGGCGCGGGGCGGGAGGGAAAGGATAAAAATGGCGTGAGGCCGCTCATTGTTCAAAAAACGCCTGTTGAAAACGATCGTTTTGCCAATTCGAGACAGCAGACAAATGTTTGACGGTTTTTAGTCAACCAACAGCGTCTATCCGGCATTTTCTTCGGCAAAACACTCCAATCTCTTCATCATTAAAACGTCCTGATTATGACTATACGTTCAGTTTTGTTCGGCATAATGGCGGCCGGCGTCCTGATGTCGGCCGGCAGTTGCGCCGTGGTACGACAAGGGGAAGCCGGCGTCAAACGCACTTTTGGAAAATACAGCGATCGCGTACATACTGGCGGCCTGCGTTTTTTCAACCCCTTTACCTCGAAGATTGTCAAAGTATCCACTCAAACGGAAAACATTGAAGTTCAACTCGACATCCCCTCCAAGGAAGGGTTGACTATCCGGGCCGAGGTATCGATTCTGTACCACATCAAAATCAAGTCGGCTCCCGACATCATGCGCAACATCGGCCTGAACTACGAGGAAACCGTGATTCTGCCGGTATTCCGCTCGGCTGTTTCCGACGTGAGCTCCAAGTATTTTGCCAAAGACATGCACTCCGGCAACCGCGGCGAGATTGAGATCGCCATTCGCGATTTAATGGCGAAAAACCTGGAAGACAAGGGGATCGTTGTGGAAAATGTATTGTTGAAAAGTATCCAGTTGCCGCGCAGCCTGGCCAAAGCGATCGAAGACAAACTGGAAGCGGAACAACAGGCGCAGCGTATGGAATTCGTGCTGCAACAGGAATCCCGGGAAGCCGAACGCCGCCGCATCGAAGCCAAAGGTGTGAGCGACGCCAACCAGATCATTTCTGCCGGCCTGACCCCCCAGGTGCTGCAATACAAAGCCATCGAGGCCTGGCTGGCGCTCTCCTTGTCGCCCAATGCCAAAGTGATCATGGGCAACGGACAGGTGCCTGTCATGGTCAGTCCGCCCGAAGCGGCGCCTGTAAGTGGCGGCGGACAGTAAGCGGACCATTTTTCTTGCCGGAAAAAACGAGAGGAGCGATCCGTTGTGCGGGTCGCTCCTCTCTTGTTATACCAGAAACCGGGACAGCATTTAACGGCCCATCACCTGTTTTACGGTCAGGCCGATTTGAGCCGGGCTGTTGACGACTGTGATGCCATTTTCGGCCATAATCGCCATTTTGGCGGCAGCGGTATCTTCTGCCCCACCGACGATGGCGCCGGCATGGCCCATTTTGCGGCCTTTGGGCGCCGTTTGGCCGGCGATAAAGCCGATGACCGGCTTTTGGTTGCCGTTGGCGCGAATCCAGCGGGCGGCTTCTGCTTCGAGTCCGCCGCCGATTTCACCGATCATAACGATGCCTTCGGTTTCGGGGTCGTTCATAAAAAGTTCGATGGCCTCGCGGGTGGTGGTGCCGATAATCGGGTCGCCTCCGATACCGATGGCCGTGGTGATACCCAGACCGGCTTTGGCGATCTGATCGGCGGCTTCGTAGGTCAGGGTGCCGGATTTGGACACCAGGCCGATGGGGCCGCGTTTGAACACAAAACCGGGCATGATACCGACTTTTGCCTCGTCGGGCGTGATGATGCCGGGGCAGTTGGGCCCGATCAGGCGGCAACCTTTGTCGTTGATATAGGCTTTGGCGCGCACCATATCCTGCACGGGGATGCCCTCCGTGATGGCCACGATGACCTTGATACCCGACTGTGCCGCTTCGATGATGGCATCGGCGGCAAAAGCCGGCGGTACGAAGATGATGGAGGTATCGGCGCCGGTGGCCTTGACCGCATGTTCTACGGTGTTAAAAACCGGGCGGTCGAGGTGCGATTGGCCGCCTTTGCCCGGCGTTACGCCGCCCACAACGTTGGTGCCGTAGGCGATCATTTGTTCGGCGTGGAAAGTTCCTTCTTTGCCCGTGAAACCTTGTACGAGGATGCGGGATTGCTTATTGACTAATACAGACATGAGTTTGGTTTATTTGTCCCGGATGATGAACACGTCTTCGTTGGCTTTGCGCATGAAGTAGTGTTCGCGCGCATATTTTTCTTTGGTCAGTTCAAAGTCTTCGGCTTCTTCGCGGGCTTCCTGGATTTTTTGTTCGTAATAGGCCCGGTCGGCTTCCAGTTTTTGTTGGGCGCGGTAAAGGCGATATTGTGTCCACAAACTGTGTTTGTCGAGGAAAATGAGCACAAAAAAGAACACTACCAGGGTGAGGTAGTATTTGTTTTGTAAAGGCGCCGGAAGCTTTTGCCACAGGGCCTGCCAGGGATTCGAAGAGATGGCCATAGGATTCTCCTGAAATGATGGCTCAAAAGTAGGCCGTTTTCCCAAAATATCGCGTGCCGAAAGAAATCTTCCTACGCCGGTACGCTGTCGACGATTGCAGCGAGTCGGTCAAAGATTTCGTCGATTTCGCCTATACCATTGATACTGTGGCTTTTCGACTGTTCGGCATAGTAGTCGTACACCGGCGCCGTTTCGTTTTTATACACAGCGATCCGGTTGCGGATGATGGTTTCATCATTGTCGTCGGGACGGCCGGAAGTAGCGCCGCGCAGTTTGATGCGGTGCACGATCTCGTCGTCATCGACCTGAAGGGCCATCAGGCAATGGATATCAGTGCCTTTTTCTTCGAGAAGTTTGTCGAGCGCCTGGGCCTGCGGAATGGTGCGCGGAAATCCGTCGAAGATAAAACCATTGGCTTCGGGGTGTTTTTCCACTTTGTTCCGCAGCATTCCGATCGTCACTTCATCGGGTACCAGTTCGCCTTTGGCCATATAAGCCTTGGCTTGCTGCCCGAGGGGAGTATCGTTGCTCATCTCATAGCGGAACAAGTCGCCGGTACTGATATGAACGAGGCGGTATTTTTCTACCAATCGTGCGGCCTGGGTTCCTTTTCCGGACCCGGGCGGTCCAAACAAAATCAGATTAATCATACTTTAACTTTTACAATCTTCTTGCAAAATTAGAAGGTGCCGACGGGATGTTGAAATTTTTAAAAATCGAAGTTCAGTACAAAGTATTATGTCGTGAAATCTTTGTTTGCAAAAAATAAAATTGCAAATACTTTCACTGTAAAATTAAATTTCAAATTAAAAGTCCTGATCAGAAGTCGAGAAACCGGTAACGCTCGCCATACTGCTGAATCCACTGCAACAAGCGCTCGGCATCGGCGCGCTGGAACAATTCGGTACCGGCGCCCATGGTCGCGGCCGTTCCGCAGGCCACTCCCCATTGTGCCATTTCTCTCAGGGGTTTGCGCTGGCTGAGGGCCCACACCATACCGGCCACCATACTGTCGCCCGCTCCGACGGTCGTGCGTTTTTCCACTGTGGGGGCGGGGATGTGTTCGAACCCGTTGCGGGTCACCAGCAGGGCTCCTCTCGGGCCCAGCGACACGACCACGACTTCGCACATTCCTTTGGCAATGATGTCCATCGCCGCGTCGTCTACCTGGTTCATCTCCAGTTTGTTCACACCGGCAAGGGCGCTGAGTTCGGCCAGGTTGGGTTTTAGCAGGTACAAACCTTCATCCGCAGCGGCCTGAAGGGCGGGGCCCGAGGTATCGAGAATGAGTTTTGCGCCGATTTGTTTGGCGAAGGCCGCCACTCGTTCGTAATAGGTTTCCGGCAATCCGGGCGGAAGGCTCCCGCTGGCGACCAGCCAGTCCGGTTTCAATTGGCCGACGCGCGCCAGGCAACGCTCCGCTTCATCGTCCGTCAGCGGCGCGCCGGGCGGCGTAAAACGAAACTGGTGATTGGTCGAGGTTTCCCTGACGGCATAACTTTCCCGCGTTTCTTCCTGTGTTTCAAGTACATCGGTTTCAATTCCAGCCTGATCAAGCAGGCTCCGGAGGCGTTGACCGTTCATGCCGCCGGCCGGAAATACGGCGACACTTTGTCCACCCAGGCGAGCAACGCCCTTTGATACGTTGATGCCGCCACCGCCGGCGTCGTAACGCAAGGCGCTGCAACGCAGTTTGGATTCGGGCGCCATACGTTCTACCTCGGTGCTTTTATCCAAAGCCGGGTTTAGGGTCAAGGTGACAATTTTCACAGTCCTATTTGTTTGTTTGCCAAAACCTGAAAGTAGCAGATTTGTTTCGTACTTCGCGTATGCAACTGTCTTTATTGAATGAAAACAATCTTGTTGCGGCGACAGAGTGGCTAGCCGACCGCGACGAAGCGCTGGCAAATGTAGTGCAACGCTACGGCCCACCTCCGCTTTGGGCCCGAAAGCCGGATTTTTCTACCCTCGTCCACATCATCCTGGAGCAACAGGTTTCCCTGGCTTCTGCCAATGCAGCCTTCAAACGTTTGCAGACAGCCCTGGGAGAAATCTCCCCCGAACGATTCCTGACACTCGATGACGAGCAGTTGCGTCAAATCGGTTTTAGCCGCCAAAAATCGGGCTATGCGCGCGATCTGGCCCACCATGTACTCGACGGGCGCCTGAATTTCAGTTCGTTGACGCAATTGCCCGACGGCGAAGTCCGGCAACAGCTTACCCGAATCAAAGGTATCGGCGACTGGACGGCCGACATTTATCTTTCCGAATGCCTGCTTCGGCCCGATATACTGCCCAAAGGCGATATCGCCATGCTGGAGGCTTTTCGTGTATTAAAAAACCTCCCCAAACGCCCCGAACACAGCATATTTGAAGAAATGACCGCACATTGGCGGCCGCTTCGCAGTGTAGGCGCCCGATTGTTGTGGCATTTTTACCTTTGCGAACGCACAAAATAACAAGCAACACATGGCCGATTATTTTACCAACAAACGAGTCTGGATCACCGGCGCTTCCTCCGGTATTGGCGAAGCGCTGGCAAAAGCCTTTGCGCAACACCACGCACACCTCATCCTGTCGGCGCGCAACGAGGCTGAACTCAACCGTGTAGCGACCTTGTGTTCCGAAGCCGGCGCGGCAAGCGTACTGGTGCAACCGCTCGATTTGTCGCAGCACAACACCATTCCCGGCATTGTCGACAAAGTGCTTCGTCAAACCGGGAAAGTGGATATTTTGATCAATAATGGCGGCGTATCCCAACGTTCGCTGGCGAAAGACACCAGTCTGGAGGTTGATAAAAAGTTGATGGATATCAATTTTTTCGGCACGGTGGCGCTCACCAAAGCGCTGTTGCCCAGTATGTTGACCCATCAACTCGGCCATATCGCCACGATTACCAGCCTGACGGGCAAATTTGGTACGCCATTGCGATCCTCTTACGCGGCAACCAAACATGCCTTGCATGGCTTTTTCGACAGCCTGCGGGCCGAACTGGCACAAACTCCCATAAAAATCACCCTGATTTGCCCCGGTTTTGTCAAAACCAACGTCAGTATCAATGCCTTGACCGGTAGCGGCAGCGCACAGGGAACGATGGACGAAGCGACGGGCAAAGGAATGGACCCCGATCAACTGGCGCGCAAAATTCTCCGCGCACTCGAAAATGGCAAAGAAGAAATGTGGGCGGGCGGCAAAGAAGTATTGGGTGTGTATCTGAAACGTTTTTTCCCGGGCTATTTCTCTCGAATGATCGGTAAAGCCAAAGTGGTTTGATCACACCCTCGTAGTCGCCAGCAACCTTTTTATGCTGTAACGGCCACTGCCTTTTCCCGACAACATCAACAGCCCGCCGATAATGGCGAGGTCGCGCATAAACAACACACTCTGCAAACGAATGTGCTCGGCATCTGCATTCCAGAAATCATGTATAATAAAAGTAACCGGCGCCCAATACAACAAAAGCAGAATGGCGCCCAGCGTCGACCGATAGCCCGTCAGAACCATCAAACCGCCAAACAACAACAAAAAGATGGCGCCGTACAACAAGAAGTCCTGGTTCCAGTTAAGCCCGAACTGGCTCATGGTCTCTTTCGTCTTGTCGAAAAAAATAATAGAATCAATCGCTTCAAATAAAAACGTGGCGGATAAAAAAATCCGGCCTACTAAATCGATAATATCTCGCATGTCTAATGGATAGAGCGTAGTGTCGGGTCTCAGAAATTGTTTGGCAGGGACCGCGCGATGGCGTAATTCTGTCCTTTTCCTTCAAAGGCGAAGGTACCTCCAATTTCAACCTTATTGGTGTTTTTAGCCTTCATTCCCTCTTCCTGACAGGCACAAATAAAAAAGCCCCCCTCCATCTTATGGAGAGAGGCCATCCCAAAAACCGATTTTAAAGTATGTTAAAATCGGTACCTGGCGATATCATCAGCGACAGGCTCGTGCCGCGAATTCTCTGTGTATTTTATTTTGAAGTTGCTGATTTCTGTCGAAAGAAACTTGCCATCGGGGAGGAATTGAGCGCTTTGACATTTGCAAAGCGCTCAGATCCCCGTATGATCAAATTACTTCGTCTGAATCATCTTCTTCGTTGCGCTGTCGGTAGCCGTTTCCAGCTTGTAGTACAGCAGACCCGAGGTGTTCAGCATCGCGCGATCCAGCGAGATGGCGTTGTAGCCTTTCGCAAAGTCGCCTTTCTGCGTGAACAGTACGCGGCCCGTTTCGTCGTATACCGTCAGCGTGGCCGTGGCAGCAACCGGCAGGTGGAAGCCCACCATCGTGCGGCCTACCCACGGGTTCGGCTGGTTTTGGTACAGTTCGAAGCCTACGCCGGCAATCGTGTTGCCGTTGAAGCGCAGGGCCACGTCGAGCGACTGACCGCCCTGGTTGTAAGCTTCGGCGCGCGTGATGCGGCTGCTGAGTTGCAGCATTTCGCTCAACTTGCCAGCTTTCTCAGCGCGGAATTTCACCGTGAACTCACCAGCGCCGTCGATCGACGTCGTCAGCGCGTCAGCGAACACACCGAAGTTGTCGGCGCTCACTTTGTCGCTCTTCACGATGTCAGCAACCGTCAGGCCGTTGAGGTTCATCGTGAACTGGAAGCCTTGTACTTGCTC
>JAEUUU010000130.1 GCA_016787345.1 Saprospiraceae bacterium | reverse complement strand
GCCCCAAACCCGCTAAAGTGCGCGCAGCAAAACGCCAACGCCAAGCTGCTGGAAAATAATCAGGCCGCTTGAAGTTGGGCCCGGCTCCTCGCGCTCGTATTGTCATAACCATGCACCTTTAAGTTATGCGCACATTCTGTTTTACCCTTTTACTGTGTCTGGCTGTACAAATTTCAGCCCAAACCGTTCAGGGCACCTGGAAAACAATAGACGACGATACCGGCGAAGCCAAAAGCTATGTGCAGCTCTACGAGCAGAATGGGCAGCTATTTGGCAAGGTGGTACGGTTACTGAAGTCCAGCCCCGACCGGCGCTGCGACAAATGTACCGGCGATCGCAAAAACCAGCCGATCTTTCAAATGATCGTCGTCGAGAATATGCAGCGCAAAGAAGGTTTTTGGCAGTCGGGCCGTATTCTCGACCCCGAAAAGGGCAAGTGGTACACCTGCAGCATGTGGTTGAAAGACGGCGATTCGAATACCCTAGTCGTCCGTGGCTACTTGGGCTTTTTTTACCGGACACAATATTGGCACAGGGTGATGGAGTAAGAGCGCCACACTGCTGCTGGATGAATTCAGGGCAAGAAAAAAATATTAAACGGGGTTTGTTTGCTCCGTGAAGTCGACCTATCTTTGCCCCGCTTTAAAAGAAAGCGATTTGTGTTTGGCCCGTGGTGTAACGGTAGCACAGCAGATTTTGGTTCTGTTTGTCAGGGTTCGAATCCTTGCGGGCCAACGAAAAAGCCCTTCCAACCGGAAGGGCTTTTCTTTTTGGATCAATTCAGGTTGATCTTGTCTTTTTTGAAATATGCCGGTCGCGGCTTGTAGGCGTTTATTGTTGCGTCGGATCGTTCGGTGCTTTCCAAAGCTGTCTCTTTTACTTGCTGGTCTTCGTCCGCTGTCTCGAGTTCCGGGCCTTCATAGCCGATCAATCGTTTGATTTGTTTTTCCAGGTCGGCAATGTCTTTTTCGATATTTTTCAGCGGGTTGTAAATAATGAGGCGGATAATACCTTGTGGGTCAATGATATAGACCAGCCGATCATAGCCCGGCTGGTGTCGTCGCCGACCCGAGGCCATCCCGTACAAGGTAGCGATGCTGAAGTCGAGGTCTTCAATCACCGGCGCTTTCAGGTAGATCCCGATGTAACGGCGCACTTTGTCCGACCATTCATTGTGCCGGATGGGCTCGTTGGACAAAGCGATCAGCTTGGTATTGCGGGCATTGAACCAACTTTCTTTCAGGGCCAGCAAGGTTGAGTACATGCGCCAGGCGGTCGTAAAATTGGCCGGGTGGGCAAAAAACACCGTCCAGCATCCCTGGCTATATTCCGGAAACCGGATCATTCCTTTTTCTGTGCGCACCTCAAACAAGGGTGCTGGATCACCCACGCCGGGCAGCGATTTGCGATTGAGCGACATTATGTTGTACGATTAGAATGGGCGATTGATTATCGGGGCAAATGACTGCTTATTAAATTCATTCGGTGCATTGATATTTCAAGAGGTCCAAATTTTATTCAAAATTATGCCACTTTCCGGCAAAGTCGGCAGTTCATTGGCCGAATTAACGAATTATAAGGACGAACGGGCATTCGGAAATCAGTTTCAGGCAAAACCGGCAGTCGCGTACATTTGTGCGCTTTATCCCTTTGTTCTTCAACCTCCGCACATGAAACGAACGTTTACTGCAACGCTCGCCTTGCTTGTCTTGTTTGCTCATGCCCAAACTCCGAGCACTATGCCGATCCGTCAAACCATTCAAGCCGGCTGGGAATTCCGGCAGGCCCAAACCCCTGCCTGGAAACCAGCTGCCGTACCCGGCACCGTGCATACGGCTTTGCTGCAAAACGGCATGATCGAAGACCCCTTCTACCGCGACAACGAAAACAAACTCCAGTGGATTGAAAAAGAAGACTGGGAGTACCAGTGCACTTTTGATGCACCGGAAGGCGCGATGAACCGGAAGCATATTGAAATGATATTCAAAGGGCTGGATACCTATGCCCATGTTTATCTGAATGATACGCTCATTCTGGAAAGCGACAATGCATTTCGCAGCTGGCGCGTCGATGTAAAAAAATGGCTCCTGCCCACCGGCAACCGGCTGCATATTTATTTTGAAAGCCCGGTGAAAAAAGTGGAGCAAGACTGGAAGAACCTGGGGTACGAGTTGCCCGGCGGTATCCGGACCATGACGCGCAAACCACAGTTTCACTATGGCTGGGACTGGGGGCCGCGATTTGTTGGCGCAGGTATCATGAAAGCGCCGGAAATACAGTGCTGGGACGACTTTATTTTTGATAACGTGTTTATCACTACCCAGGAAATCAGCCACGAACGCGCCATTATGGTCGCTCGTTTTCGCTATCGTTCGGAGGTAAAAACCACGGTTAACATCGCTTTCCAGGAAGGCAAACGCCGCTCGCTGGAAGACCGCCTGATCCGACCCGGCATGCACGAGGATTCGGTCACTATGGATGTACCCAACCCAAAACTCTGGTGGTGCCAGGGCCAGGGCGAACCCTACCTTTATGATTTTAGCGTCACGGTCAGCCAGAATTCGAGAACCCTGGAAAAATCATACGCCCGGGTGGGTATCCGGACCATCGAACTGGTCACCCAGCCCGACGACAAAGGCTCGAGTTTTTATTTCAAACTGAACGGCCGCCCGGTCTTCTGCAAAGGCGCCAATTATATTCCGCAGGATATTTTCCAGGATCGCGTATCGCCCGAGCAGTACCGCAAGATCGTCGACGACGTGGTCGCTTCCAATATGAACATGCTGCGGGTATGGGGTGGCGGTATTTATGAAGACGAAACCTTTTACCAACTCTGCGATGCGCGCGGCATCCTGGTCTGGCAGGATTTTATGTACGCCTGCGCTTTGTACCCCGGCAACGGCAAATTCCTGAAAACTTCCGCTGCCGAGGCCATGGAGCAAATCGAGCGACTGCGCCAGCATCCCTGCATTGCCCTTTGGTGCGGCAACAACGAAAACAACGAAGCCTGGCACAACTGGGGCTGGCAAATGCAGTTCAACGAAGCGCAACGCACCCAGCTCTGGCGCGATTACCAAATTCTGTTCAACGACCTGCTCCCCACCTACGTGGCCAACGAAGGCGGCGGCGTACCCTACTGGGAAAGCTCGCCCAAATACGGCCGGGGCAACCCCAAAAGCCTGACCGAAGGCGATTCGCACTACTGGGGCGTGTGGCACGACGAAGAGCCATTTGCCGTATTCGACAAAAAAGTGCCGCGTTTTATGAGCGAATACGGCTTCCAGTCTTTCCCCGACTGGCAAACGATCGAGACGTTTACCCTGCCCGAAGACCGCGAACTCGAAACGCCGGTCATGCTCGTGCACCAAAAACATCCGCGCGGCAACGCATTGATCGCCGAATACCTCAAACGCGACTACCGCGTGCCCAAAAATTTCGCCGACTTCGTCTATATCAGCCAATTGCTGCAGGCAGAAGGCATGCGCCGGGGCATCGAGGCGCACCGCCGCAACAAACCTTATTGCATGGGCACGCTCTACTGGCAACTCAACGATGTATGGCCGGTGGCCTCCTGGGCCAGCCGCGATTACTACGGACGCTGGAAAGCTTTGCAGTACTATACCCGCGATGCCTACAAGCCGGTTGTCGCGCTGCCGGTGATCGAAAACGACATCCTGAAAGTATACGCCTCTTCCGACCTGCCCGGCGATACCACACTCAATGTCCGCGTCCGCGTGCTCAGCTTCGATGGTCGCAACCTGAGCGACAGCTCCTTGCCCAACATGAAAATTTCGCCGGATTCCAGCCGAATGGTGTGGCAGGGCGCCCTGAAAACCATCCTGAACAAGGGCAAAGCCGACGACGCCGTGGCCGAAATTACTTTTACCGACAACAGCGGCCAGATCGTCTGCCGCCGCTTGTATTATTTCGAGCCGCCGCGCAAACTCGCCTTGTCCAAAACACGGGTCAATATTGCCGTAGAGCAGGTCAACGATGGTTACCAACTGACCCTGCAAAGTGATAAACTGGTAAAAAACGTACACCTGACCGCCGAAAACGACGGCTTTTTTACCGACAATTACTTCGATCTCTTGCCGGGCGAACGCAAGGTAGTGCTGTTCAAAACCGACCGGATTATTGAAAACCCCGCCACGGCTTTCCGCAGCCGGCATCTGGTGGATACGTATTGATTTTTACCCATGATCCTTTTTAAAACCGTAAGCGACTACCGGGCCTGGCACGCCGAACAAAGGCGTGCCGGCCGCAACATCGGCTTTGCCCCTACTATGGGCGCCCTGCACGAAGGCCATCTCGAACTCCTGCACATGGCGCAACGTGCCGGCGACGTGCCGGTGGCCAGTATTTTTGTCAATCCGACCCAGTTCAACGACCCCAAAGACCTGGAAAAATACCCGCGCACACCCGGCCGCGACATGGAATTGTTGCTCTCCGCGGGCTGCGAAGCTTTGTTTATGCCGGAAGTAAATGAAGTATACCCGCCAGGCCAGGACCTCACCCTGCATCTCGACTTCGGCCAACTGGACAAGGTGATGGAAGGAGCGTTTCGACCCGGCCATTTCGCCGGTATGGCCACGGTGGTCAATCGTTTAATCAACATTATCGGGCCGCAAAGGCTGTACATGGGGCAAAAAGATTTTCAACAACTGACCATCGTGCGCGACATGCTCCGGCAGCTGCAATCGCCCGTCGAGCTGGTGATGTGCCCTACGGTCAGGGAGCCCGATGGCCTCGCCATGTCGAGCCGAAACATGCGCCTCAGTCCCGAAATGCGGCAAATCGCCCCTGTGATTTATCAAATTTTGCTGGAAGCCAAAGCCGCATTTCAACACCGGCCGGCCGCACAAGTGCAGGCGCATGCCATGGCTGCTTTATCAGCCGCCGGCCTGAAACCCGAATATTTTGAATTGGCCGAGGGGTATACGCTTCAGCCGGTCGGGCAATGGTCCGACGCGGAATTTGTCGTCGCCTGCACCGCGGCCTGGGCCGGCGAGGTGCGCCTGATCGACAATCTGGTGCTGAAAGCGCCCGAAGACAAAACTTAAAATCCACCGACTATGCGATACTTCGGCATGCTGCTCCTGCTCCTGCTTTTTTCTGCCTGCGACGGCCCCGACACCCCGCTGGATGCCGACACCCGCAGCCGGATCGATTCGATCGCCAACGCGCAAATGCGGCAGGCGCGTATGGACATCGACAGCATGTGCGTCAGGCGGGAAAAAACCGATTTGCCGAGGCTGGTCGATTCATTCAAACAAGTGCGTTTGCAGGAAATTCAGGAACAATTAAAGACGATACCCAAATAATCCAGATCATCGCCCTGCCAGTGCCAGACGCAGGGTGTCCACATATCTTTCAACAAAATCACCCATACTTTTTCGCCGGTACTGCATCACCCAGCGCGGGTGCGGCAGGGGAATTATTTTATCAAAAAAGCCGTGTATGGCATTGATTTTCTGGAAGTAAGCATAATTCTGGCCTTCTCCCATACACAGGGCCACATCCCGCCGGCCGCCAAACTCCAGTTGCGTGCGGATGTTCCAAACGATAAAAGGCGTGGCCGCCTGTTGCAACCTCCGGTCGTCGTAGTAATTGATATTGAGGCCGTCGCGCACAAAGCCCAGCGGGGAGAGCGAGGTGATGTAGAACTCGCGGCAAAACGCCTGCGCGCCGCCGTAGGCATGGATGAATTGCCACACAAACTGGGCCGACAATTCGGACTTTTTGACAAATGAATTGGGTATGCCGCATTCGGTTTCCAGCCGTACCGGGTCGGTAAACGGCACGCCCGTCACACCCGCGCCGAATCGGCCCGGATTGATGCCAAACAGGAAAACGCGGGTTCCGCTGTCGCTGTAAAATTTTTGGTAAAAAGCCGTCAGAGCATCGAGGGTTTCCGGGTTGTCGTAAGGAAACAGCCAGGCAAAACCGGGCGGTAGCTCGATGTCGGGCGGCCGCAGGGCGCGGGTAAAACGGATTACCTGATCTGCAAACGTCATGTGGTTCAGGCGGCAATGAGTTCTTCCACTTTGCCGCCTTTGAGTTTCAGGATGCGCTGGGTGCGGCGGGCGAGGTCGAGGTCGTGGGTGACGAGCACCAGGGTAGTGCCGGCCGTCCGGTTGAGGTCGAAGATCAGGTCGACGATGCCGGCGGCGTTTTCGGCGTCGAGGTTGCCGGTGGGCTCGTCGGCAAAGAGGATTTTGGGACTGGTGGAAAATGCCCTTGCGATGCATACGCGTTGCTGCTCGCCACCGGAGAGTTGGGTGGGGTAGTGGTCGAGGCGCGCCCCCAGGCCGACTTTTTCGAGCCATTGCCGGGCGATTGCTTCGGCATTGGGTTCGTTGCGGAGTTCGAGGGGCACCATCACGTTTTCGAGGGCCGTGAGGGTGGGAATGAGTTGGAAATTTTGAAAAACAAACCCGACGTAACGGTTGCGTACGGCAGCGCGTTCGTCTTCGGACAAATCGTCGAGTTTCACGCCGTTCAGCTCGATTGTGCCGCTGCTGGCGCGATCGAGGCCGGCGCAAAGACCGAGCAGGGTGGTTTTGCCGCTTCCCGAAGGGCCTACGATGGAGAAGGTATCGCCAGGGGCGAGTTCAAAACTGACGTGGTCGAGCACCGTCAGGTAGTCGCCGTGGGCGGTGCGGTATTGTTTGCTGAGTTGGTTGGCAAGTAGCATTATGAAGAGAGGATGCAAAGGTTTGTGCGGATAACAACAGCGAAGGCTCAAATTTGCTCGCTTGGATCGTCCATGCGGCCCTGTTTTTAGTCGAACCGTCCTTTTTGACCGATCAAACTACTGAATCACCACCCGATCGATCACGTCGCCGACCTGGAGTTTGTCCACCACGTCCATACCTTTTTCCACTTTACCAAAAATGGTATAACCGCCGTCGAGCCAGGGCGTGGGCGCCTGGGTGAAGAAAAATTGAACGCCTTCGGTATCACTACGCGGCTCGATGGAGGCGATGCCGGCATAACCCGGCGCATCGTACCAGGCCAGCCCGATCTCGGTGCGCAGGGTGTAATCGGGCGCTCCGGTGCCGTCGCCGCGCGGGCAAGCGCCCTGGGCTACAAACCCCGGCACGACCCGGTGGAAAGTGCGGCCGTTGTACCGGCCCGCATTGGCGTTGGCCATAAAATCGGCCACGGTGCCGGGCGCCCATTCGGGAAAAAAGAGCAGTGTGATCTCGCCTTTTTTGGTTTGAATCAGCGCGCGGGTCTCGGGCAGGATGGAACTGATCAATACCCAGTCGATCGGGTGGTCGTGCGGGGGTATTTCGAGCTTTGGTTCGGGTTTTCCTTCAAAATAAGCGATAGTCTTTTTCAAGGCTTCCGCCGCTTCGAGGTCGCGTGGAAGTTTCAGGCCCTGCAGCGTGGTATAAAAATCGGTAAGCCGCGCGGAATCACGCAACGTATTGTAATTCAGGGCTTCTGCGCGAAGTCCGTCGGCGCCGGACGCGATCATGCCGGGATCGCCGCTGGCGATGATGTTGCGAAAATAATAGTATAATTCACGGCGAACGACTTTGGCGCTTTCTCCGAATATGCCGTAGAAATCTTTGCGTTTGGCAATACCCGCCAGGGCCTCGGCGGCGGCGCTTTTGACCACCGGGGAAGGGTCTTTCATGCCCTGGTTGTAGATCAGGTGGTACTGCCGGCCCCATTCGGCGAGCCCGAAAAGGCTGGCCGCGCGTTCGTACGGGTTGGTCGATTCCTGCAACATTTCCCGAAGCCGGAAATTGATAAAGTCTTTCGACTCGGGCTTGTCGCGACTGGGCAACCAGCGGTTGGAAGCCCGGTACAGTGCCACGCGGCTTTGCCAGTGCAGGGCGGGGTTGCTGTTGGCGATGCGCCAGTAATAGTCGCCATCTTGCGGGCGGCCGTTTTCGATAAAAAACTCGGCGGCCGTGCGCGAAACGTGCGGGTTTTCGTCGGTGATCTTCGGCACCACGAGGGCGCGCACCGTGTCGTAGTCGAATTTGGCCAAGGCATTGATAATGTTGCACTTGACGCGCCAGTCGGTTTCCGTATTGATCACTTTCGAGAGCATGGCAAAGGCCGGTTGCGTCGCCGATTTGCCCAGGGCGCGGGCCAGGGCCATGCGAATGTTGGCGTCGCGGGTGCGCACGAGGGCGACGGCGATCTGGACGGCCTGGGCGCTGTCGGGCGCCACTTTTTCCGTACGCGCAAGGTAATATGCCGCTACGAGACGGGCGGGATTGGGCATGTGCTCGTCGGCCACGTATTGCACCATGCGGTTGGTGGCGACGGAATCGACCATTTTTCGCAACCCGAAACGCAGAATAGCGCGGCATTGCCCTTCGAGCAGGAGGGTGTCGGATGGCTGATATGTTTTTACGCTGGCGATCTGGCGCAGGCTGGTTGCCGAGCCGCATTTGCCGATTGCTTCGAGCACGACCGCGTTGAAACGCTGGTGCTGCGAGAGTGAATCGTTGCCGTCGAAAGCCGCCACGAGGGGTTTTTCCGCTTTGGGCGACCCGATCTGTCCCAGCGAAAACGCCGCTGCAATGCGCACTTCCTCCACCGGGTCGCTCAGCAGGGTGGCCAGCGACTCGACGGCTGCGGAGTCGCGCCAGGAGGCAAAAGACAGGGCGGAGAGGTAGCGCAGGGTGGGCTCGGGGTGGTTGAGGTAACGCAACAGGCTGTCGGTCTGGCGGTTGTCGCGAAAATCGTACAGGCGCTGCGTCACTTTGTTGCGCAGGTCGATCTTGACCGTGCCGTCGCCTTTTTTATCTTTATCAAAAGTGTAATTCTCCGGCACACAAGCCGTGAAGAGCAGGCAAAGGGCAAAAAACAACAGGCAAATACGCATGGCAGACTGATTGATGGGCAGAATCGGTTGCAAAAGTAGAAAATCCGCTCACCACAGGCCGGGAATCAGGCGTTTCACCCGTTTTTGATAATCAGCGTAAGCGCTGCCGTACTGGCGAAGCAGTTTTTTTTCCTCCCACTCAATGCCGAACGGCAGGTAAACGACCGTGCTCGCCAGTATCGTCCACAACGAAGTTGTCGGGTAAGTCAGGCAAATACCCAGCATCAGCAACAAGGCGCCGCTGTAGATCGGATGCCTGACCCAGGCGTTCAGCCCGCCGGTTTGCAAGGTCTGGGAGGCCTCGCTTGCCCGAACGCCGGCAAATTCCAGCAGATCGTAATTGCGGAACGACGCGCTCAGCAAAAACACCCCGGAAAGTGCGAGTATTCCACCCGTGACATAGAAAAATATAGAAACAGGATATAAAAAGTTACCCGGATTCCTGAACAGATCGATCAACAGCCAACAGAAGAACAGGATGGAAAAAGTATTGTATGCGAGACGATAGTACTGCCGGGTTCCGGGCTGCCAGCGCATCACACGGTTTTTGACCGGGTCGGCAGCCAGGGCACTGTGCAGGGCGTAAAAAAACGCCCAGGAAAAGAAAGTGATCCATTCGTGCGGCATCGTTCCGAGAAAAGATTTAAAAAATGACACGGCTTTTACCGGCGTTAAGTTGTGGTTAAACGAACTATAGCCGGTATTTTTTTGTTTTCCGGTAAGCCGTCGAAGCGCTACATTTGTAGTCGACCGGCGGGTCAAATTTATTGATAAAAAAGGCATGGAGGCGCCGACGGACTTTACCGGTCAGCGGCCCGCAACAACCGGCGCTCGTCTCCCGCTGCCAACCAAAACCACCCAGCGATTTGAGCGAAATCATTCTGACTATCGAGGGCGTCGACCCCGTTCAACTCTACGGCGAGAACAACGCCAAATTAAACCTGCTGCGCAAAGCATATCCCGACGTTACGATCACCTCGCGCGGCAACAGCCTGAAACTCAGCGGCGACAAAAAATACACGCAGGAAGCCAAGGGCAAATTCGAACTCATGGTGCGCTACCTGCGCGAGCACCTCGAACTGCCCTTCCAGACGGTCGAAGACCTGCTCGGCGGCAGCAATCCTTTCGAGGTGCGCATCCCCGTGAATGGCGACGGCGGCGATAGCGTCATCCTGCACGGTCGCGAAGGCCGGCCCATCAAGGCCAAAACCCGCAACCAGAAACGCCTCGTCGAAGCCTGCGAAAACAACGACATCGTGTTCGCCATCGGTCCGGCCGGCACCGGCAAAACCTACACGGCCGTCGCCATGGCCGTGCGCGCACTCAAAAACAAGCTGATAAAAAAGATCGTGCTCACCCGCCCGGCCGTCGAAGCCGGCGAAAACCTCGGCTTTTTGCCCGGCGACCTCAAGGAAAAAGTCGACCCCTACCTGCGCCCGCTCTACGACGCGCTCGACGACATGCTACCCATGGACAAGCTCAACTTTTTCATGGAAAACCGCGTCATCGAGATCGCGCCCCTGGCTTTTATGCGCGGCCGTACGCTCGACAACGCCTACATCATCCTCGACGAGGCCCAGAACGCCACGCCCCTGCAACTCAAGATGTTCCTCACCCGTATCGGGCCCAACGCCAAGTGTATCATCACCGGCGACCTGACCCAGATCGACCTGCCCCACCACCAGAAATCGGGACTGGTGCAGGCCATGGCCATCCTCAACGGCATCGACGGTATCGCGATCGTCAACCTCACCGCCGAAGACGTGGTGCGCCACCGCCTCGTGAAGGAAATCATCAAAGCCTACGACATCGTCGAAACAGAGGAGCGCGCCCGCCGCGAACGCAAAAAAGCCGCGCAAAACGCCGATAACGAGCCGCTCGAAGAAGCCAAACCCGAAGCCGGCGAACAAAAATAACACCGACCCGTCCCGCATGACATCCAAAGTAGAATACCTCGGCGATCTGCGCACCCGCGCCACCCACCTGCAATCCGGTATCGAGATCATCACCGACGCCCCGCTCGACAACCAGGGCCGCGGCGAAGCTTTTTCGCCCACCGACCTCTGCGCCACCTCCCTGGCTTCCTGCATGATGACCATCATGGGCATCAGCGCCCGCAGCCGCGAACTCGACATCACCGGCGCCCGCGCCGAAGTGACCAAGATCATGGCCGCCAATCCGCGCCGCATCGCCCGTGTGGAAATCCGGCTCATCATGCCCAAACGCGACTTCTCCGAACGCGACCGCCAGCTGCTCGAAACCGCCGGCCGCACCTGCCCCGTGGCGCTGAGCCTGGGCGATGGTGTGGAGCAGGTGGTGGAGTTTGAGTGGTGAGTTTAATATTAGAAGGAGTGCAAGGTTGGTCTGTTCGGAATCCAACACATTGTCGTTTTTTCCGCTTACGCCAATCCCCGACATGGCGGAGCATAATCTATCAGCGGCGAATCGTAAGCGGCGCTCGTTAATCTTATTAAACGAAACGCCATGTTAAGAATTTCTGCCTTCTTGCTGCTGCTTTGCGCCCTGGCCTCAGGATGCGAAAAAAATGAAACCCCGAACGAGCCTGATCCTCCGGTTGTCCCGCCTCCCGCATTGCCTCCCAATGAGCAAGCTGCCGGCATCTATCACGGTATCCTGATTCATCAAACCTTTAACCCCGACAACGAAACTTCCACACCAGCCGACCTGACGGTGACAGCCCTTGCCAACGACAGTATTCAGGTATTCGGAATTTACGGCCCTCAGTCGCCGAATGCCAACGTGCGGATCGCTTTGGCAGCCACACATGATTCGAGCTCGGTTTGGAGTTACGCGCATCCTCACGGCGGTTGGTCTCTGGTACATTATCCTTATCAGGACTCGGCGGCTTTCCATCTCGCGTTTTTCTCCATGGCTTCTTCATTGTACGATTTTTACGGGAAAAAATAAATTTATACCTCTTGCTGCACAGCATAGTTGTCGATTCGATATTCTGCTTGTGCGGAGTATTCCGGAGCAGTCGCATAACTTCACGGCCATGAAAAACCACGCATTACTTGCATGCTTCCTCGGCCTATCGAGCATCCTGATTGCCCAGTCCAGCGCCCTCTACGACGACCGCATCGTCGGGGCGATCTACCTCGAACTGCCCGCCGATTCGCTCCAGCAGTTCATCGCCACCCAGGAAAACGAGCACTACTACCGCGCCCGGTTTATCTTCGACGACGGCGCCACCCGCGACACCCTCTACGACGCGGGCCTGCGCCTGCGCGGCAACACCTCGCTGGCCGCGGCCAAAAAATCATTCAAAATCAGCTTCAACGAATACGCGCCGGGCCGCGAATACCAGGGCGTGCGCAAACTCAGCTTGCGCGCCCAGCACAACGACCCGACCCTGGTGCGCGAAAAACTTTTTTACGAAGTCTGGAAAAAAGCCGGCATGCCCGAACGCCGCGCGGCTTTCGTTCGGCTCTACATCAACCAGCAGTACCGGGGCCTGTACACCAATATCGAAGAACTCGACAAACAATGGCTGGGCCGTACCTACCCCGACAACGACGGCAACCTCTACAAATGCACCTGGCCGGCCAACCTCGCCTACCTGGGCCCCAACGAACAGACCTACAAAAATCTCCTCAACAACCCCGAAGAACGCGCCTACGACCTGAAAACCAACGAAGAAGAAGACGATTACAGCCGTTTGGTCACCCTCATCACCGTGCTCAACCAGCCTGTCGACGCCGATTATCCCGCCGAAATCAGCCAGATACTGAACGTCGATCAGGTGCTCAAAGCCTACGCCATCGACGTGGCGACGGGCAACTGGGACGACTATTTTTACCTCCAGAATAATTACTACCTCTACGATAATCCAGCCACCGGCCGCTTCGAATTTATCACCTACGACACCGATAATACCTTCGGGGTCGATTGGCTGAATATCGACTGGGCACGGCGGAACGCCCTGGAATGGCAACACCCCGACATGCCGCGCCCCCTGGCCACGCAATTGCTGGCCGTGCCGGCTTTCCGCGAACAATACATCCGCTACCTCGATACGCTCACGCGGCTGATCGTACTGCCCGACTCCATCTTTCCGCGCATCGACAGTCTGCACCAACTCATCACCCCGGCCGCCGTGGCCGACGTGTACCGCACGCTCGATTACGGCTACGATGTGGCCGATTTTCACAACGGCTTTACCCAAACTATCGACAGCCATACGCCCTACGGCATAAAACCATTCCTGGGCCTGCGGGGCGACAGCACGCTGAGTCAGATCGCCGGCCTGCTGAGCGCGGCGGAGGAGCCGGGTCTTTCATTGCCCGAAGTGCTGGTTTACCCCAACCCGGCGTCCGACTGGCTGTACGTCCGGTTTCAGCCCGTGTTTTATCCCGCGCCCATGCGCCTCAGCCTGTATGCCGCGACCGGGCAGTTCAGTCAAAGCTGGGTTTGGGATGCGCCCGTAGCGCCCCTGGTCGTGCCGCTGCACGAGCTGCCCGAGGGGGTGTATTTTTTGCACATCGAGGCGGCAGGACAAAGCCGGCAGCAGGTGTTGGTAAAAAGAAAAATGTAAAAGGCCCTATTTATTTCCCGTCTTTTCCTCCCGGTAGAACACCTTGCTTACGATCTTCCATTCTCCATTGATTTTCAGCAAACTGAAATAATCGAGAAAGCGGAAGTTCGGGTATTCGCACACCACGGCGCCCTGGGCGGCCGAACCGGTGACCTTGTAATAGGTGATGCGGCACTGGCGGTCCTGGGTTTTGCCGGCGCCGGCTTTGGCGCGGTTGAGGAAGTCGGCGATGGGCACGTCTTTGAATTCGCCGGTTTTGTTGTCCACAAATTTCATGGATGCGGAGGGGTGAAAAGCCCGGATCAGGCGCGTGGTATCGCCATAGGTGCCGCCGTCCATGTAATCGAGCAGGCATTCCATTACGGCCACCTCGTCGGCGGTTTTTTTCTGGGCGGAAAGGGTGGGAGAAAGGCCGAACAGGCCGAGCGCCAGCAGCGCGGGGAGCAGCATTGTTTTCATAGTCCAAATTTTGGACAAACATAGGCTGCCTGCCCGCGCTGCCGGCGGGCCGATTCGACCATCGGGCGGAAAGGCGGGCCGGAGAACCGGCTGGCGACCCGCAACGGCAAATTTTTAATAACTGTCGACTTCCCGGTAGGCTTTGATCACTGCCATTTCCCCGTCCTTGCCTTCTTTCGAGTTGCCGTGTTCCATCCCAAGAATGCCGGTATAACCTTTGTTGTGGATGTGTTTGAACACGTTTTTGTAGTTGATTTCGCCGGTGGTCGGTTCCTTGCGGCCGGGGTTGTCGCCGATCTGGAAGTAGGCGATTTCGTCCCAGGCCGCGTCGATATTGGGGATCAGGTTGCCGTGCTGAATCTGGATGTGGTAAAGGTCGTAGAGGATTTTGCAGGCAGGGCTGTTGACGGCCCGGCAGATCAGGTAGGTTTGGGGAACGTCGGTGAGGAACAGCCCAGGATGGTCGCGGAAGTTGAGCGGTTCGAGCACCATTACAAGGCCGTGGGGTTCGAGGATATCGGCGGCGCGGCGCAGCGATTCGACCACGTGGGCGGTTTGGTAGTCTTTGTTGAGGCGGAGGTCGACGTGGCCGGGCACGACGGTCATCCATTTGGCGTTGCAGCGTTTGGCGACCTCAACGGCGTTGCGGATATCGCGCAGGAATTCTTCGCGTTTGTCTTTGTTGCCGGAGGCGAGGTTGGGCTCCGACCAGTAAATTTTATGGGCCACGAACACGCCCATGGCGATGCCGAGCTGGTTCATGAGGGCGCCCATTTTTTCCTGCAGGGCCGGTTCGCGGCTGCTCATGCCGTTGTCTTCGAAGGCGGTAAAGCCCTGGTCGGCCATAAAACGCAGCTGGTCGAGGATGTCGGGTCCGGCCGACTGGCGGAACATGCCGTCGTGGGGCGCGTAACGAAGGCGGAAGGGCTGTCCGGCGGCGGGTGTTGTTTGATCGTTGGCGGCAAAAAGGGCGGCAGGGGCGGCGCTGAGGGCCAGGGTGCTTTTGACAAAATTGCGGCGGTGCATGGACGGAATTTTTTGAAAAAAATGTTGGTTTTGAGGGAGGGAAAGTTGCGACAAATCGCCGGCATTGGTGCGCTTGGTTGCAATTTTCTGTCTGCAATTCCTTTCCTACCTTTGCACCATGACTATCGAACAACGCCCGCTCAAGATCTACAACACCCTCAGTGGTCAGAAAGAACCCTTTTCGCCCCTCGAACCCGGCCATATCGGCATGTACGTGTGCGGCCCGACCGTGTACTCCGACGCCCACCTGGGCAACTGCCGCACGTATGTCAGCTTCGACGTGATTCACCGCTATTTTCGCCACCTGGGCTACCGGGTGCGCTACGTACGCAACATCACCGACGTAGGTCACCTGACCGACGACGGCGAAGACCGCATGGCTAAAGGCTCCCGCGTTGCGCAACTCGAACCCATGGAAGTGGCACAGAAATACACGCTGGGTTTCCACGACATGATGCGTATTTTCAATACCCTTCCGCCCAGCATCGAACCCCGCGCTACGGGGCATATCCCCGAGCAGATCGAAATGGTGCAAGCTATCCTCGATAACGGCCTGGCCTACGAACGCAATGGCTCGGTGTATTTCAACGTGCGCAAATTCATCGAAAACAAACCGGGCGTGTACGGCTCGGTGAGCGGCCGCGTGGTAGACGACCTCTTTGCCGAAACCCGCGAACTCAAAAACCAGGATGAAAAAGACCACCCTGCCGATTTCGCCATCTGGATGAAAGCCCGGCCGCAGGACATCATGGTCTGGAAAAGCCCCTGGTCGGTCGGGTTCCCCGGCTGGCACCTCGAATGCAGCGCCATGAGCACCAAGTATCTGGGCCAAACCTTCGACATCCACGGCGGCGGCTCCGACCTGAAATTCCCGCACCACGAAAACGAAGTGGCGCAGAATTTCGGCGCTTGCGGCTGTGCGCCCGCCCGTTTCTGGATGCATGCCAACATGCTGCTCCTCAACGGCAAAAAAATGTCGAAATCGGACGGCAATACGATCACACCCCACGAACTGTTCAGCGGCGACAGCCCGCACGTCACCAAAGGCTATTCGCCGATGGTGGTGCGCTTTTTTATGCTCATGGCCCACTACCGCAGCACGCTCGACATCACCGACGAGGCGCTGCAGGCCGCCGAAAAAGGCTATCGCAAACTGATGGATACCAACCAGTTGTTGCAAAGCCTGAGCGTTGATCCTGCCGATTACGACGGCTCCGAAAGCGATACCGACCGCGCTGTTTTGACGGCCATCGAAGACGCCTACCAGGGCCTCGACGACGATTTCAACACGGCTATCGTGTTGGCGGCGCTCAGCGAACTCGGCAGCTACGTGCATAAATACGCCAACGGCCAGTTGCCCGCCGGCGCCTTGTCACCCTGGGTGATCGAACGCCTCAAAACGGCTTTCCAGACCTTCCTGTTCGATATTCTCGGGCTGCAGGATGAAGCCGGGGCGGGCGCCGACAACCAGACGGTCGACGGTCTCATGCAACTCATTCTCGACATCCGCGCCGGCGCCCGCGCTCAAAAAGACTGGGCGACCAGCGACAAAATCCGCGACGCCCTGGCAGCTGCCGGTATCACGGTGAAGGATGGGAAAGACGGGGCGACGTGGAGCCGCGGCTGATATCTTTGTTGCGCGCAGAGATACAGAGAAGCGCATAAAACCTACATGATTCCCTCTGCGCCTCTGCGTCTCTGCGTGAAATAAAAAAGTTGCACACAGAGTCGCAGAGACACAGAGAAGTCTCTTTGCGCGCTTTGCGACTTTGCGTGACCCAAATTTCCACAAACCCGCACAGCCCTCCGCGTGCAGTATAAATTCAAGCATTCAAACCGGTTAAAAACGGCTGTTTTATAACCTTTTGGTGGAAAATTCGTTTTAATACCCCGGCTTTCCCGCAACTTTAGCCGGTAACTATTTATCCTGGATTATGGTGCGCGACAACTATTCCCTGCTCATCGAAAAGCTCGATGGATTTATCCGCAAATTCTACGTCAATCAGCTGCTGCGCGGCGCGTTGTATACCGTAGGGCTCGTGCTCGGCCTGTTCATTGTGCTGAACGTACTGGAGTATTATTTTTACTTCAATTCCAAGGTGCGAACCGGCATGTTCTGGGGCTTTTTGCTCATCAGCGGCGCGGCTTTGTACCGCTGGATTGCCCTGCCGCTCCTGCACTATTTCCACCTGGGAAAAGTCATCAGCCACGAACAGGCAGCCCAGATCATCGGGCAGCATTTCGCCGGTGTAAAAGACAAACTGCTCAACATTCTTCAACTCAAACAGCAGAGCAGCAACGCCATTTACGCCGACCTGATCAACGCCTCGATCAACCAAAAAAGCGAAGAGATCAAACTGGTGCCCTTCAAAATGGCCATCGACCTGCGCAGCAACCGCAAATACCTGCGCTACGCCCTGCCGCCGGTTTTGTTGCTTTTGTTTCTCTTCCTCGGCGCGCCCAATATCCTGCGCGAAGGCGCCTACCGCCTCTGGAACAGCAACAAGGCTTTTGAAAAACCCGCTCCCTTCCGCTTCATCCTGCAAACCGACAGCCTTCGGGCCGTGCAGTTTTCCGACTACGTTTTAAAAGTAAAAGTAGAAGGACAAGCCCTGCCCAATGAAGTGTTTATCAATCTCGGCAAGGTGCAGTACCGCCTGACCAAAGATGCGCCGAACGAATTTTCCTACAAATTCTCCAACGTCCAGCTGGACACCAAATTCAACCTGTTCTCCGGCGCCGTCGAAAGCCGCGAGTATTTGCTGAACGTGCTGCGCAAGCCGAATATCCTGTCGTTCAACGTCAAACTCAACTACCCCAGCTACCTCGGCCGCCCCAACGAAGAACTCTCCAACGTGGGCGACCTCGTCATCCCGCAAGGCACCAATATCGGCTGGGTGTTCAACGTGCAAAACACCGACCACCTCAGCATGCGCTTCGGCAACGAAGCCGCCGCCGAAGCCAAACGCTTCGACGACGAACTCTTCTCGTTCAGCCGCCGCGCGCTCAAAGACGAGCCGTATAAAATATTCATCGCCAACGAATTACTGCCGAATGGCGACTCCGTAGCCTACACCGTGACGATTATCCCCGACCAGCATCCGCAGATTTCGGTCGAGGAATTCCGCGACAGTACCAACAAACGGATGATCTTCTTCGCCGGCGATGCCGCCGACGATTACGGATTGCTCAACCTGACCTTCAACTATCAGGTGAAAAAAGCCAAGGGGGGCCAGCTGCCGCTCAGCACCCTCAAACTGAATAAACCCGCCGGAAAACAAATCCAGTACGAACATACCTGGGACCTCCGCAACATCGACCTGGCTCCCGGCGACGAGATCACCTATTACTTTGAAGTGGGCGACAACGACGCCGTCAACGGCTCCAAAACCGCCCGCACCAACCTCATGCAATGGCGTATGCCCAGCCTCGCAGAGGTGGAAAAACAACAGGCCGAAAATTCGGAGCAGATCAAAAAAGACCTCGAAAAAGCCCTGAAAGAAAGTGCCAAGGTCAACGAGGAAATGAAAAAACTGCGCGACAAAATCCTGCAGCAGAAAAACCTCGACTGGCAGTCGCGCAAAGAACTCGAACGCCTGCTCGAACGCCAGAAGCAAATCCAGCAACAGCTCGAACAGGCCAAGCAGAACTTCCAGGAAAACCGCCAGCAACAGCAGGAAATGAACCAGCAGCAAACCGAGGATCTTCAGAAAAAAGAAGAGCAACTCGAAAAACTGATGGAAGAAGCCCTCTCCCCCGAGCAAAAACAACTCATGGAAGAGATCGAAAAATTGCTCCAGGAAATGAACAAGGAGGAGATGCTGGATAAAATGGAGCAGATGCAACTCAACAACGAGGAACTCAACAAGGAACTCGACCGCCTCCAGGAACTTTACAAACAACTGGAAGTGGAAAATATGCTCCAGCAACAGATCGATAAACTGGAAGAACTGGCCAAAGAACAGGACGAACTGAATAAAGAGACGGAACAACAACAGCAAAACGAGGAGCAAAAGGGCGACCAGCAAAACCAGGACGAGAAAAAAGACGGCCAAAAATCAGATCAGGAACTCCAGCAACAACAGGAGGAACTGAACAAAAAAATGGACGATCTCCAGAAAAAACAACAGGAACTCGAACAGAAGAACAAAGAGTTGAAACGCCCGCAGAAGATAGAAGATAGCCAGAAGGAAATGCAGGACATCAAAAACGACATGAAGGACGCCGGCCAGCAACTCGAGCAAAAACAAAAGAACAAAGCGGGTAAAAAGCAGAAATCGGCCTCCAACAAGATGAAAAACCTCGCCAACAAGATGAAGCAAAACCAGTCGGACGGCGAGATGGAACAAATGGAGGAAGATATTGCCATGCTGCGCCAATTGCTGGAGAACCTCATCGGCCTGTCTTTCGCTCAGGAGCAGAATATGAAAGACATCGCCGCGACGACCATCAATACGCCGCGCTATGTCGAACTGACCCAACAACAATACAAGATCAAGGACGACTTCAAAATCGTCGAAGACAGTCTCCAGGCACTGGCCAAGCGCAATTTCAAACTCGAAGGCGTGGTCACTGAAAAAGTTACCGAAGTCAAAAGTGCCATCGGCGATGCCGTCTCCGAACTCGAAGAGCGCCGCACCGGCACCGCTACCGAGCAACAACAGCGCAGCATGAAAGCCATGAACGACCTGGCCCTGCTCCTCTCGGAAATCATGAACAACATGCAGCAGGAAATGGCTGCCAACATGCCGGGCAACCAGTCGTGCCAAAAACCCGGCGAAGGCGAAGGGAAAAGCGGCAAAAAGCCCATGGACAAGATCACCAAAGGCCAAAAAAGCCTCGGCGATCAGATGCAGGATCTCAAACAACGCATGGAACAAGGCAAGGGTCAGGGCACTATGAGCAAGGACTTTGCCCAAATGGCCGCCCAGCAAGCCGCCATGCGCAACGCGCTGCGCGAACTGCAAAAGCAAAAACAGGCCGAAGGCAAAGGCTCCAAAGCCCTCGACGAACTCATGCAGGAAATGGAGAAAAACGAGGTCGATCTGGTCAACAAACGCCTGACCAATGAAATGCTCAAGCGCCAGGAACAAATCATGACCCGCCTGCTCGAAGAAGAACGCGCCGAACGCGAACGCGAACAGGACGAACAGCGCCAGGCTCAAACCGCCCAGCAACAACCCGCCAAACTCCCGCCGGCCCTTGAAGAATACCTGAAAAAACGCCGCGCAGAAGTCGATATGTACCGCACCGTGTCACCCGCACTCAAACCTTATTACAAAGGCCTCGTGGAAGAGTATATCAAGGCGGAACAATGAAAAAAAAGGTTGATATGGGTTGATAGAAAAGGTTGATAAGGTTTATAAAAGGGTTTATTCTTCTCTCGAAGGGTAAACCCTTTTTAGTATGGTTTTCCGCTGCGGAATCTGCTATTCATCTGCAAAAATCTGAGGGAAATAAAAATGCCCTGCAGGAAGGAAAGCACTTGTGTCACGAACCCTTACATCTCGATTACAGCTATGAAAAAGGGTTTACCCTTCGAGAGAAGAATAAACCCTTTTATGAACCTTATAAACCCTCATCAACCCTCATCAACCTTTTCCATCAATCTCCCTTAACCACCTTTCGCGTCATCGCCTGTCCGTTGGCGCTGACGCGAAGCAGGTAAAGGCCGGTGGGCACATTGCTCAGGTCGATGCTTTCGACCAGGGAGCTGCCGCGTTGCGGGTTGCTGGTCCAGACGGTTTTACCCAGCAGGTCGAAAAGTTCGATGCGCACCTCGGTAGGCGTATCGAAATCGAGGAAAAGAGTCGTCCAGCCATTGGTTGGGTTGGGTTGCAGGGCAATGCGCGTCAGGCCCGCGATGTCCTGCGTTGACGAAACGCCGATGCTGACGCTCAGGGTGCCGGAGCAGCCCAGGGCGTCGGTAACGGTTACGCTGGCGTCGCCGACGGGCAGGTCGGTTGCTGTTTGGGAGGTTTGGCCGTTGCTCCACAGGTACTGGTACGGCGGGTTGCCGATACCGACATTCACGGTTGCCGTGCCGTTGTTGAGGTTCGGGTTGGCGTTGGTCACGTCGGCAGTAAGTTCGAAATCGGCCGGGCACGACAACAGGTTGATGTTGTCGAGGTCGAAATAGTAGTCGCCCGAAGCCCAGGTGCCTACGAAGCGGATACGGATCGATTCGTTGGCGTAGTTGCCCAGACCGATTTTGATTGTTGTCAGGTTGATGTCGGGTACGTGGTTGAGGGCGTTGATGGTGTACACCGTCGTGTAGGTTTGTCCGCAATTGTCGGAAACCTGAACGTCCACTTTGTTACCGAGGCCGAGGGTAGTCGGTACGGTGCCGGCGCCGCTGAAATTGGAGATCCGGTAGTCGAAGCGCAGGGTATCGTTGGCGCCCAGTACGCCGTAACGCGGCAGTTCGTGGGTAAAGCTCGGGCTGCTCACCCACAGGTTATGGGCCAGTACGTAGGAGATGTTATTGTGTGTGTTGGTGATAAAGCCGTTGCTCGTCCAGCCGTCCGGCAGCAGCATACCTTCGAAGTTTTCCTGAAAAGGCACTGCTCTGGGGCGGTGGTCAACCGAGTATGTAACGGTGTCATTGATCAGGTTTTGCTCATCAAGCAGCAGCGTCCAGGCTTTGATATTGGAAACTTGGTCGCGGCTGTCGAAGGGTTGGGTAAAGGTGTAGGTGAAAATTTCGTCGGGGTTCAGGGTGGTTGCACCGACGTTTTCGACAACAGCCGGTCCGTCGTTGACGGAGTAGGCTACCTGGAAAAAGTTTTGCGGCTGGGTGCCAAAGTTGGCAAACTGGAACAGCACTTTGTCGTCTTCGAGACCGCACTCGAGGGCATCGCCTGTTGTCGTGATGCTGACGGCTGCGAGGTCGTCGGCTACGGGCACGTAGATGCGGATGTCGTCAACAGCCATACCGCCAATGAACTGGACGGAAGGGTCGGCCCCGAAGCCGAAGCGCAGGCGCACCTCGCTTTCGCCGGCAGCGCCGGTCAGGCTGTGGCGCGCTTTGATCCAGCCCGGCGTTTGTCCGGCCCACACGTCGCCCAGTCCGGCATTGACGTTAAAGAACGTGTACCAGTTGAAGCCCTCGCCGATTTCGCCGACGCGGTCCCAGTTTTGACCGCCGTCGATCGACATTTCGAGGAAGCCGCCGTCGTAGGAGAATTCTGTGAAATAATTGAGCGAAAACTCGATAGCGGGGTCCTCGGTCAGGTCGCTGAAATCGAAACAGGGGGAGTTGATGTAAGAGCGTTCGTTGGAATTATAGGCGCCGTCGAGGTTGGTCACCCAGGCATTTACACCGCTGGCAGCCGAAGGCATGCTGGGTTTGTCGGGCGTACCAAACTCCCAACTCGGGTTGTTGCTATCGAGCGTATCGACGTACCAGCCACCGCTCCAGTTTTCAAAATCCTGCGTGTAGGGTGCGATCAGGCGGTTGACCACATACAAGTAAAAGGTATCGTTGTCGGTTTGCTGGTCGCCCGTCATTTCCGACCAGGCGGCAATGAGGTATTCGCCGGGTTCGGAAAAGTCGAAAAACGTTTCAAAAATCAGTTGTTCGGTGCTGTCTTTCCCCAAAACGCCGGTGTAGAACCCGTCTTGCGGTTGAGGAACGCCGCCGCTCACGCCGTTGACGCTGAAATTGAACGGAATAAGCGACTGCGGATTGGCGCCGTAGTTGCTCAACTGGATACTAATGGTTTCGATACCCAGGTCGCAGCCGCTTTGCGGCGAGGTGATGGCGGAGATGCCGACATCGTTGGCCCAATACGTTTCAAAAGAATAAGGACCCGCCTGATCGGCAAATCCCGCTCCGCCGCAATCCTGCAGCAGGTAAAAATCATAGGCGGTTTTTTGCTGCAAGCCATTGATCGTGACTTTGGGTACCGTTACGTAAAGCGTATCGCCAACACCCGGGCCCGGTACGAATCCTGCGGGTCCGTAAATGACGTACCAACCGACGTATGGCCCTACGCCCACCGGCGTCCAGCGGTATTTGGCGCGGTCGGCATAAATATTTTCCGCCTTGACGTCGATCGGTTTCAAACAATCGGGACATATGCCGGTCGTTTCAAAGATTTCCCCCGGCGTCAGCAAACCCGATTGAAATACCAGGTTGCCGGAATAATCGTAAATGGCAAAACTGACTTCTGCGACAAAAAAACCGGGCGTCCAGTTGAGGGTGAGCGGTTCGCCGGTTTGAACCGTAAAATACGCTGTGCTGTCCTGGCCGTTGCCAAAAGGGAAACCCTGCAGGCTGAAGGGCATGACGGAGGTGCCGCTGGTGATGGTCAGGATACCGCCGTTCCAGCCGTCTCCGAAGGAGTCGAACATTTCAATGCGGTATTCGCACTGGGCCGAAGCCTGGCGGAGGAACAAAGAAAAAAGGGCAATCGATGCCAGGCGGAGTAATCTTAATTTCATGAGCGAATGCGATTTTTAGCCTTCATAAAAAGACTTCCAAAGATAGGTGAAGGTATTGGGTTTTAGGTATTGGGTTTTAGGTTTTGGCAAAAGGGTTACTGCTGCTCTCGAAGCGGGTATTGGGTTTTAGGTATTGGGTTTTGGCAAAAGGGTTGCTGCTGCTCTCGGGGTATATCAGGGGGCTAGTCCATTACTGTCCAAAACTGAATGGAAACGGCCCTTGTCAGGATTTCGGAGAAATCCCGCATTTGTAGAGACGTTTTGCCGCCGTTTTCAGGACTTCGGAGTGTAAAAGAGGGTGACTTCACCGAGGAAATCGAGCGCAACGGCACCCCCACCCGAGAGCAGCAGCAACCCTTTTGGCCTAAAACCTAAAAACCAACACCCAACACCCAAATCCCGCTTCGAGAGCAGCAGCAACCCTTTTGCCAAAACCCAAAACCCAACACCAAAAACCCAAATCCCGCTTCGAGAGCAGCAGTAACCCTTTTGCCAAAACCAAAAAACCAACCCCCAAAACCTAGTCCGCTCCGTGCATCATTCGCTTGAGCGGGAAGGACAGGCCGAACAGTACCAGGCCAGCCATGCCGGCCATGCCCACGAAGATCATAAAGAACTGATACAGGTCTTTGACCGGGCTACCCATGAAGGTGGGGTATTCGAGCGGCAGGTTGGCCTCGGCGGCTTTGGCCTGGATATCGGGCGTGACCTGCGTCGTGCCTTCCAGCAGACCCTTGTAAGTGTCGGCATCGATGCCGTTTTCAGCGGCGATAGAATACTCGCGGCCGGCCGGCGGGTACAATTCGCTCAACTGGCCGGCGGCCTTATTGGCAATGGCATTGGCCAGGAACCACACGCCGAAGAGCAGCGATACGAAGCGCATGGGCGAAAGTTTGGATACCAGCGACAGGCCGATGGGGGAGAGGCACAATTCGCCGATCGTATGGATCACGTACAGGGCAATCAGGAGGAACATGCTGGATTTGTCGCCCAGGCCCATGCCTTTTACGCCGAAAGCGATCACTACGTAACCCAGTGCCAGAATAATGAGACCCAGCGATTGCTTGAGCAGGGAGTTGGGTTCGGAATTGCGCTTGGCCAGCCATACCCAGATGGCTGCAATAACCGGGGCCAGCAACACGACGGCCACGGCATTGACGCTTTGGAAATAACTGGCCGGGATGGTGGAACCGAACAAAGTCCGGTCGGTCTGCTTGTCGGCAAAGAAGGTCAGCGAAGCGCCCGCTTGCTCGAAGGCCGACCAGAAGAACACCACGAAGAACGCCGAAACGTACAGTACAAGAATACGATCGCGCTCGATTTTGGTCAGCGACTTGTCGGTGATGATCATGATGGCCATGCCGATCGTGGCGCTATAAATCAGCGAAGCCACGGTGTCGAATTTTACCAAAAAGGAAAAAACAAGAAACAACGCGACAGAAATACCGACGCCCATCGCGATCTGGCTGCCGCCCAGGCCGCCGGAGCCGGCTTCATTGGTCGTGCTGACCGCCCTGTTGGGCGTAGCGCCGATGGGTTGACCCTCGGGCGTCACTACGTATTTGTCTTTCTGGGTCTGGAACAACACCGTGCCCAGGATCATACCGATACCGGCGGCCAGGAAGCCCCATTTGAAATCGGCTGCGTTGCCGGTGTCGCCCAGGTATCCGCACAGCAGCGGAGCAATAAATGCGCCCAGATTGATACCCATATAGAAGATCGTATAAGCGGCATCGCGGCGGCGGTCGCCTTCGGCATACATCTGGCCGATCATGGAAGAGATATTGGGCTTAAAAAAACCGTTGCCCACGATCAGAAACAGCAAGCCGCCCCACATCATGGTCACGGCCAGGCCGGCATTGGTGTACATGGATGCGCTGCCGAACATCAAAAATTGCCCGAGCGCCATCAACAGGCCACCCACCACGATTGAGCGGCGGTTGCCCCAGAAATTGTCGGCAATATAACCGCCGAGCAGGGGCGTCAGGTACACCAGACCCGTGTAGCTGCCGTAGATCTGGGAGGCTTGTTTGTTGGTCATGAGCAGGGCGTTGGTCATGTAGAGCGTAAAAATTGCCCGCATGCCGTAGTAGCTGAAACGCTCCCACATTTCGGTGAAAAAGAGCAGGGATAACCCGCGGGGGTGTCCCCAGATTTCATTGTTCTGCTGTGCCATGTTTCGGTGTGCTTGTGTCGTTTTTTAATTCAATACAGAAATGAAAATTATTGCTGTTAACGGGGCAAAAGAACGGAATAAAAGTCCCGCTCCACCCGCAGGGGCAATTTTTTTAGGCCAAATTCACCATTTGAGCAGTAAACCGGCGAAAGTGAGCACCATTTGTATTGACAAGATCGGCTTTATTTTTGCACCGGAAAACGGCGGTTTGCGCAGTTGCAAAGGCAAAAACGGAGTCATTCTCCCTTCTGGCTGCTGTGTGAAACCCGAAACTCAAGACTTATCCAACCATGCGCCTTACATTATTTGCTTTACTGCTCCTGTTGGCTGCCTGCCAGCAAAACCCTGCATCTGAAAACACGCAAACTTCGGCTACGTCCGCCGACACAAGCACTCAGAAGCAAGCTATACATGGTAACCCCTGGCTCGATGCGGGCTGTCAACTTGTTACCCAGAAAGAGATCGTGGAGATGTTTTCCATCGACATTCAGCGCGACGCCTACAACGAACGCTCGCTGGCCGAACGCGGTTATTGTTTGCGTTACTGGAACAAACCCGACTGGGCGGCCCGTGAAAACGCCAGCATGAAGGGTTCGCAGGCGGTTTCGTCCCGCAACTCCATCGCAACCCAGGTGCTCGATTTCCGCACGCCCGAAATGGCTCGTCAACAGTACGACTACTACGTCAAAAACCGCGGCGACGTGTACAACGAACGCGTCGAAGGCCTCGGCGACGGCGCGCTGTGGAGCAATTCAACCACCACGCTGCTCGTCTGGAAAAACCACCTGTGTTTCCAGATTACCGTCGATATGACCGACCAGCCGCACGACAACCTCGAAAAAGCCAAAGCCCTGACTGCCCTTATTTTGAAAAAAATCTAGCACTGGGTAAAAAATCCGCGCGATTACGACCAACGGCGCAAAGTTTTCCGTCGAAAAGGAAAACTTTGCGCCGTTATTGTTTCGTAACTTTTGCTCGTAAACACACCTGTCCAAATGTACGCCACCGACGAACAACGCTACCTCTACGAGCGCTCCAAACAACTGCTCCAAACCCCGACCGAAACCCTGCTCGCCGAAAACCCGGCCGAACTCGCCGACGAACTGCGCCGCGTGATCCTCTACCACGAATGGCGCTACTACGTGCAAAACGACCCCGTCGTGAGCGATTACGAATACGATCAGCTCTACAAACTGCTCGAACGCCTCGAAACCGAACACCCGAGCCTCGTCGCTCCCGACTCGCCTACCCAACGGGTGGGCAAAGACCTGACGGCCAGTTTTAATCAGGTAGCGCACCTCACGCCCATGTTGTCGCTCGACAACTCTTATAACGCCGAAGACCTTCGCGATTTCGATACCGCGGTCAAAAAACTGTGCAAACTGCCCGCCGATTCAGCCATTGAATACTGCGTAGAGCCAAAATACGACGGCGGCACCATCGCCCTCGTATACGAAAACGACCGCCTGCTTCGCGCCGCTACCCGGGGCAACGGCGAAGTGGGCGACGAAATCACCGCCAATATCCGCACCCTGCGCTCGGTGCCCCTGCAAGCCGGGTTCTCGCAATACGGCATCGCCAAAGCCGAATTGCGCGGGGAAGCCCTCATCCGAAAAGATATTTTTGAAAAAATAAACGCCCGCCGCCAATCCGCCGGCGAAACGCTGTTTGCCAACCCTCGCAATGCCGCTACCGGTGGACTGCGTATGAAAGATCCCCGCGAAGCCGCCGACCGGGGCCTCGAAGCATTCCTTTATCAACTCGGTTTTGCCAGCGACGAAGCCGGCAACAACGTACTCGAACAGTTCAAATCGCACAGCGAAAGCATTCATCTGCTCGAAAAACTGGGCTTCAAAACGCCGCTTGCCCAAACCAACAACCATCAGCACCTCGCCGCCACAAAAAACTGTGCCGACATCGAAGCCGTCATCGAGTACTGCCTGGCCTGGCAAGACTTCCGCGACGAATACCCCTACGAACTTGACGGTATGGTGATCAAAGTCAATCGACTTGATTTACAGGCGCTTTGCGGCTACACCAGCCACCATCCGCGCTGGGCCATCGCCTTCAAATTCAAAGCCCGCCAGGCCACCACGCGCCTCCGCGACGTCGAATTTCAGGTGGGCAAAACAGGCGCCGTCACCCCGGTCGCCAAGCTCGATCCGGTGCCCCTGGCCGGCGTCACGATCTCCAATGTCAGCCTGCACAACGAGGAATTTATCAAAAGCAAAGACATCCGCATCGGTGATCAGGTGCTCGTGGAGCGCGCCGGCGATGTAATCCCGTATATCGTCAAATCATTGCCTGAACTGCGCGACGGCTCCGAACGCCCGGTCGAATACCCTACGCATTGCCCGGTATGTCGCTCGCCCCTGGTCAAACCCGAAGACGAGGCCATCTGGCGCTGCGAAAACGCCGATTGCGAAGCGCAGGTGCTCCAGCGTATGATTTTTCATACTTCCAAAAGCGCGATGGACATAGAAGGACTGGGCGAAAGCACAATCGAGCGTTTTTACAAACTCGGCTGGCTGCATTCCATTGCCGATCTCTACCGGCTCGATTACGAAAAAATCGAACACCTAGAAGGCTTCGGCCCGAAATCGGCCGCCAACCTGCGGCAAGCCGTTGAAAAAGCCAAAAACAACCCGATCCACCGCCTGCTCCATGGCCTCAGCATCCTTCACCTCGGCCAAAAAGCCGGAAAACTGCTGGCTGCCGAGATCAATCACGTGCTCGACCTGCGCGACTGGGACCTCGAAAAATACCAGCAAATCAAAGACATCGGCCCTGTGCTGGCGCGTAATGTGCTCAACTGGTTCCAAAACGAACACAACATCGAACTACTGCAAACGATGGAGCAACTCGGCGTCAATCTGCGCCAAACTGACGAAGACAAAAAAGCGGAGGCCAATACCGACGGCCCGCTGTATGGCCGCAGTATTCTTTTCACCGGCACACTCTCGCAAATGACGCGCGACGAAGCTGAAAAACGCGCGGCAGCAGCAGGGGCTACCCTGGTCAGCGGGGTGAGCAAACACCTGAGCATTCTGGTCGTGGGAGAAAAAGCGGGCTCGAAACTGAAAAAGGCAACGGAACTGGGTACCGTGGAGATTTGGACGGAAGCGGAGTTTCTGGAACGTATAAATTAAAAAAGCCACCGACGCATTGCGCGCCGGCGGCTAAACCCCAAAAAACCAAATGAAAACAATCTTTATCTTCCAGCGAATGCTCGCTTGTGGTGTTCTGTCTTAAAAACACACTTATGACGAGCAGGTTCGCGAAAGTAACATCAAGGCAAAGGGCTTTGACAGCCGTTAACTTCGGGTACAAAGGTCGTTAACATTCGCGATATCTGGAACCGTTTCAGCCACTTCTTTTCCCGTTTCAGTCAAGATTTTCTTCAACTTTGCAAATGAAGCGCTGTTCCAATGGCTTCTCCTCGTCGCTCTGTCATGCATAAAGTCTTGTTATTCAATCCAAGAAGCGCCCAGGCCAAGCATCGAATTCCCAACAGTATTCTTCAGGTCGGGGCGTCTATTTTTGGTAAATATGAATTTGTTTTTGTCGATGGAAATCTGGAAAAAGACCCCTGGCCCGTCATCGAGCGTTATCTGGGCAGCGGTGAATTCCGGTATTTCGGCTGCACGGTAATGCCCGGCCCCCAGTTGCGACAGGCCATTCCGGTGACGCGCCGCATCAAGGCGCAATTCCCGGAGATTATCAACATCTGGGGCGGCTATTTCGCCAGCAACCAGTACCAGGTGGTGATGGAAAGCGGTTGTGTCGATTTTGTCATTTACGGTCCCGGCGACCGCGCTTTTCCCGCCCTGCTCGATGCCCTTGAAAACGGCGCCGCCTACGAGTTTATCCCCAACCTGGTTTGGAAAACCCCCGAGGGCGTTGTTATTAAAAATACTAAAGAAGCCCTGCTCGACCAGGATGCCTTGCCCCCCCTGCCTTATGATTTCCTCGACGGGTTTTACCCCATTCCCCGTTACCTGGTGCCGACCTTTCTCGGCCGACACACCCTGGGCTACCACAGCAGCATGGGTTGTCCGTTCAAATGTTCGTTTTGCGCCGTGGTTCCTATTTACGAAGCCCGCTGGCGTGGAAAATCAGCAGAAAACATTTACCGCGACGTGCGTTATGTGAAGGAGAAATGGGGCGCCGACAGCGTTGAGTTTCACGACAACAACTTCTTTGTGAGTGAAAAAAGGGTGCGCGAGTTTTCCGAACTCATGCTGCACGAAAACATGAACTGGTGGGGCGAGGCGCGCATCGATACGATGGACCAGTTTTCCGACGATACGCTCGCGCTTATGCGGCGCTCCGGTTGCCGGATGATTTTTTTCGGCGCCGAAACGGGCAACGACGCCCTGCTCAAACAAATGGACAAAGGCGGCCGCCAAACCGGCGAGCAAATTCTCCGCTTCGCCGCCCGGCTCCGGCAGTTCGATATTATTCCGGAGTATTCTTTCGTGCTCGGCCTGCCTGCCGATACGCCGGAGTTGGTTTGGCAACAGATCGAAGCCGATATCGCTTTTATCAAGCAGGTCAAGGCTGTGAATCCGGATACCGAAATTATCATCTACGTCTATTCGCCCGTGCCCACCGAGGGTTCCGATTTGTATGAGCGCATCACCCGGGCCGGCTTCCGCTTCCCTGCCACACTCGACGACTGGCTTTCACCACAATGGGAATCGTTCGACCTGCGCCGCAATCCGCTCACTCCCTGGCTCAGCCCTGCCATGGTGCGTCGTATCCAGCATTTTGAAACGGTACTCAATGCGCGCTACCCCACTGTGTCCGACCTGAAGTTGAGCCGCATCCAGCGTCAGGCTATGCGCGTACTTTCCGCACTCCGCTACCGTCTTAACTGGTTTGCATTCCCTTACGAAATCAAAGCTTTACAGAAATTCTGGTTGCGCTACCGGCGCCCGGAAACAGAAGGATTCTAGCCGTTGGGATTTAGGCGTTGGGTATTGGGTTTTAGGCGTTGGGTTTTAGGTTTTGGGCAAAAGGGTTGTTTCTGCTCTCGGGTGTTGCTTCGGACTCAGGAAAAAAAATGACCCGCTGCTGGCCTGCTGGCGCGGGGCTTTGCCCCGTGCGGAGGTTCCCGCCAGCGTGTTTCAGGCGTTGGGTTTTAGGCGTTGGGTATTGGGCAAAAGGGTTGTTTCTGCTCTCGGGTGTTGCTTCGGATTCAGGAAAAAAATGACCCGCTGCTGGCCTGCTGGCGCAGCCCCGCGCCAGCAGGCCAGCAGCAGCGCGAAAAAGGAAGACAACAAAAACAGTTACCGAGAGCAGAAACAACCCTTTTGCCCAACACCCAACACCTAACACCCAACACCCAACACCGTACCTTTTTTGAACATCCGCCCCCCATTCCGCGTTCCCCCGATAATAATCAGGATCGACTCATTATCGGGAGCAACCACCCTCCTTTGGCCAAAACCCAAAACCCAAAACCTAACCCCCCTAACCCACCAGCAATCATGAGCAAAACCATACTACTTGCCGGCGGTACCGGCTTTATCGGCCATCGTTTGCAGGCCATGTTGCAGGAAAAAGGCTACACGGTGCGGGTGCTGACGCGCCGGCCCAATGGCGCCAATCAGTATGCCTGGGACCCCGAAAGCGGCCGTTTGGACGAAGCGGCGCTGACCGGCGTTTATGCCGTGATCAATCTCGCGGGAGCGGGTATCGCCGACGGGCGCTGGACGGCCAGCCGGAAAAAAACACTGCTCGACAGCCGGATCAACAGCGCCGCCGTGTTGCGCGAGGCCATCCGCAAAAGCGATACGAGGCCTGCCGTTTATATTTCCGCTTCTGCCATCGGGTTTTATGGTAATTCCGGCGAACGCCTCATGCTCGAAAACGACCAGCCGGTTACGGGAGGTTTTTTGGCCGAAACTTGCCGTACCTGGGAAGAGGCAGCCGATACTGTGGCACAGTTGGGCATTCGAACCGTAAAGTTCCGAATCGGAGTAGTGTTGGGGAAAGAAGGCGGCGCGCTGAAAGAAATCGCCAAACCCCTGTATTTCTGTCTGGGCGCCTATTTCGGCAACGGCAAAGCCTGGTACTCCTGGATACACCGCGACGATATGTGCCGTGCGTTCATCTTTGCCCTCGAAAACGAATCACTGGCCGGTGTGTACAATGCGGTAGCTCCACAGCCCGAACGGATAAAAGCATTGGTCAAAACAGCGGCCCGCGCCATGCGCCGCCCCGCCATCTTCTTGCCCGTACCGGCTTTTGCCCTGCGCCTGCTTTTCGGCGAAATGGCCGACACCATCCTGTTCAGCAACCGCGTTTCGGCCCAAAAACTGCTCGAAGCAGGTTTCTCTTTTCAATTCCCCGATCTCGCCAGTGCGCTGCGCGCTATTTTTCAGCGTTGATTGTATGGAATTGATAAAAAATCGGGCGAACCTTGCCCGGCAATGACCGGCGGCATCTACCTTTGCCTTCCGTTGAATTTGTCTAAATTGTGACAAAACTCCCTCATGCAACGCCGCTACCGAACTGTATCCGATCTGAAAGAGAATGAGAGCGCCCGCGCGATTTCCTTCGACGACCCAACCCTCGCGGGCAAATTGACAGCGATGGGTGTATTGCCAGGCGCATTGATCGAAATGGTTCGTTGCGCACCGTTTGGAAAAGCATATTATATCAAAGTGGATGGCGTGCGGCTGGCTTTGCGCACGGAAGAAGCTGCCACGATACTCGTCGAACTATGAGCCAGGCGCCGGAACAAGCAGCGATCAGAGTCGCTTTGGTGGGGAATCCCAACAGTGGCAAATCCACAGTTTTTAACCAGTTAACCGGCCTGCGGCAAAAAACCGGCAACTTTCCCGGTGTCACGGTCGACGTCAAAGAGGGCAAGATCAAACTGCCCAGCGGCCGCGAGGCGATGCTGACCGACTTTCCCGGTACGTACAGCCTTTACCCCACTTCTTCCGACGAAAAGATCGTCGCCTCGGTGATGACCAATCCGGCCGACCTGCACTACCCGCGGGCAGTGATCTATGTCGCCGACGCCATTAACCTGGAAAAACACCTGCTGCTGCTCAGTCAGCTGATCGATCTGGGACTGCCCGTCCTGCTGGCGCTCAACATGGCCGATACCGCCGCCGAGATGGGGATCAAAGTCAACCTCGCCAAATTGTCCGACAGCCTGGGCGTGCCCGTGGTTTTTATCAGCGGCCGCACAGGGGAGAATATTCAGAAACTGATCGTCGAGCTGGAAAAACTCCTGCTACAGGCTGAAAAAAATCCGTCGGTACATCCGCCGTTTTACCGGCTCACCGAGTCGGAAAAACAGGTAGTAGAAGCCGTGCGGCTCAATCTGGGCGCCGACAACCCCTACCGGGCCCTGTTGCTGGCGCATCACGCCGACTGGTTGCCTTTCCTGCAAAAACAGGAGCGCGATACCCTGGCCGCCATCACCGAAACCAAACAATTTCAGTCGTTGCGCGCCCAGGTCGACGAAACGCTGGATCGTTACGACACTTTTTCTCCGCTCATTCAGGAAGCCGTGCAGCGCCCGCCGGTGTACCCCAGCACGCCGACCGACCGGCTCGACAACGTGCTCACCCACCGCTGGTGGGGCCCGATGATCTTTTTCGGGGTGATGTTGCTGGTTTTTATGGTCATTTTTTACGGTTACGAAACCACCGGCGGCTGGGTGGAAGCGGGCATGAACTGGGTCATCGACGGCATGGGCAGTCTGGCGCATCGCCTCGGCGGCGAATGGATCGCCAATCTGATCACCAAAGGAATCCTCGAAGGGTTCAAGGGTGTGCTCGTGTTCGTACCGCAGATCGCCCTGTTGTTTTTTCTGGTCACCATCCTGGAAGAAGTCGGTTATCTGGCCCGCGTGGTATTTATGTTCGACAAAACCATGCGCCGCTACGGCATGAACGGCCGCAGTATCGTGGCGCTCATCGGCGGGGGCGCCTGCGCGGTGCCGGCCATCATGGGTACCCGGACCATCAGCAACTGGAAAGAGCGACTTATCACGGTAATGGTCACGCCTTTTATCAGTTGCAGCGCCCGCATTCCGGTGTATATGGTGCTGATTCCGGTGGCCCTGCCCGGCGCCGGCTGGTGGACCTGGGCCCTGGTTTTTGCCGCTATGTATTTCCTGGGCATGGGCGCTGCCTTCGGCTCGGCATGGCTGTTGAAAAAAACGCTGCGCACCCGCGAGCCCTCGTACCTGGCCCTCGAAATGCCGGTGTACCGCATGCCGCACTGGAAAAATGTGTGGCTGACCGTGTGGGATAAAACCACCTCGTTTGTGTCGGGCGTCTGGAAAATCATCGTCGTCATCACCGTATCGCTGTGGATATTGTCGAGCACCGGCCCCGGCGACGCCATGCTGCGCGCAGAATCCGCCGCCCGTGAGGACGCCGCCCTGCAGGGGCTCGACAGCCTGCGCACCAACGACCTGATCGCGGCCTACCAGATGAAAGACTCCTGGGCCGGGCGCTTCGGCAGCTTTATCGAACCGGCAATCCGGCCGCTGGGCTACGACTGGAAGATCGGCATCGGCCTGATCTCCTCCTTTGCCGCCCGCGAAGTGTTCAACAGCACGATGTACGTGATTTACAGTCTCGAAAGCGTGGGCGAACAGGAGGAAGAAGACGCCGCCGACCAAAAACCCTTCGAGCGCTATATTTCACTCCGGCAGCGCATGCTCGACGACCGCTTCGACGATACCGATACGCCGGTATACACCCGCGCCACGGGGCTTTCTCTGCTGGTGTTTTATGCGCTGGCCATGCAATGTATGAGCACCCTGGCGGCTGTTCGCCGCGAAACCGGCCGCTGGCGCTGGGCCATTCTGCAGTTTGTGGGTATGGGACTGGTGGCGTACCTGGGGGCCTGGGTGGTGCAGCAGATTTTTTGAAAAAAAAGCCGAACCTGCAATGGGTCGAAGCCTTCTCAGGCGTTTATCCAAACCGTTTCAACGCATAAAACAAACGCTCCGGCAGTTCCTCCCGACAGGCCGCCTGGTAATCGAGGTAAGAGCAGGGGATAAGCCGGTGGCGCTGGTATTTGCGTTTTTCATTGACGGGCACCTGCATCCACCAGCGACCGGTGCGGTTGCTGCGCCAGAAAGTGAGCTGAAAATGGTGCTTGCGTGAATCGACGATGTATTCCGTCAGGCCGTCTTTCGAGGCCGGGAAATCGCCTTTGCGGCCAAACAGACCATCGAGGAAATACCAGACCAGTTGTGCCGCCGCCTGGGCCGTCTGGCCGTCGCGGTCGAGCTCGCGGCGAAAATCGTACACCCCGAAAGACGTCAGTTTGTCGCTCATGCCCGCGTACCGGCAGAGTTGGCAGGCTTCTTCGAGAAAATAGCCGGAGGGAGAGGCATTTTCGACGCCCGGCGCTTCGCTTTGTTTGAGCGCACCGAGGTGAAAACACATCAGGTCGGCGTCGCGGATCAGGGGTTCGGTTTCTTCGAGGGCAGCGCGGGTTTTGCCCAGTCGAATGGCGTCGAAATGTTGTTGTTGTAAAAAATCCAGGATGGCCGGCGGCGTCTGATGCACCTGATAACCAATCAGCTCGAAGTGAAAAAGCAAGGGGTGGCGCGGCAGCAGGAGCGGGTCGTAGGCATCGGGCTTCTTCTTGTCGAGCGTAAAGCGCGGGCGTTCGTCGACCACGGCCAGGTTGGCCAGGGCCTTGGCTTCCTGATACGCCAGAAACTGCGCCGGGGCCAGACTGCCGGGGCCGCCGATCAGGATGGGGGCGACCTTGCCGCTGAGCAACTCGTACACGACGGGAATGAGTTGCGCGGCGTCGGCTTTGCGCAGGTTGCCCAGGTCGGCAATGGCGCCGGGCGGGAAAATATTGACGGTGCGGTACAGGGCCTGACGGATTTCGTTGGCTTCCTTTTCGTCGAGTCCGATCAGTACGGCGCGCACTTTTTTGAGATCGGGCAGCTGGTCGCGAAAAGCGAGCAGGTTTTTGCCCAGGCTGTGCGCGGGCAATTGTTCGACCGATTTGAAAAAGGTGGCGGTGAGGGGTTTGAGCCAGTTTTGCAACATGATTTCTGTGACTAAGTATGCGATTTATGGTTTCACGCAGCGGGGCGGAGGTTTTATGTCACGCGGAGGGTGCAAAGATGTGTAGCCGCTTCGCGGCGGTGTTTGATTGCACGCAGAGATGCAGAGAAATCCCGTTTCTTCCTTTGCGCGCTTTGCGACTTTGCGTGAGACAAAAAACAATACGGTCCCTCTGCGTCTCTGCGTGCAATCAAACACCGCCGCGAAGCGGCACTCCCTCTTTGCGCGCTTTGCGACTTTGCGTGAGACAAAAAACAATACGGTCCCTCTGCGTCTCTGCGTGCAATCAAACACGTAAAAGTAAAAGCTTTTGCTCACCCGCAATCCCGCCCGCTTTTGTCTACTTTTGCGCCGCTTTTGAAAAAGGGGAAAAACGCCCTGACCAACACCACCACAACATGGAAGAATTGCTTACCCGCTACAAAGACAAAAAGCCCGAAGTCGTCTTTGAATGGCACGACGCCGAAACCGGCGCAGAGGGCTGGATCGTCATAAATTCGCTGCGCAACGGCGCTGCCGGGGGCGGCACCCGTATGCGCAAGGGCCTGACCCGCGAAGAGGTCGTTTCGCTGGCCAAAGTGATGGAAATCAAGTTCAGCGTATGCGGTCCCGATATCGGTGGCGCCAAAAGCGGGATCAATTTCGACCCCGCCGACCCGCGCCGCGTCGAAGTGCTCACCCGCTGGTACAAGGCCGTGTTGCCCATTCTCAAAAACTACTATGGCACCGGTGGCGACCTCAATGTCGACGAACTAAAAGACGTGGTGCCCATCACCGAAGATCTCGGCCTCTGGCATCCGCAGGAGGGCATTGTCGTGGGGCATTTCAAACCTACCGAGGGCCAGAAGATCAACATTATCGGGCAGTTGCGCTACGGCTGCACCAAACCGGTGGAAGATCCCGCTTTCGTGCCCGAGGGCGGCAGCGCCCGGCATGCCGTGGCCGACCTCATTACCGGCTACGGCGTGGCCGAATCCGTCCGGCATTATTACGACCTGTTCCGGCACAGCTCGGTGATGGGCAAAACCGCCATCATCCAGGGCTGGGGCAACGTGGCCTCGGCAGCGGCTTGTTATCTGGCCAAGGAAGGCGCCCGGATTATCGGCATCATCGACCGCGACGGCGGCCTGATCAATCCCGAAGGGTATTCGCTCGACGAGATCAAGGTGCTGTTCAACAACAAAGACGGCAACCGCCTCAATGCGGCCAACATGTTGCCGTTCAACACCGTCAACGAACGCATCTGGAGCCTTGGCGCCGATATTTTTATCCCCGGCGCGGCATCCAAACTCGTCACACGCGCACAGGTCGACGCCCTGCTCGCCGGCGGCGTGGAAGTCATCGCCTGCGGCGCCAACGTACCTTTTGTCGACGACGGTGTGTTTTTCGGGCCCACCGCCCGGTTTGCCGACGAGCACACGGCCGTTATCCCCGATTTTGTGTCCAATTGCGGCATGGCACGGGTATTTGCCTACCTCATGCAGCCCGATGTACAGATGACCGACCGCGCCATTTTTACCGATACGTCCAATACGATCCGGCAAGCTTTGGAACAAATTAGAAGAATCAGTGATTTGCCAAATAAAATTTCACATAATGCATTATATTTGGCGTTAAAGAAGTTGATGGCTTAATTTTTGTATATAAAAATTATGACAATCGGCTGACATAACAAACGGGCGAATAGCGAGCCAACTGTTTGGTACTCAGGAAGAATGATGATTTTTAACACAAATTGGTCTTCCTGCTGCACTTTCACGTTTCCGAACGCTATTTTTGCCGCTGAATTGAACTTTTAATTCGAAAGCATAACTGTTTTATTAACACTAGACAACAACATCTCTTCACTAAAGTCGTGACCCTATGACAGTGAGAAAAATTGCACTTTTTATCCTCTTTATCAGCGCTGCCCTCGGTTTGAATGCCCAGGATGCCGGCGGATACCGCTCGCTGACACCCGCTGACCAGTGGGAATTGGGCATTCACGCTGGTACGCCTTTTATCATTGGCGACCTTGATCCGAAATTCCCCGGCTTCGGCGGTGGCCTGCACGTGCGCAAATCGCTCGACCAGGTCTTCTCCGTACGCGTTTCCGCATTGTACGCCAGCATGAAAAACGAAGGCGAAAACGACAGCCGCACGTCCGAGACCTCCTGGATCTCCGGTAGCGGCCAACTCGTTGTTGCGTTGAACAACATCCGTTTCAACAAGCCCTATCGCAAAATCCTGGTCAATGGTATCATCGGCGTCGGCGCCAACCAGTTTGAAACCGACTACGAAAACATCCTCCAGGCCGACGGCTCGTTGAAAAGCGGTACTTACGACGGCGAACTCACCGGCCACTTCGAAGTAGGCGCCGGCCTCGCTTTCCGCTTCAGCCCGAAAATGAACCTCGGTATCGAGTACACCGTACACTCGCCGTTCGGCGCCCGCGCCGACTTCCTCGACGGCGACGACAACGCCCGCAGCTCGGGTACGACCTACCGCGACTTCCTGCACTACCCGCACCTGAGCCTCAACTTCAACCTCGGCGGCAAAGACAAGAAGACCGGCGCTAAAAAAGCTGAACCGCTCTACTGGGCCAACCCGATGGCGATGACCAACGACGCACTCGCTGCCCTCGAAGCACGCCCCGTGTACGACCCGACCGACACCGACAGCGACGGCATCATCGACGCGATCGACCAGGAAGTCAACAGCCCGGCCAACGCCCGCGTAGATACCCGCGGCGTGACGCTCGACAGCGACATGGACAAAGTGCCCGACTACCAGGACAAAGAACCGTACTCGCCCCCGGGCTACTCGGTCGACAAAATGGGTGTGGCCCAAGTGCCCAAACCCATCACCGAAGCCGACGTGAACCGTATCGTTGACGCGAAACTGGCCAACTTCAAACTGCCGGAAGTGAAAATGAACTGGTTCTTCCCGATGGTCAACTTCGACAACAACAGCTACTCCATCAAGCGCGACCAGTACACCAGCCTGTACCAGATCGCCCAGGTGATGAAAGCTAATCCTTCGATCAAAGTGGTGGCTACGGGTTACACCGACGCTTCCGGTTCCGAAGGCTACAACAACGTGTTGTCGTACAACCGCGCAAAATCCGCTATCGAATACCTGGTCAGCCAGCACGGCATCGCCCGCGACCGTCTGATCCTCAACTATGGTGGCGAAATGAACAACATCGTGGCTGCCAAAGGCGCAAACTACACCAACCGTCGCGTTGAGTTCAAGGTTGCCGGCAGCGAAACCGAACAAGCCCGCCCGGAAGGTAAAGAAGCCGGCAAAGGCAAATTCGGTGGCAACAACGCCGGTGGCTACTAATTCCAGCCCGGCAATTCTCTTGCATGCCAGTGGGCAATCCCGTTTCGGGGTTGCCCATTTTTTCTTCAGGCGGATTGCAGGCGCCGGCCTGTATTTTAGCGCCATGAACGTGTCGCTGCCGGGCACCGCCTGGAAGAAAATATATTCGGGCCGCGCTTTCCTGATCCACCGCCTGCTGCCTGCCTTGTTGGCAGCAGGCTTGTTGTACGAACTGGCGACTCAGGCCCCGGGGGAAGCGTTTTTGTACGCTATTGCGCCTTTCTCCGGCGGTTCGTGGTGGTTGCTGTCTGGCGCGCTGGCGCTCATGCCGCTAAATTGGTGGGTCGAAGTATGTAAATGGCGGAGCCTGATTATGCGCACCGAAGCTATGAGTCTGCCCCGAGCCGGACAGGCGGTTATGGCCGGCGTGGCAGTTTCCCTTTTCACCCCCAACCGGGTGGGCGAATACGGCGGGCGCGTGTTGTTTGTGCAGCCTGAAAACCGCTGGTTTGCCGCGGGCGCCACGGTATTGGGCAACTTTGCACAAGTGCTGGTGCTGGTTTCGGGCGGTACGGCCGGTTTGTTGTGGTTGAGCCACCGGCTGGATTGGCCAGGCACCGCCTGGCTTGATCATGCTGTGTTACCGGCCTACTGCGGACTGATATTGCTTTGGCTGGCATACCTGAACCTCCCGCGTGCACGTGTCCGGTTGCGGCAATACCGGATTGTTAAACGTCTTAAACGGCTCGTTAAAGTTGATACGCAACACTGGCCCGAAGTAAGCCGTTCCGACCTCGCGTGGCAGGCAGCCTGGGCTACCGGCCGCTACCTGGTGTACAGCCTTCAATATTTTTTGCTACTCCGTTGTTTTGGCGTTTCTCCCGGCTTTTTTGACGGGTTTGCAGGCATTTCCCTCCTGTTTTTGTTACAAACAGGGCTTCCGCTGCCACCCCTCAGCGGGTTGCTTGCCCGCGGCAATCTGGCTGTGGCGCTATGGGGGCAATTCGGGGCAAGTGCCGCGGCAAGCCTCTCGGCGACCTTCGGGCTTTGGATAATAAACCTGATTTTACCCGCGTTTTTTGGTACCTTTTTTCTCTTTTACGTCAGAAAAGCCAAAGACTCATCCGTATGAAGGCATTCAAATTTTTCGCCCCGGTTCTGTGCCTGTTCAGCATGGCATTCGTGCAGCCGCACGCGCAACAACCCGTCGAAACAACCATTCAGAATTTCGAACCCTGCCGCTCTACCAACAACACTTTCCAGAACGGCGAGGTACTCACCTACAAAATTTACTACAACCTCAACTTCGTGTGGGTGCCTGCCGGCGAGGTGACGTTTAAAGTATGGGACGAAGGCGCCCAGTACCACTACCAGGCAATCGGCAAAACCTACGAGTCGTACGAATGGTTTTTTACCGTTAAAGACCGCTACGATTCCTGGGTGGATAAAAACACCCTTTTGCCCAACTATTCCGAACGCGAGGTCAACGAAGGCGACTACCATATTTTTGAAAAAATAGCCTTCAACCAGAGCGGCCGAAAAATGACCGTCTGGCGTTCGCCCAAACGCGGAGAAGCCGAGAAAAAAACCGAACACGGCGTCACCGACTGCGTGCACGACGTGCTCTCAAGCCTGTACAACCTGCGCACCATCGACTTTGCCAGCCAGGCGCCGGGTACGGCCGTGCCGTTCCGGATTTTTATGGATCAGGAGGAGTTTCCCCTGAAAATGCGCTACATGGGCAAAGACGCGCGCAAAAAAGTGTACGGCATGGGCCGTTACAACACCCTCAAATTCCAGCCCGACGTCATCGCCGGCAACACGTTTGACGAAGACACCAAAATGACCGTCTGGGTATCCGACGACCAGAACCGCATCCCACTCCTGATCGAGTCGCCGGTGTCGGTGGGTTCGGTAAAAATGGTCATCAAGGAATATCGCGGCCTGAAATACGACTTCACCGCAAAAGTGAAATAAAGCCAATCCCCCCCTTTACGCTCCAAAAGCAAAACCTCCGCGGCGCCTGCCGTCGGAGGTTTTCTTTTGTGGGCCCAGCAGGGATTGAACCCGCGACCATCTGATTCACCTTCCAACGCTTTCGCGATGGGGTAGGACTATATCATCGCCATATCCTGTAAGGACTTAGGCGGGGGGCGTTCGCGAAGGGCTTATTGGTCAGTCTCCTCACCCTTTAGTCTCTGCACCTTCCCGGTTACTGTAATGACTTTTCGCCGGACTTGGCTCAGGGTTGTCATTCCTGCTTTGGCAAGTTTAAGAGTTCCCTGAATTAACCCCCTGCTCATCCCGCCGTTTCCGGTGGGAGGCACCGTGGATAATTTTTTGAACATTTTCAAAAGTGAGTTCAGGATTATGAACTTCTGCATGACAATTGGCGCAAAGCAAATCACATTTTCTTGCCTCAGTCAAAATAAACTCCCACCTTTTATTCGAGAGTACTCTAACATCTAGCTTAAAGGATTTCTCTAAATGATCCCGGTGATGAAAATGCAATGCAGATAAATTGGCATTGTAGCCACATCTTGAACATTTACCTCCTAACATTTCAACCAACTTGATTTTTCTTATCAATGATCGTATTGTTTGAGAATGATAAGTATTGGTTTGCAATTTCAGGCGATCGTAATGTTCTTTTTGCTTACATGAATTACTGCAAAATTTTTGTTTTTGCGCGCTCAAAGGCTTGTGACATACTACGCAGAGTTTCATAGGTTGAACACTTTCAAAAATTCAAAGAACATCCTTTAATGAGTCAGCCGCTCTAACCGTCTGAGCTATGGGCCCGTCGCATTGCTGCGATGAGCGGCAAAGGTAACCAATAATTACGAGGCCGGCAAAATGGATATTCATTTTGCAAACCTCGGCAGCCCGGCGAGTTAACCCAGGCAACGCGTCGGTTTGGTTCCCCCAAACCAGTACGCTCTGTGTCGGCAGGAGGTTGTCGGGGGGCTTGTCCAGGGTAAAAACAAACAGGATACGTCAGAAAAATAAGCAGCCCCCGCTCACTCCTGCCAATACACCCTTTTCACCCGCTCCGAAATATTTGTAAACACCTCGTAAGGAATCGTTTGCAAGGCCCCGGCCAGGTCCTGCACCGGCGGCGTTTCTCCAAACACGACCACCTCGTCGCCTTCGCGGGCTTCGGGGATGTCGGTCACGTCGACCATGCTCATGTCCATGCACACGTTGCCCACCGTGGGGGCGAGCTGGTTGTGGATGCCCACGGCGTAGCGGCCGCCACCGGCGAGCCGGAGGAAACCGTCGGCGTACCCGACGCTGATGGTGGCGATGCGACTGGGGCGATGCACGGTTCCGTTGCGGTTGTAACCCACGGTTTCGCCCGCCGACACGGATTTGACCTGGCTGATGGTGGCTTTGAGGGTGTTGACCACCCGGAGCTGGTCCTGCAAACCGCTCGAATCGATGCCGTACAGCCCGATGCCGAGGCGTACCATGTCGAAATGGTATTCCGGAAAACGCGCGATACCGCCGGTATTGACGATGTGGCGCAGCGGGGCGTAGCCCAGGGCAGCTTCGATGACGGCGTAATTTTTTAAAAACAACTCCGCTTGCCGCCGGGTGAAGCCGTCGTGGGCCGGGGCATCACTGGCGGCCAGGTGTGAAAACACGGATTGCACCCGCAAATGGGGATGCTGCTGCAAACGCGCGCAGAGGGCCGGCAAATCGGCCTCCTCAAAACCCAGACGGCGCATACCCGTGTCGAGTTTGAGGTGGATGGTCAGCGGACGGTCGCGGCCGGCGTAGCGGAGCAGGTCGTCGAGTTGCGCCAGGCTGTACACCTCGGGTTCGAGGCGGTAGCGGTACAGGGCGTCGAAGCCCGAGGCCTCCGGATTGAGCACCAGAATGGGCAGTTGCACGCCCGCCTGGCGCAGTTCGATGCCCTCGTCGGCGTAGGCCACGCCGAGGTAATCGACCTTGTGAAATTCGAGCAGTTTGGCCACCTCGGCGCCGCCGCTGCCGTAAGCCGCGGCCTTGACCATCACGAGTGTTTTGACGCCCGGTCGCAGGAGGCGGGTGTACACGTTGAGGTTGTGCACGAGAGCCGCGAGATTGACCTCCAGCACGGTTTTGTGCGCCTTTTGTTCGAGGCGGCGGGCGATGCGTTCAAAAGCGAAGGGTCGCGCGCCTTTCAGCAGGATGAGTTCGTCGTGAAAATCGAGCTGGGCTATTTTTTGTAAAAAAACTTCCGAATCGGGGAAAAAATCGCTCCGCAGGTCGTCTTTCAAATTAGCTTGTATGGCCGTGATCGCCGGACCGATGCCGATCAGCCGCTCCACGCCGTGTTCGTGCAGCAGTTTGGCCACTTTTTTATACAGGCTTGCGGGGCGTTCGCCGCTCTGGAGAATGTCGGACAACACCAGCGTCAGGGTCTGGCCTTCGCGCACCTGCTGGCGCGCGAATTGCAGGGCCAGCTGCAAGGAAGCCAGGTCGGCGTTGTAGGCGTCGTTGATCAGCGTGCAGCGGTTGATGCCGGCTTTGAGTTCGAGGCGCATTTCCACGGGTTCGAGGCGGCGCATGCGCACGCGAATCCGGGTTTCCGGAAGTCCCAAATGCAGCAACAGCGCCCAGCAGTGGATGGCGTTTTCGATGGAAGCGGCGTCGGCAAAGGGAATGACGATACTGGTTTTTTGCTCGCCCAGCAGGGCTTCGAGCCGGGTGACGCCGCCGGGCGCCGGGCTTTGCGCCGTGATGCGGAGATCGGCCGGCCGGCCGGTTTTCGACCAGGTGAAGGTTTTCCGGCCGTCGCCGGCCCAGTGTTGCGCGGCGGCCGCGATCTTGTCGTGGTCGGCGCAATAGATCAGCACACGGGCATGGTCGAACAGGCGCATTTTTTCCCGCACTTTCTCCTCGTCGCTTTGAAAACCTTCGCGGTGCGCGGGGCCCAGGGTAGTGAAAATGCCGATGTCGGGCCGGATGATTTCCGTGAGCCGCGCCATTTCACCCGGCCGGGAAATGCCCGCTTCGAAAATACCCAGCTCGTGCCCGGCATTCATCGGCCACACGGAAAGCGGCACGCCGACCTGCGAATTGTAACTTTTGGGGCTTCGGACGATGTTGTAATCGGCGCGCAGCAGCTGGTACAGCCATTCTTTTACAATGGTTTTGCCGTTGGAGCCGGTAATGCCGATCACCGGGTAGCGAAAGCGGCGGCGGTGGGCGGCCGCGACCTGTTGCAGGGCGTCGAGGGTGTTGCCGACGAGCAGAATGTCGGAATCGGGCAGTTCGGGAAGCCCTTCGTACTGGCTGACCACGAAATGCCGGATGCCCGCGCGCCAGGCTTCGCCGAGGTAGCGGTGGCCGTCATGCCGCTGGCCGGGCAGGGCAAAGAACAGGGCATGGGCCGGGGCGGGGTGCTGGCGGCTGTCGAGCGCGAGGTGTTGAATTTCGGCCCCCGGGTTATGTTTTTTCAGCCATTGGGCCGAAAGCAGTTGTTGCAGATCGGAGAGGGTGGTCATAAGCCTTGGCGGTATTTCGGCAGCGCAAAACCTGGGCGCCGAAACCCGGGCGAAAAATACCCCGGCCGGCCAACTCCGGCCGTGTTAATTTTGCCCGTAAAATATTGTTTGGGTGGAAATAAGGATCAACAACGCCGGAGAACTGCCCGGCATTATGCCGCAAGTGTTCGAAGCCCTGGCCGGGCGCCGCAAGATTGCCCTGTACGGCGAAATGGGGGCGGGGAAAACGACCTTTACCGCCGCTTTTTGCCGATTCCTGGGTGTGCGGGATGCCGTGGCCAGTCCAACTTTTTCCCTGGTCAATGTGTATGCCTTTACGGCCAGCGACGGCACGAGCGGCCTCATACACCACCTCGATCTTTACCGCCTGAAAAATACCGGCGAAGCATTCGACATCGGGATCGAGGAGATGCTCGACGACGATTCGTACTGCCTGATCGAGTGGCCGCAACTGATCGAGGCGTTTTTGCCGGCCGAAGCGGCCAAAATTGAGATTCAAATGTTGAGCGAAACCCGCCGTTGCGTGGTAATTTTGTAATTAGTCATGATGGAAACCATAAATGTCGTCACGCCGCAGGCCGAAATGCTGGCCGTTTTGCCCAAACAGCAACGTTTGTTTATCGGCGTGCCCAAAGAAACGATCATGCAGGAGCACCGGGTTGCCCTGGCGCCCCATTCCGTCGCCACGCTCACGGCGCACGGCCATCGGGTGTTGGTGCAAAGCGGCGCCGGCGAGCAGTCGAAATACAGCGACCACGAATATTCCGAAGCCGGGGCCGAGATCGCCGGCAGCCCGGAAGAGGTGTACAAAGCCGACGTGCTGGTCAAGGTCGCGCCGCCCACCCTGGCCGAAATCGACCTGATGCGGCCCAACCAGGTGGTCATTTCGCCCATCCACCTGCCCATGCTCAACGCGGAGTACATCCAGAAACTCCAGAAAAAACGCGTCATCGCCCTGGCCATGGAGTACATCCGCGACGACGATACGGGCGTGTTCCCGCTGGTGCGCGTCATGAGCGAGATTGCCGGCATCAGCGCCATCCTGATCGCGGCCGACCTGCTGGCCACGGCCCGGGGCGGCAAAGGTGTGCTGCTGGGCGGTATCGCGGGCGTGCCGCCGGCCAAAGTGATCATTCTCGGCGCGGGTGTGGTGGCCGAATTCGCCACCCGTACAGCCCTCGGCCTGGGCGCCGAAGTGCGCATTTTCGACAACAATGTGTACAAACTGATGCGCCTGCAAAAACACGTGGGCCGGCAACTTCACACCTCGGTCATCAACCCCATCCACCTGCGCGAGCAACTCATCACCGCCGACGTGGCCATCGGCGCCCTGCACTCGGCGCAGGCCAATACGCCCATCGTGGTCTCGGAAGACATCGTGCGGCTCATGAAACCGGGCTCGGTGATCGTCGACGTGAGCATCGACCAGGGCGGCTGCTTCGAAACCTCGGAGATGAGTAACCACGACGAACCCACTTTTGTCAAACACGGCGTGATCCACTATTGTGTGCCCAACATCCCCTCCCGCGTGGCGCGCACGGCCTCCGACGCCATTAGCAATATCCTGACCTCGCTGCTGCTCAAAGCCGAGGCCGGCGGCATTCATGCGCTGATTACCAGTCACCCCGGACTGCGCAACGGCGTCTATACCTACAAAGGCTCGCTGACAAACGCCTACCTGGGCGAGCGCTTCCAGATCAAAACAACGAACCTGGATTTGTTGATTACGTCGGATTTTTGAGGGGCTTAGCCCCCACACCCTCTCCGGTGGGGTGATTGATCTGGTGAATTCCGATCGTTAGGCCCCACCCCCAACCCCTCCCCCCGAGGGGAGGGGAGTCGACCGCAAGATGTTGTGTCCCAGACAATTGGATGGAAGTGATTGCAATCTACCATCGGCTTTCCTCCCTCTGAGGTGAGGGGGCGACCGCAAGATGTTGTTTACCAGACAATTGGATGGAACCGATTGCAATCTACTATCGGCTCCCCTCCCCTCGGGGGGAGGGGTTGGGGGTGGGGCCAAAAGCGCAACAGGTTACCCCCCCCACCCAGGGCAAACGCATTAAAACAATAACTGACTGCCGGTACGAATGCAGGTGACTACCCCAAACATTTTTTTGGAAATCAGGCGGGCCGTTACAAGGGAGCAAAATCGGGTGTACGAAGCAAAGAATCCGCGCCAATCCGGGTCATCCGTGTCATCCGCGTGGCTATCCATTTCCCGTGATCCTTGTTTATACCTCGTGTTTCCTCATTTCTTTTTCGAGGGTTTCGGAAGTGTGGATGGGAACGCGGATGACACGGATGACCCGGATTGGCGCGGATTTTCAAAAGGGTTGTTCCTTATTCCACAAGAAAAATGGCCAACAGGGCCCCTTGCCGAACTCTTCCGGTGTTTTCCGTTTCTAAGCCGATGACGATTTTATTGCGTTTGCCCTGGGGCATAACCTACCGCACCAGCAACACATCGCCCGACCACACCGTTTTTCCGCAGGTGGCCGTGATCGCTTCGATCAGGTAGAGGTATACGGCGGGCAAACAATCGCGCCCCCGGCTTGTGCCATCCCAGCCCCGGTCGGGCTCGCCCGACAAAAACAGGGCATTGCCCCAGCGGTCGAAGATTTCCAGGCGGTAGCCGCTCAGATCGACAGCGGAAAAGCCGGGTAAAAAGTCGTCGTTCAGCCCGTCGTCGTTGGGACTGAATGCGTTGGGTACGTACACTTTGGGGCGGAAAAACACCCCGATGGTGTCGCGCACCGTGCAGCCGCTCGTATCCGTAAAACTCGCCGTGTACGTGCCGCTTTCCGTAATCAGCAATTCAGGACCGGTGCTGCCGTCCGACCAGCGTGTTTGCGGCGAGGGACCGCGCAAGCGGTACGAATCGGCGGTGCAGAGCGTCGTGTCGGGTCCGAGGAAGGCCGCCGGCGGAATTTCCAGGTCGAGGTAGAACAAGCTGTCGCAGCCGTACACCGTGTACAGCGTATCGAAATAAATGCCCGATTCAGACAGGATCGTACCGTTGAAATTGTACTGTGCGCCCGGGCACAGCGTGAGTGCGGCCGTGTTGTTGTAGTGCTGCCGTACGTTCAGCGTGAGTTGGCGGATGCTGTCGCAGCCGTAGATGCTCTGGAACGTATCGATGTAGAAGCCGCTGTCGGTATAACCCGCGTAGGCGTCGCCTTCGCAGATGTTGATTGCAAGCGCCTGGTCGTACTCCGGATGCGCGATGATGCGGCTGTACGGGCTGATGGCGAAGGAGCAGGCGTCGGCCAGCGGGATGCCGCCCGGCCAGGAGATAAAGCGGTAGGTGCCCGCGTCGGCGGCCGTGGCGTCGGGGAACACCAGCAGGCTGTCGGTTGCGCCGGCGATGTCGGTCCAGGCGCCTGTTTGCGGGTTGAAGCGCTGCCACTGAAACTGCGGATTCACGAAGCCATACGAACTGCCCGACAACACGGCGTCGGCGCCCAGGCTGTCGCCGCAGAACTCGAATACCGGCTGGCTGTTGAGGATGGCCCCGTTGCAGATGCCGAAAAACACGTCGTCGATGGCCACGTCGTTGGCGATGCAGCCCGGCTGGTCGTTGACGAGCTGGATTTCCACCTGTCCGCTCACGTTGCCCGAGGTCCAGTTGGCCGAGGTATTGACCCAGGCGCAGTCGGGGTAGCTGGTGGGCGTATTGATCGGCACGCCGCCCACTTCGAAGTGAAAAAACGGCGCCGGCAGGCCGCAGCCCGGCGACACGTTGCGCACCCACACCGAGAACACGTAATTGGTTTGCGGACACACCTCGATGGTTTGTTTCCAATAAGCCCGGCCCGGCAGGGCGTCGGGGTCGATGGTCAGGAAAAAGCCGCTGCCGGTGGTGTGGTCGGGCAGGGGGAACTCGCAGTCCATACTGCTGATCACCGAGGTATTGCTGATATCGTTGGGATCGGGACTGGTGGGGGTGTTGGGGCTGCCGTATTGGCCCGACAGAAAAAACGGATACACCTTGCAGGCGGCGTTGCTGACGTGCGGATCGACCTGCGTGACCAGAATCCAGCCCTGGGTATCGCAATTGCCCAAGGTGGCGTTGTTGAGTCCGCGCCCGAAATCGGAGGTGAATGCGTAGTAGCCCTGTTCGAAATCGCCGTTGACGATGAGGTTGGGTCCCGTCGTAAGGCAGGGAACGGGCTGCGCCCGGACAGCGGCGGCGAGGGCGACGATGAAGAGGGTGGGGAGGAGCGGCGAACAGGTGGGCATGTGCTTGGGTGCGTTTTTTGAGGGGTAAAGGTAGGGGCAAACCGGGTTTTGGCAGCTGGCCGGCCGGTATCTTGCTTATCCATCCGGTAGAAAAGCGAGTTGCTATTCGGTATATTCATGATTTCCCTGGCCATAAGAGCAGTGGGTTGGCCGAGTTTTATACCAGCTTCTACAACAAGACAATTGACCGAGTAAAAAATCCGCTGGCGGGCGTGTTATTTGAAAAAAAGGGATAAACTTGTACTTTAAAATTATAAGCCCATTGGCGAAATGTCTGCCATGCTGTGGCGGGTATCGGCTGAGTTTTGGTACAGACCTTAGAAGGTAATGTGAAAGTGGCTAAATTCTCGTTGGCTACCACTGAAAGTTACAAGGACGATAAGGGACAAACCCATTCACAAACAGAATGGCACAACATTGTATTGTGGCGTGGTTTGGCAGAATTGGCAGAGAAACACCTGAAAAAAGGGAGCATGATACACTTGGAAGGGAAAAACCCTACCCGTTCTTTTGAGGAAAAACAAGGCGTTAAACGATACGTGACGGAATTAGTAGGCGAAGAACTGATACTTTTGGATAAGAAAGAGGACTGGCACATTGCGCATTTTGTATTGTGAGAGTAAAACAATACAAAAGAACGCAACGCGCATTTTGTATTGTTTTTAAAAAAACGCTCTTACCCTTCACTCTGATAAAACATTGATTTACTGAATTTTAAAAAATATTTCCTTAAATCATGCACAACTTAAAAGGACTTTTTACCTTTATATTGCGCAATTCAAAAAGTGCGCATATTAACGAGTTACCGGTAATTATAAAGACGACACATGAGTAAAAACTTAGACCTTATACAGGACTTAATAAGACAAGCCGAACAGATTGCATACCGAAACGGACAACTTGATGCTGTTGAGAAAAGAGCGGAAATGTTGCTGCGAAAAATATTTGGAGATAAAACACATTATCTGAAGTCTTTAAAAGACATTAAATATTCACCTAGCATTTGGACGACTGGAACGCCTGACAGTGTATTTGAAAGTAGTTTTAATAGTGGTAAAAAGCAATTGCTAAATCTCCTAAACGTAATAGCAGAAGACCTTCAATTAGACACGGTTATCAATGAGCCAAATAAACAACCAGACAAGTCAGCACCGACATCTAACAATGTTTTTATTGTACACGGACATAATGATGAAATGAAATTAGCTGCTGCGAGGACAATTGAGAAATTGAAACTAAATCCAATAATATTGCACGAGCAACCTAGCAAAGGGAAAACTATAATTGAAAAATTCACGGAGAATTCCGATGTGTCCTTTGCCGTTGTACTTCTTTCAGCTGACGACATTTCATACAATAAAAACGAGAAACCCGAAACGGCAAAATACAGGGCTCGACAAAATGTTATTTTTGAATTAGGGTATTTTATCGGAAAATTAGGAAGAGAAAGAGTTTTAGCATTACACGAATTAGAAAACGACTTCGAAATTCCATCTGACTACAGTGGCGTATTGTTCGTTCCCTTTGACAAGACGGGTAAATGGCAGTTTGACTTGGTTAAAGAATTAAAAGCTCTTGGTATTTCCGTTGACGCAAACGACATCTTATGACAGAAAGAATAACTACCGGTAACATGCGTTTGGCGTCATGCGGGGTGAAGTGCTTAAATTCAAGTTCAGTTTTTCAAATCAACTTTAGTGCTGGGTTGACAGTTTTGTGCTCTGAAATCCCTCACGAACGCCAAGCGCAAAAACGTTGTGTGCAATAAAATGAAGTCCCTACTTTTCATAACTTTTAGTTTGACATTGTTTTCCTGTACTCAAAGACCTACAAAAGCTTTGGTGATAGAGAATTTTAAATATTCTGCTTACTCTTGGCATATTAATCAAGAGGTTGACACTTTTGAATTTTACTTAGCTCACCATATAGACATTAATAAAAGTGGACACTTTGTTTTAATGCGACACGACAGTTTTATGGACACGCCAAAATATTTTGAAGGCGACATAAACGATAACTTATTCAAACTAATTGACTCAACATTTCGGAGTGAAGACTTTAATGCAGACTATTCTTGGAAAGTGAATGATGGTTTTTTATATGACGGTTTCACATATTGCATTAACTATAAAAAAACAGACAATAATTATAGAAAAAAGATTCAATTTATACCGAATAATAGCCCACAACAAATTAAAACTCTCATTACACTACTTGACAATGTGATATTTCAAGCGACAAAGGCTTCTGACTCAATAAACCTAAAAGACTATTCAGAACAACTAAAACAATTATACATTGCTGAATCAGGACCTTTGCCAAAACTTGAAAAATTACCACCAACTTTTGAACCTGTTAAAATAAAATAATGACCTTTACTGCACACAACGCCGGTTTAGCAAAATGCGGGCGGACAGCCCTAAAACTCGGCTTTGATAATCCTATTTAGCTTTTGTACCTTAACGGGCGGACACAGCCCCGAATGCCCGCACTTCGCTAAGCCGGGGAACGTTAGGTTCTAAAAACAAACAGAATGATAGGTGCAATAATTGGAGACATAGTAGGTTCCAGATTTGAAAAGAAGAATCTAAAAAGCAAAGATTTTGAATTGTTTACAAAACAATCAAAGTATACTGATGATACTGTATTAACCATTGCGATAGCAGATTGCATCCTAAATTCCAAAGGATATGAAAAAACGGTAAAAAAATATGGAAGGACCTATCCATTTGCTGGTTACGGAGGAACTTTTAAAAGATGGTTAGCAGGAATAATCAGTGGCCCGTATAATAGTTGGGGAAATGGCTCGGCTATGAGAGTAAGTCCAATAGGATTTGCATTTGATGAAATGGAAAAAGTTTTGGAGGAGGCTCAAAAGAGTGCCGTAATAACACACAACCATGAGGAGGGCATTAAAGGGGCACAAGCAATTGCAATATCTGTATTTCTTGCTAAAAATGGAAGGGAAAAGCAAGAGATTAAAGAATTTATAGAAGATAAATTTTGTTATGATTTGAACAGAACGATAGATGAAATAAGATCTATTTACGAATTTGATGTTAGTTGTCAAGGAAGTGTGCCAGAATCTATAATTGCTTTTTTAGAGTCTGAGAATTTTGAAGATGCAATTAGAACGGCAATTTCGATTGGAGGAGATAGTGATACAATTGCGTCTATGACAGGTGCAATTTCAGAAGCATATTATAAATCGATACCCCAAGAATTCATAGAGAAAATGAACGAATATTTACCGAAAGAATTTAGAATAATAATTGAAGAGTTCAAAAGTAAATACAGCACTTAACCCTGGCATGTTGTCCATGCCGCCGAATAGCCAGATCGCCAACCCAACGCTCGCCGCCACGTCGCACATCTAACCGTTATCATGGACACTAAACAACCCACAGAATGGTTACTCAAAGGTGATGTATCAATACAATACCAGGTACACCGTGATTTGTTAGAAACTGACAAAACAGATTTGCAAAACAGAATTGCGAATGAAGGTAGGGGGAAGCAATTTTTATCCAAAAGAAAACCCAATGGACATTGGGGAGACAGATTTTATCAAGAGAAGCAATGACCTGTTTGAATAAAAAGCAGAACAAAGACGGAACATGGAATATGCAAGCTGCGCATGCCGGGCAAGTTCATTTTATCATGGAAAAAGCAGGCGAGCCAAGCAGATGGAACACACTAAGAATGTTGCGGATAAACAAACGTTTTGGAGTGGAGGCAAAGGAAAATTAATAAAAAAACACCCAACAAGGCGCCGGATTTTTACTCCCGCATCACCCGGCCACCGAATACCTGGCCATCGCGCAGCTGCACCATCAGCATAAGCACGCCCGGCGGGCCGGGTGGAACTTCGACAGACTGCTCATCGCCCGGCGGTTGCAGTTGGCCCTCGCCGACGAGTCGGCCCAGGGCGTCGAACCAGACGTACCGGGCCGGGGCTTCGGACAGGACGGGCAGTCGGAGCCATACCTGCGAGCGGGTCGGGTTGGGAAATAGCGTCAATAAGCCGGTATGCAGGATGCCGGCATCGCTTGTGCCTTCGGCCGAGAAGGCCAGTTCGCCGTTGCAGGCAGTTCCGGGGGCGGTAGTATTGACGTCGAGAATGTGCAGCAGCCGGTTGTAGCCGCTGGCGGGTTCCCACACGTCGCCGCTGTTGGCCAATCGAATCGCGTATTCGGGGCGTTCGCGCAGGGCGGGGTAGGGGTCGGCGAGGTGGAGCAGGAGTTCGTATGAGCCCGGGGGCAGGTTGGCGGGCAGGCAAATCTGGTGTTCGAGGGTCCAGGTATCCATTCCGCTCAGCCATCGGCGCGGGTCGTCGGGCAGCTCGGCGTGATACACGGCGCCGTCCGTCGGGCGGCGGAGCAGCAGGCGTACGGCGCGCGGATTGAAGGGGGCCGCATAGCCGGTGTTTTGCAGCGCTATGCGCACCGAAATCGATTGGCCGGGCTGTGCCGCGCTGGTGTATTCGCCATGTTTCAATACGAGCCGGTAACCCAGCCGTTTGCGAATATCGGTCATACAAGCGCCGGCGCTCCAGTCGTTGTTTACGGCGTGGTTATAGTCGGCATTGAGGTAGGAATAGTGCAGGCGTTCCATTTCCGTATCGGCCCCGCCGCCGGGTTGCGCGCTGCAATTGGAATAAGGGTTCCAGTCGTTGCAGGTTTCTCCGCCAACGGGGACGAATTGCGCGTCGGCGGCCCAATAGGGTTTGAGGGTGGCGGTATCGGAGCCGGCGCCGCCGATGTCGTAATCGGCGAAAGTGCCGAAATCGTCGGCACTGGCCAGAAAACAATCGTTGTGAAACCCAATGCGCGCCTTTGGGGTGTTTTGTCCGGCTTCGGCCGCGGTGGTGGGGGCGGCGGAGAGCGGAGCATCGGCCCCGTACACAAATTTTTGTTTCATTTGGGCATATCGCACCTGGATGCAGCGCGACGGTGGCAGCGCGCTGAGCAGACTGTCGGCCAACTCCTTGCGGTCGAGCCAGTTTTGGGCGCTGAGGCCGTACGGCGCTTGCGACGCATCGCCGAAATAGTCGGTGTAGTAGCCTTCGCCCCAGATGCCGACAAAGCCCATTTGCACGACGGCAATCACATCGGCATTGGCCTGCAAAACGGGTTTGAGTTGCGTGATATGCCCTAATACGATGTTTTTGGGCGCATCGCCGTATGGCGGACAAAACGTGCAGCCGCCGGCATCGGGGTCTTCGGTGTAGGCAAAACGGACGATCACTTTTACAGCGGCTTGCCGTGCGGCGGCGAAGTCTTGCGCCATGGCGTCGAGGTAGGGCTGCGCGATGGGGCCTGATTTGAAATCTTCGAGGAAAAAATAACGGAAAACCAGTGTGCTGTAAATGCTGTAGTTCGCCCCGTCCGGTTGGTGCAACTGGCGCCAGGCGGCCAGTTCAGCGCTATCGAGGGCCTGGTAGTTGCTTGAATAGGTGGCTGTATAGCGGTAAAACCCGCGTTCGGGATTGGGGAAATCCGCTTCGGAGGGCAGGTAATCGACAAGGGTGGTTTGGCCGGCGAGGGCGCCGGCAATAAGGGTCAGTGCAGTGGCGAAGAGAAGGTGCTTGGGCATAATAACATAAACGGAGGAATACGGTCCATGTCGGCATCCTCAAACCAGGTCTGGCGTTTCAGTAGTCCCAGTGTGACGGGTTCGACTGTTTGAATGTATAGCATCTGAAATTCTGTAACGGTTCGTGAAAATAGGTGGCACAAAACGCACTTGTCTGTTTATCCAAATAACGAACTTGCATACTTGCTGCCTTGATGGCGGTTTTGCCATAGTATTTTTTTATCAAAAACCAGTCGGACAAAGTGCCATGCGTGAGGGTACGCTCGATAATGAAACGCTGGTGCCGTTCTACATCCAGCGTCGTCTTGTCCACGTCCCAAAAAAGCGAAGGACTGAATTCCTCTATTTTCAGTTGATGCTTTTTCATGCTTCTTTACGCTGCTGCATTGAACGCCTCAGCAATATGGCAAAGGTATTGAAGAATTGGCAGGCAGTAGAGCGTGATGTTAAATTGAAACCCTACAACACCCCCTTCAACAACTGCCACAACATCTGCACAAACACGATCTTTCCGATCAGCAGCAGCGGATACACCAGGGCGTAGCCATAGGTCGGGATTTTGTTGCCGGCCTGGTCGTTGGCGAAGTCGAGGTTGGCGGGGTGGTGACTGATCATGCCGATGAGCAGAATGTACGGGATGCGCAGCAGTTTGTACCCGACCCACAGGATCAGGATGCTGCCGAATATCGCCACGATGGCGCCGCTCAGGAACATCAGCGGACCCACAGGGCCCATCATGGTGCTCAGGAAGGTGGAACCGGAATTGATGCCAATGGCGGCGAGCATCAGGATGAGGCCCAGTTGGCGCATGGTCAGATTGGCGGAGTAGGGGAGCGTCCAGAGGATCGGCCCCGAACGGCGGATAAACGACAGCACCAGTCCGGCCACCAGCGGCCCGCCGGCAAAGCCCAGGCTGAACAGGATGCCGCCGGGCAGGGTCATTTCGACCGAGCCGAGCAGAATGCCGAGGCCCATGCCCAGTCCGAAAGAAAGCAGGTCGATGTGGCTGAGTTGTTCGTACGAATCGCCGAACAGCTGGGTGAGTTTTTTCATGTCTTCCTCGCCGGCCAATACCCGGATGCGGTCGCCGAGTTCGAGCACGGTGTCGGGGCGCACGAGGGTGTCGACGTCGCCATGACGGATGCGGGTGAGCACCACGGGGTATTGTTCGGCGAGGTTGAGCGAGGCGATGGTTTTGCCGGCCACCCTGGGGTTCGACACGAAAATACGGCGGATGGCGAACACTGAATGGTCGTCGGCCAGGTCGGTTTTGACCTCGTGGCCGAGCAGGGCGCAGGTGCGGGCTACTTCGTCGGCTTCGCCGGTGATGACGACCAGGTCGTTTTTGTGAAAAATGGTTTCCCAGTGGCACAGGCTGTCGTTGCCGTGGCGGCGCAGGCGGCCGAAAATGACCTGAAAATCGTGTTCGTGTTTCAGGGTGCGCAGAGTCGGGCCGATCATTTCCGGCAGGGTGATGGCCACCGTCTGGTTGATAATAGGCTGCCCCGACGGGAATTCGCGGCCCAGGGCTTTGGCTTCGGCAGCAAAATCGACGCGCAGCAAGCGGCGCATGAGGGCCACGGCGATCATCAGCCCGAGCACGCCCATGGGGTAGGAGATGGAGTAGCCTACCACGGCGCTGTTCGACATGGCGTCGTGCTCCGCGCCTTGCTGGGCCTGTATGGCGTCGAGCAAACCGGCCAGTGCAGGCGTATTGGTGGTGATGCCGGCCAATAGTCCGGCCGCGCCCGATGCGTCGAAGCCGAAGGCAAAAGCCAGCCCCCCGATCATGGCGGAGAGCAGACTGAGCACTGTCACCGCCAGGATGATGTTGGTGGCGCCCCGGCTTTTGAAGGATTTGAAAAACGCGGGTCCGGAACTCAGCCCGATGCTGTACACGAAAATGGCCAGCCCGAGCAGTTTGATCACGTCGGGGATACGTACCTCGGGCCGCGCGGCGCCAATGGCCAGTCCGACAAACAACACGGCGGCTACGCCGAGACTGTTGCCGCGCCATTTGAAATTGCCGATCAGCGAGCCCAGGGCCGCGGCCAGAAAGAGGTAAAAAAGGGCGTCTTCGGAATTGCCGGAGTGCATAATTTTTTAATGTGCTAATTGGAGAATGTGCTAATGTGCTAATTGTACCTCGTGTCGTTGGGGTTGCTGGATGCCGGTTTTTTATAAACCTTATAAACCCCATCAACCTCATCAACCCCTTTTTCATCAACCCCTTTTTCAGCAGCGCCGAAGGTAGGGTGCCGGATGTTTTTCCTGTGCCTCTTTTCGCCCCGGTTGAGCAGGATCAACAGGATAAATGAGCGCGGTCAGCTGTCGAGGCGGGTATTTCCGGGACTTTCGACCGTGATTTTTCCGCCATTGTAGCGGCAAATTGTGTTGTTTTTGACTGAATACGAATCGTTTATGGCGCATACATTTCAAGACCTGACCCGCCCCTCCGACCTCTCTGCCCATAGCGAAGGCACCGGCGCGCTTCGCACCCAGATACCGGTTTACATGGATTTGTTGCCGCCTTGCAACAATGCCTGTCCGGCCGGTGAAAACATCCAGGCCTGGCTGTCGCTGGCCCAGGCGGGCCAGTACGAAGCGGCCTGGCAAAAGCTCGTAGAGGAAAATCCGCTCCCGGCCGTTCACGGCCGGGTATGCTACCACCCCTGCGAAGACGGCTGCAACCGCGCCTTTATCGATACGCCGGTGAGCATTCACGCCGTCGAGCGCTTTTTGGGCGACAAAGCCCTTGAAGAAGGCTGGGCGGTGCGTTTCGAGGCCCCTGCTTCGGGCAAAAAAGTGCTCGTGATCGGCGGCGGCCCCAGCGGCATCTCGGCGGCGTACCATCTGCGCCGCATGGGCCACGAGGTGGAAATCCGTGAGGCCGGCCCCCTGCTCGGGGGCATGATGCACTTCGGCATTCCGCCCTACCGACTGCCCCGCAACGTACTCGACGCCGAAATCCAGCGCATCGTCGACATGGGGGTAAGCGTGCGGCTGCACCACAAGGTGAGCGATGTGATGGCGGAAAAAACAGCCGGCGGTTTCGACGCCGTGTTCGTCGCCATCGGCGCCCATATCTCCAAAAAGATCGACATCCCCTCCCGCGACGCCGGACAAATCCTCGACGCGCTGACGTTTCTGAAAGATACCGAAACCGGCAAGGCGCCCAAACTGGGCCGACGGGTGGCTATCTATGGCGGCGGCAACACCGCCATGGACGCGGCCCGCGTGGCCAAACGCCTGGGCTACGAACCGCTTATCATTTACCGCCGCGACCGCGAGCACATGCCCGCACACGCCTTCGAGGCCGACGAGGCCCTGGCCGAGGGCGTAAAAATCAACTGGCTGCGCAGTATCAAGGAAATGACCGAAACGGCCATCACCGTCGAGATCATGCGCGTCGACGAAAACGGGCGGCCCCAGGGCACGGGCGAATTCGAAACCCTCGAAGCCGACGCCCTGATCCTGGCGCTCGGACAGGAAACCGATACGGCGTTTCTCCAAAACATACCTGGTCTCGAATTCGACCAGGAAGGCCGCGTAAAAGTCGGCCCCGATATGATGACCGGCGCCGAGGGCGTCTTCGCCGGCGGCGATATGGTGCCCAGCGAACGCACGGTCACGGTGGCCGTCGGTCACGGCAAAAAAGCCGCGCGTTTCATCGACGGCTACCTGCGCGGCCGGCCTTACCAAAAAGCGGATAAACACCCGGTCGTGGGCTTCGAACGCCTGCACATCTGGTACGAAACCCATGCCCCGCAACAACTCCAGCCACAAGCCGCCGAATCCGAACGCGTGCAGGATTTCCGCGAGGTGCTCTCGGGCCTGACGGAGAAAGAAGCCCGCTACGAAGCCCAGCGCTGCCTTTCCTGCGGCAACTGCTTCGAATGCGATGGCTGCTACGGCGCCTGCCCCGAAGATGCCGTGATCAAACTCGGCAAGGGCAACCGCTACCAATTCGACTACGACCGTTGTACCGGCTGCGCTGTGTGTTACGAGCAATGTCCCTGCCACGCCATCGAGATGGTTAAGGATTGACCGCAGGCAGGTTTTTTATTCATTTTTCTTTGATCAATACTTACGACTATGTCGAAATCAACTATAAAAGTGACGATCGACGGCAATGAAGCGACCGCCCATGTCGCTTACCGGGTCAACGAGGTCTGTGCGATCTACCCCATCACGCCTTCTTCCGCCATGGCCGAGCTGGCCGATGAATGGTCGGCTGAAAAGGTGAAGAACATCTGGGGACACGTGCCCGAGGTGATAGAAATGCAGAGCGAAGGCGGCGCAGCCGGCGCGGTGCACGGGGCTTTGCAAACGGGCGCTTTGACGACCACGTTTACCGCCTCGCAGGGCCTCATGCTCATGTTGCCCAACATGTACAAGATCGCCGGAGAGCTCACCAGCGCGGTGTTTCACGTGGCGGCGCGTTCGCTGGCAGCCCAGGCCTTGTCGATCTTCGGCGATCATAGCGACGTGATGGCGGCCCGCACCACGGGTTTTGCCATGTTGTGCTCGGCATCGGTGCAGGAAGCGCACGACTCCGCGCTGATCGCCCAGGCGGCGACCCTGGAAGCCCGTATTCCGTTTATCCATTTTTTCGATGGTTTTCGCACCTCGCACGAGGTCAATAAAATCGATCTGATCCCCGACGAGACGATCCGGACGATGGTCCCCGAGCAACTGGTGATCGCTCACCGGCTCCGGGCGCTGAGTCCCGAACGGCCCGTGGTGCGCGGCACCGCGCAAAACCCCGACGTGTATTTCCAGGGGCGCGAAACCGCCAATCCGTACTACGCCCGCACCCCCGAAACAGTGCAGGCGGCGATGGACCGATTTGCCGCGCTGACCGGCCGCGCGTACCGGCTGTTTGAATACGACGGCGCGCCCGACGCCGAGCGCGTGATCGTGCTCATGGGCTCCGGCGCCCAGACGGCCCGCGAAACCTGCCGCGCGCTGCAGCAACAGGGTGAAAAAATCGGCGTGGTGCAAGTGCGCCTGTTCCGGCCTTTCTCCGTGGCGCATCTGGCAGCCGTTTTGCCGCCCACCGTGCGCAGCATCGCCGTACTCGACCGCTGCAAGGAACCCGGCGCCGCCGGCGAACCCATGTATCAGGACGTGGTGACCGCACTCGTGGAAGCGCACAGCCAGGGCATTTTGCCGGCGGTACCCCGGATCGTGGGCGGCCGCTACGGCTTGTCGAGCAAAGAATTCACGCCCGGCATGGTCCGCGCCGTTTTTGACGAACTGAAAAACGAGCGCCCGAAAAACCACTTCACCGTGGGTATTCACGACGACGTGTCGAACACCAGCTTGCCTTACACCGAATTCGACCTCGAAGACGCGACCATGACCCAGGCCCTGTTCTTTGCCCTGGGCGCCGACGGTACGGTGGGGGCCAACAAAAACAGCATCAAGATCATCGGCGAAAACACGCCTTTGCATGCGCAGGGGTATTTTGTATACGATTCCAAAAAATCGGGCTCACAAACGGTGTCGCACCTGCGCTTCGGGAAAAATCCGATCCAGGCGCCTTACCTGATCCGGGAAGCGGATTTCGTGGCGTGCCACAAATTCAATTTTGTCCAAAAAACGGACATGCTCCGCTTCGCCAAACCCGGCGCGACTTTCCTGCTCAACAGTCCCTACGGCCCCGACGAGATCTGGGCCGAGTTGCCGCTGCCGGTCCAGAACGCCATTCGCGACAAAAACCTGCGCTTTTACGTCATCGACGCTACCCGCGTAGCCGCCGAGGTGGGCATGGGCAACCGCATTAACACGATCATGCAGGTCTGCTTTTTCGCCCTTTCGGGCGTGTTGCCGAGGGAAGAAGCAATTGGGGAGATCAAAAAAGCGATCAAAAAGACCTACGGCAAAAAAGGGGAAGACGTGGTCAAACAAAACTTCCTGGCCGTCGATGCGACGCTCGAACACCTTTACGAAGTAAGCCGCCGCGACGCCGGCGCGCACCAGACGGATTTCCCGCCGGTCGTGCCCGAAGAAGCGCCGGCATTTGTGCAGGAGGTCACGGCCATGATGATGGAGGGCCGCGGCGACGAACTGCCCGTGAGCGCCCTTCCGCCCGACGGCACCTATCCCAGCGGCACCACGAAGTGGGAAAAACGCAACATTTCCGACCTCGTGCCGATTTGGGAACCGGACGTATGTATCCAGTGCGGCAATTGCAGTTTTGTGTGCCCGCACAGCGTGATCCGGGCCAAATTTTACCACGAAGATTACCTCGAACAAGCCCCGCAGGGCTTCCAGTCGGCGCCGATCAATGCCCGGGGTTTCCCCGATACGCGCTATACCTTGCAGGTGTATCAGGAAGACTGTACCGGTTGCAAATTGTGCGTAGAAGCCTGTCCGGCCCTCGATCCGGCCGACGCATCGCGCAAGGCAATCAATCTGGCCGCCAAAGCGCCTGTGCTCGAAGAAAACAAAACGAACATCCGCTTTTTTGAAGCGCTGCCCGTGAACGACCGCGCGCAGATCGACTTCTCGCTGGTGCGCGGCGCGCAGTTTCTCGAACCCCTTTTCGAGTTCTCCGGCGCCTGTGCCGGTTGTGGCGAAACGCCCTATCTGCGCGTCTTGTCGCAGTTGTTTGGCGACCGCCTTATCGTGGCCAATGCGACGGGTTGTTCCTCCATTTACGGCGGCAACCTGCCCACCACGCCCTGGACCAAAAACGCGCAGGGACGCGGTCCGGCCTGGTCCAACTCGCTGTTTGAAGACAACGCCGAATTCGGCCTGGGTATGCGCATCTCGGTCGACAAGCACCTGGAAATGGCCCGCGAACTGTTGCAACGCATGAAAGGCGACATCGATCCCGCATTGATCGACGATATTCTGGCCGCCCCGCAAAAAACGGAGACCGACATTGCCCTGCAACGCCTGCGGGTCGAACGGCTCAACGCCCTGCTCGAACAATCCGGGCACCCCGATGCGGCGCATTTGCGCTCCATGTCGGAGCATTTTGTGCGCCGCAGCGTGTGGCTGGTGGGCGGCGACGGCTGGGCTTACGATATCGGTTCTTCGGGCCTCGATCACGCAATGGCCAGCGGCAAAGACATCAATGTGCTCGTGCTCGACACCGAGGTGTACTCCAACACCGGCGGACAGATGTCGAAGGCGACGCCGACGGCGGCGACGGCCAAATTTGCCGCCGCGGGCAAACGCGTGGGCAAAAAAGACCTGGCCATGCAGGCTATTTCGTACGGCAACGTGTACGTGGCGCAGATCGCCATGGGCGCCAACCCGCAACAAACCCTGCTCGCCATGCGCGAGGCAGAGGCTTATCCGGGGCCATCGCTCATTCTGGCGTACAGCCATTGCATCGCCCACGGTATCGACATGGAAAAAGGGCTCGACCAACAAAGCCTGGCTGTGGCTTCGGGCTACTGGCCGCTGGTGCGCTACAACCCCATGTTGCGCCGCGCCGATAAGAATCCGTTCGTGCTCGATTCGCCGCGCCCGACCATTCCGCTCACGGAATATGCCTACAACGAACTGCGCTACAAAGACCTGCTGCGCGCCAATCCGGATGAGGCTGAATACCTGATGCGACTGGCCCAGGAAATCGTGGATCTGCGCTGGCAGAACTACGAAAACATGGCGGGCTGGAAAGCGGAAGCGTTTCAGCCGGTGGCATAAACCTATCGGAAACCCGCGGCTGAAGCCGCGGGCGGTTAACGATGTTGGATTGGGGGCGAAAGGAGTATCGGATTTGTCCCCTCCAGCAACGTACCTATAACAGCCCATGACAATGTGCCCATAACAGCCCATGCCAACGTGCCCATAACAGCCCATGACTTCAGTCATGGGACGCCATGAAACCCGGCCCTTATTCCCGCCGGATCGCTTGCGCCGGCCCGTGGTCGTAGCTCAGCACCCGCGCCATTTTCCAGACGCCGTCGGTGAGGAGCCAGACGTGCGTAAAGCTGGCGTGGCCGTCGAGGTATTCGGGGCGGTTGTTTTCGCGAATGTAAAAGACGTGTTCGCCCGACAGTATAGCGCCGTAGATGCCATTGGCATTGGCGAGTGGAAAAACCCGGACGGTACCGGGGACGGCTTCGCGGCGCAGGCGGAAATCGGGGTTGCCGCACAATCCGTTGCGCAGGGCGTTTTCAAAATTGGCGCGCCCGGCGGTCAGTCCGCCCTTGTCGTGATAAAACTCCACGTCGTCGCTGAAAAAGCGGATCATTTCGTCCACGTCGCAGCGGTTGTAGGCCGACCAGAAAAGGCTGTCGAGGTGGAGGATGGTGGCGGCGAGTTGCGGATCGGCGTGTTGCGCAGCGGCCGGTTGGGTCAGGGCGAGGAACCCTGCCAGCAGGAGGAAAAACGTTTGTTTCATAGCATTGGATGTGGATTGTTTGCATGCGGATTCAATCGCCGAGATAGGGGTCTTTGATGGCCCTTGCTTCGTATTTGATCTCGGAAAAACGGACGGTGCAACGTTTTCCGGTGGGCGACTGGGCCAGGAAACCGACGCTGACGTCGGGGGCGGCGTCGAATTGAAAATGGCGCACCAGCAGCCAGCGCCGGCCGTTTTCGGAGCAATAGAGGGTGATGACTTTTCCGGCTTTGGCGATTTTGAAATACACCCAATCCTTCCTGATTTCGATGGAATTGCTGTCGTCCGAGATGTTTTTGGTAACCACGCTGACCACCCGTCGCGCCCCGGTATAATCCCGTTCGAAGCAGAATTTGATCCAGCTGAGGCTGTCGTTTTTCAGCACAATCGCTCCGCCGTCCCATTTGCTGTCGAAAGCGTGCTCGATACGCGCGGAAAGAATAAAATCGCGGTCGGGATGAAACAGGAGTTTGGGTGCGTTATCGGTGTTGTACGTGACGTTCGGGTCGCGAAACATATCCGTTTCGGCGCCGGCAACAATCGTGAGGACGCCGTTTTGATAAGAAAACGTTTCGGGTTTATTCTCCCAGAAAAGCAGGTGCGGGATGCCGTCGATCAACGGCGGGGCAGTTGGCTGTGCCGAAACAACTACATTTGTCAGGAAGGACAAGGCCAGCAGGCCGTAGAGTCTGATGCTTTTCATATACATTGTTTTTCCTTTAACATGAAACATGCCTGCAAACATATTTGAAAAACCCGTTTTTCAGACACCCCGCCCCTGGTGGCTGCCGATATACACCCTGGCAGTCGCCCTGATCGGCCTTTTTTTCCTGCAATGGCCGCCTGCCGGGGTGGTTTATCTGTTCTGGTGGGAAGCGATACTGATCGTGGCCACAGCACTGATCCGGATGCTTTTTGCCCTGCAGGGCAGGCCCTTCGGCGACTTGTTGTGGCGAAAGGCGGGGCTTTTGGTATTCGGACTGGTGATGGGCTGCGCATTCATCCTGCTGACGGTCACGTTTACACTCAAAGGTTTTTCGGAGGGCAACTATGCGGCGGGTCTGGGCGGTGTTGCCGGGCAAAGCCGGATGCTGATGCTGGGTTACGGAGCAGGTTTGCTGCTGCATTATTTCGGAAACGGCCGCTTCAAAACAGCCGACCCGATGGAAGAGTTGGGCCTGCCTTTCGCGCAACTGCTTGTACTGCTGGCCCTCCTGATGGCGCTGACACAGCACCTCATTCCCCGCACGGGAGATGCGCAGGAAGCGCGACTGGTAGGCGCGGCGGTGGTCGGGGTGAAATTTGTGATTGATATGTTTTTTGCCAGAACCTGGCGCTTTTTTCAGGAGGCCGGCGGCGGCAAGGGCACATAGAACAAACCGCCATCGACGAGGCCCTGCTGAATCCATCCGAAGGGAACGCCGGAGGGGCCGATAGCGACGGCATTCAGGGCGTTGTTCAGGTTGATCGTAGCGCCGAATGCCCAGGTCTCGGGCGTATCGCCGGGCGTTTGAAGCAACACGATTGAATAGCCGTAAGCCATCAAATAGTTGGTTTCCTGAATGATCTTCATTTGCGGGAAGCGGTAATTCCGAATAAACGCCACGTCGGTGTCCGGCAAAAGGTTCCATCCGTTGCCTTGCGTGATCGGGGCGTTCAGCGCCAGCGCGAGATTGTACCGGCTGAAGATGGAAACGAGGTTTTGCGAAGCGGTCGAAGTATTGAACAAAGGTTTGTACGACGCGGGCATTTGTGTCGGCGTATTGGAATTGCCGTACACGAGGATGCTGTTGGCTACCAGTTCGGCTGTGTACTGTTTCGGGGCGTTGGGGGTCGTGCAGGCGCTGTTGTCGATGACCCAGAATGGCGCGGACTGAACGTCGGGGTTGGTCCCCAGGTCGTAGCCGGCCTTTTTGAAAAGCGGGGTAATCTGCGACAGGTCGCCGTTGTTGAGCGCGGTCTGAAAAGACAGGTCGAGCGGCAGCAGCGGGGCTCCGTAGTTGTCGGCTACCACGCCGTTGGCGAGTATGGCGCCGGCGAAGGTGGCTTTGCTGAAATCGGCGCCCTGCAATTGGGAGGATTCGAACGAGATCGCTTTGCGATTGCCCCCCGGGCCCGCCACGCAACCCGTAAACAGGGTTTGTAACAACACGGCATTGCTGAAATCGGCGCCCGACAGGTTGGCTTGTGTAAAATTGGCCTGCACCAGACTGGCGCCGCTGAACGAAGCGTCGCCGATGTCGGCATGGTCGAATACCCCGAACGAGGCCTGCACGCCCCGCAGGTCGGCGCCCGACAAACTCGCCGTGGAAAACACTGCTCTTTGCATGGATGCGCCCGCCAGAGTGGCCGGACTGAGGCTGGGGTTGTTGTTGTATACCAGAATACCGCTGTCGGCAGACATGAGTTTGTAAGGCCCGGCGGGATCGAGAATCATCCAGAGTTGGTTTTTGATGACGATCTCGATGGCAGCGTTGGGGTCGAGCGATACACCGCCCTGGCTAAAAGCCTGTACCAGATCGGATTGTACGTATTTTGAGGTTTCCAGTTCGTTTTCAAAACTGGCATTGAGCAAAAACAGGTAACTGCTGGCGCCCATGGCGGCCTGCGTCAGTGTGGCGTCGTTAAAATTGGCCTGGATAAAATTGCCCATCTGAGCGCTGACATTGTTGAGCGTGCCGTGTTGAAAACTTGCGCCGAGCGCCACGACCCCGTTCAGGTTGGCTTTGGTCAGGTTGGCGTAGTCGAGCGTTGCGCCGACCAGACTGGCATTGCCCAGTTGCGCGCCTTGCAGGTTGAGGTTGACGAGGTTGGCGCCGCTCAGGTTGGCGCCGGTCAACTTCGCATTGGAGCAGTTGATGGGCTGGGCACTGGACGCAACGCCGAATACACAACCGCTTGCATTGGAGCCGGTCAGGTCGATGCCGACGGCCGATGCGGGCGTGCCCCAGTTGAAGCCCTGCAGATTGGTCTGGCTCATGATGGCCTGGTCGAGGGTGGAGCCGTTGAAACTGGCCCCCGCCAGTTGGGCGCCGGTAAAATTGGCGCCCGTGAAGTTGACCCCCTGCAGGCTTTGTCCGAGCAAAATGGCGTTGGTAAAATCGCCGTTTGCCGCTGATTTGGACGAGTTGATGTCGTCGATCGAAGGCGTGATCTGTACCCTGGCAAAGATGGAAAGGGAATCGTTCACCTTGTTCAGCGTCAGCAGATTGGGCGCCTGCAAATTGTTGAGGATCTGGTAATACACGGGTTGCTGGTTGAACTGGAGCGTGGTGCTGCCCAGGTCGTTGCCGCCGATGCTGAATGCCGCCGCCTGCGTCGGGTCGTCGGTGTATTCGATAAAATTGCCAGACGACTGGTACGCCAGCCAGCGGAGGTCGCCCGATTGAATCCTGAACGTGCCGTCGGGAAATTTGTACAACAGAAATTTTTCGACTGTACCCACAGTGGCGCCGTTCATGCCCGGGTAATAAATCCAGCCGTGGTTGCCGTCGGACACCCGGCAGGTGGTCAGGTAATAATTCGGGCCGCCGGACTGGGTGGAATAAAAAGTGAATTTGCCGGCAAAAACGCCGGAAAAGGTGCTGGCCATAGTTTACAAATTGAATGTTAAGCCTCAGGCGTTGTTGTATTGAACATTGGCGAGAATACTCAGGTAACTGTCCTGAATACTCAATTCGGCATTGGCAAAATCAAATTGAAAACCCTGCATGATGGGCAGCGGTACGCCGGTTTTGCCCAGTTCGGCCATAATCGTCGCGTAGCCCGACTCGCCGGCCTGTCCCCATACCGAGTCGAGCACAGAGCCGTCAAACTTTGGGATACTGCTGCTGACAAAGCTGCAATTCCAGGTCACGTTGGAAAAGACGAACTGCAGGGTTTGGGCCTTGTTGGCATTGATTCCCAATAGCAGGTTGCTCAGAATATCCACGCGTGTGACGTTGAATACGATGGTCGGCTGGGGCGATTCAGAAGTCTGGATCACGAGCGTGTAGTTGATGTTGTGATGGACTACCATACCCATGGTTTTGGCCGCGTCTTCGATCTTCGGGAAATAAGTCGCTTCAATGCCGATGCCCTGCAGATTGGCTTCCAGATCGGATTGTGAGGCATAATTATTACCGGCTATATTGTTGTTCAGCAAGTTCCAGACCGACGCAGGTAATTGATTTTGCAAGGTATTCATGACCGTTTGGGTAAACTGGTACACCAGTTGGAAGGCTGTCACCGGCGCGCTGTTCTGCGTCACCCGGGCCTGCATGGCGAAATACTGATAAGGCTCCAATGCATTCGCAATACCGACGTAAGTTTTTACTTTCAATACATCGGGATCGGGCACATCGGTCGGATTGAGTACCAGGTTCAATTTTCCCGCCTGGGTGAACGCCCAGGTCAGCGCATCCACTTCGTAGTTCGAGACGTACATATTGAGGTGGTGCGTGTCGCTGTCGGCGAGCGGGGCCGGCAAGGGCAGTTTAGGCGGTGTGATGCCCGAAAAAGCCGTGCCGTTGTAGCTGGCGCCGCCTTTTACGCCGATCTGGATGCCGTCGTTGTTGGGAAACAACAGCCCGTCGTCGCCCGGCGTAAAATCATAGACGATGTTGTCGCCCAGATTGCCGCTGCCCTGGATGGAACTGACGACGCCGTTGATCAGGGTGTTGACCAGGCTGGTAAAGTCGGTGGAAGTGATGGAGGCTTCGGTGGTTTCATCGACGTGCCCGACAAAACATCGGGTGTCTTGCGTCCACAGTATACTGTTGCGGGGAATATTGGCCACAGGGCCCTGTGCACTGGCGCTTCCTTTGCCGGCGGTCATTTGCCAGGCATTTGCGCTTGAATTGAAGGCAAACTGGATCACGATCGTAACAGCCATGCCGCTGAATCCTGGCGTGTATGCGAAGTTACTTCTGGGGTCGCTGGGAACGTCCGAGACCGAATTGGGCGGCGTGAAGGTAATGGTGTCCAGGTGATACGCCTCGTACCAGTTGTAGTTGGCTGAAAAGCCGGGCGCCTGAAAACTCAGGGTGAAAGCCGGCACGCCGGCTACGAGGCCCTGCACCAGATTTTGAAAAGCAGGAGAAAACCCGGCCAGGGAGCCGTTGCTGAGGGCGATCGACAAATTGGAGACATCGAGGGTTACGTCGCCGTTCTGCGAACTGAAATTCGGCACACTGATGTTGCGGTCGGCCGGCTTCAGTTTGGTCAGCAACTGCTCCAGTTGCGAGCTCAGAAAATGCTGGGCAAAGAAGTTGATGCCGGTTTTACCGATGGCAATAGAGATGGCTTGCATGATGTGAAGATGTTTACGGGTTTTGATATACGACGTTGGCCAGGATGCTCACATAACCATCCTGAATGTCCAATTTGGCATTGGTAAATTCGAATTGTAAACCCTGCATGATGGGCAGCGGCACACCGTTTTTACCCATGCTTTGCAAATGCTGGTCGTAAAACGGCTCACAAACCTCGCCCCAAAGGCAGGGAAAGTGGCCGCCGTCCAGACCAGGCACCGTGGTACTGACAAAACGGCCGTCGTAGGTATAATTGCTGAACTGAAATTGCAAGGTCTGTGCCTGGTTGGGGCCGTTGCCGAGACAGAGGTCGGTCAGGATGTCTGTACGGGTCACATGAAATACAATATTGGGATAATCGGCCGGCGACAGGTTTTTATCCTGGATCACGAGGATCAAATTCATATCGTGACTGACGACCATACCGGTTCGTCGGCTCGTTGCTTCGATTGTGGCATAAAAAGCCGGCGGTATCGCGAGTCCGTTCAGGATGTTTTCCAGGCTGTTCAGATCAAGGTAGTTGTTGCCCTGCAAATCGCTCAACTGCTGGCTCAGGTCAGGATACAGATTTTGCAAGGCGTCCATCACCGTCTTATCAAATTCATACACGGTTTGGAAAGTGGTCGTCGGCGCCGCGTTGAGCACAACCTGGGCCTGTATATCCCAATGTACGTAGGGATTTAACGCCGGCATGACCCCCCCGTCGACATACAGTTTGACCGTCAGCTCGTCCGGATGGGCGAGGTCTTGTTTATTCACCACAAGATTCAATTCGCCCGCCTGAAAAAAAGCCCAGTTCAGGGCGTCCACTTCGAAGCCCGACACATACAGGTTGAGGTCGTGCGAATCGCTGTCGGCCGGCACCGGGGGCATGGCAAGCGGCGGCGGCGGCGTGGCCGGGTAAGCCTGGCCGTTGTAGCTGGCCCCGCCTTTTACCCCCATCTGAATGCCGTCGTTGTTGGGAAAGAGGATGCCGCTGTCGCCCAGCGAGAAGTCGTACACGATGCCGTTGCCGAGGTTGCCGCTGCCGGGTATGGTTTTCAGGATGCCGGAAATCAGGTCGTTGATCGGCGGGCCGAAGTTGACGTCTTCGATAGCCTGGGCAGTGGTCTGGTCAAAATGATAACCCGAGCAACCGCCCGACTGGAATCTGAGCACACTGCCGGAGGGCAGCCCGGTATCGAGCGCGGTAGACTGGCCGTTGGTATTCTGAACGCTGATTTGCCAGGAGCCGGATGGCGTGTCGTAGGCAAACTGTACCGCCACCGTGACCAGCATACCGGAGAACTCGGGCGAATAGTTGTCTGAAAAATTGCTGTCGCCAGACTGATGATACGGCACCGGGCGCGGCCCGCCGGTTACGCCCACCGTGTCCCAATGATACGTCTCGGCCCAGTTGTAGGCCGCCTGAAAAGGACCGGCATTAAAATTAAGGGTAAACACGGTCATACCATTGTTCAGACCCTGTACGACCTGGTCGGCGAAATCCGGAGCGAAATTGAGGATTTGCCCTTGCGACAACTCCAGGGAATAGTTGCTGACAGTGGTCGTCGACAAGGGGGCTTCGCTGTATTTAAACGAGGGCGCCGTGATATTGCGGCTCGGCGCCTGCAAGGTTTTCAGGAGGGTCACAATTTTATTGGAAAGGAATTGTTTGGCAAAAAACAGGATACCGGATTTGCCGATGGCGATGGTGATGGCTTGCATGACAAATCACGTTTAGGAGTTTTGATAAGTAACATTGGCCAGAATGCTCACGTAGCTGTCCTGGATGCTGAGTTGGGCATTGGAAAAATCGAATTGCAAACCCTGCATGATAGGCACCGGTACGCCGCTGGCGCCGAGTTTGGAGAGCAGCGTGTCGTAGTTGGTCTCGCCGACAGTCGACCAGGTTATCGACAGTTGCGTTCCGTCCAGGTTAGGTATGTTGCTGTTGAGAAAAGTGACGTCGTAGGTCACGTTTTTGAAACTGAACTGCATGGTCTGGGTATTGCCCGGCCCGATGCCGAGCGCCAGATTGGCCAGGATGTCTGTTCGTTTTACGTTGAAGACAATGTTCGGCTCGCTGGTCTGGAAGTTCTGAATGACCAGGGTGAAATTGATGTCGTGGCTGACAACCATTCCCATACTTTTTGCCGCGTTCTCGACGGTTGGGTAATAAGTCTGATCGATACCCAACGCGTTCATGTCGGATTCCAGACTGCTCACCGAGGTATAGTTGTTGCCCTGCAAATTGGTCAGGAGGTTGTATTGATCGGTTGGCATCTGGGTTTGCAATTGTGCCAGCACGGCTTTCGTGATTTCATATACCATTTGGAAAGCCGTCGTCGGCGCCGAGTTCAGTTCGATGTGCGCCTGCATCGAAAAGAGCTGAAAGGGTTGCGGAGCGGGCAGCTGAGCGACATAGGTTTTTACCTTCAATACGTTCGGGTCGGGCAAGTCGTCAGGATTCACCACGCAGTTCAGTTTGCCGGCTTCGTAAAACGCCCAGTTGAGCGCATCCACTTCGTAGTTCGAGACGAACATGCAGAGGTGGTGAGTGTCGCTGTCGGCCGGGGGCAGTGGAAAGGGCAGGGAAGGGGGTGAAGGCTCGGAAAAGGTCGCACCGTTGTAACTGGCGCCGCCTTTTACGCCCATCTGGATGCCGTCGTTGTTGGGGAAAAGGATGCCGCCGTCGCCCAGCGAGAAGTCGTACACGATGCCGTTGCCGAGGTTGCCGCTGCCGGGTATGGTTTTCAGGATGCCGGAAATCAGGGCCGATATTGGCGTAGCGAAATCGATGTTGTCGATGGCCTGCGTGGTGGCGTCGCTGACGTGTGTTTCGAAACTGCAATTACCGCCCGACTGTTTTTGAAGTATGCTGTCTTTGGGAATATTGGGGTCCTTCGAGGTGGCATTTCCCTGGGTATTTTGCACGGTCACTTCCCAGGCATTGGTTTGCGTATTGAAGACAAATTGTACGATGACCTGTACGGTCAGGCCGGAAAAGGAGGGGGAATAAACGCAGTTTTTAGTCTTGCTCCCGGTATGCCGGTACGGATAATCGTGTCCGTTGTTGTCGACCGAACCGCTATCGACCCAGTCATAGGCCTCGACCCAGTCATAACTGGCATCGAATGAACCGGCAGGAAAACTGAGCGTAAAAATGGCCACATTGTTACTGGTCCCTTGTACTACGTCCTGATACGAGGGGGAATAGCCGACGAGGCTGCCGTTGTTCAGTTGAATGTTCAGGTTATTGATCGTCCAGGTGTCGTTTCCGTCGCCGTAGCTGAAAGAATTAACCGGGATGGTACGGCCGGGCGGGTTCAGGCTTTTCAGGAGGGTCAAAATCTGGTTGGTCAAAAATTGCTGGGCAAAAAAATGGATGCCGGTTTTGCCAATGGCAATAGTGAGTGCTTGCATAATGAAAATTTTGTGTGATTATGAGTATTCTACGCAGGCCTTGATGCTGACATAGTTTTCTTCCATGTTCAGTTCCGCGTTGGTAAAATCAAATTTGAACCCCTGCATGATCGGGATAGGCACCCCCGTAGCGCCCAGTGCGGCGAGCAGGTTGTCGTAGCGGGGTTCGCCGGCAGTGCCCCACACCATCGCCAGGCTCGATCCGTCGAACTTCGGTATGGTACTACTGACAAAACCGGCTGTCCAGTTAGCATTTTTAAACCCGAATTGCATGGTCTGGGTCTTGTTCGGGCCGACGCCAAGCGCCAGGTTGCCGAGGATATCGGTGCGCTTGACATTGAAGACGATCTGCGGCTGTTCGGACTGGAAGTTCTGTATAACCAGGGTAAAATGGATGTCGTGGCCGACCACCATTCCCATGCTTTGGGCGGCCATTTCGATCGTTGAAAAATTGGAACTGTCGATGCCGGCGCCGCTCAGGTCGGTCTCGAGTGCCACCTTCGATACGTAGTTGTTGCCCTGCAAACCCGTCAACAGTTGATAAACCTGCTGCGAAACCTTCAGTTTCAGGGTATTCAGCACCTCGGTCGTCAGTTCGTACACGAGTTGGAACGATGTCGTCGGCGCCGAATTCAGCGAAATCTGCGCCTGCATGGCGAAAGACGCGAAGGGTTTCAGGGCGGGCAGGATGCTCACATAGGTCTTTACTTTCAATACATCGGGATCGGGCAGGTCGGCGGCATTCACGACAGTGTCGAGTCGGCCGGCTTTGAAGAATGCCCAGTTGAGCGCATCCACCTCGTAGTTCGAGACGTACATGTCGAGGTGGTGGATGTCGTTTTCGGGGAGCGGCGCCGGCAAGGGGAGCGCGGGAGGCGTAGTGCCCGAGAAAGCCGTGCCGTTGTAACTGGCGCCGCCTTTTACGCCCATCTGAATGCTGTTTGCGGCGGGGAATTTCAGGCCGTCGTCGCCGCTGGAAAAATCATACCGGATGCCGTCGCCCAGCTCGCCGCTGGTGGGAATGCTGGCAATGACGCCCTTGACCACGTCGCCGACTTTGCCGTTAAAATCGATGTTTTGAAGCGCCTGCACCGTTGCGTCGCTGGCACTGTTTCCAAAGTTGCACTGGCTGCCGGAATACAACACCGCACTGCCCGCAGGAATGTTGGCACTAGTCTCTGTCGTGCTGATTTCGGGTTTGCCCTGCACCACCATCTCCCAGCCGGCGCCGGCGTCGTATTTGAATTGAAATTTGACTTTCAGCGTGAGCCCGTTAAAACCTGGCGCATAGTTGAAGCGATTGGAAATGTTGTCTGCACGGTCTGGTACCCAACCTATGCCTTGCAGATACGAATAGGTGTCGCGCACATAATTTTCTGTCCAGTTGTATTGGACGGAAAATGCACCTGCCACGAAAGTGCATTGAAATATCGTATTGTCGTTCGGATCTTGTTCGACGGCCGTACACTTCGCATCGAGGTTTTGTACAACGCCGCCATTCAGTGCAATCGAGAAGGTGCCATCCCTCACCTCGTATTGTGTCTCATATTGATTACAGGGGATATCCCAGCGTCCGCCCACGGGAATGGACCGGTCCGGCGCCGGCAGGGTTTTCAGCAGATCGATGACGTGTGCGGCTACGATATGTTGTGCAAACAGCTGGATGCCGGCTTTCCCAATGGCGACAGAAATGGCTTGCATGGCAGAAAAATGAGCGGGTTCAGGAATTGAGATATAAAACATTGGCCAGGATGGAGACGTAACCTTCCTGCAGGCTCAGTTGCGCATTGGCAAAATCGAATTGAAATCCTTTCATGATCGGCAGCGGCACGCCTTCCTGACCGAGTTTGACGAGGTTGGCGGCGTAGTTGTACTCTGCGGTCACCGGCCACACGATTTGCGCGAAAACATCGCCGTTGAAACCCGGAATCGAACTGCTCTGAAACGTGCAGACGTTGGTGGCGTTGGCAAAGCCGAATTGCATCGACTGCGTTTTGCTGGGGCTGATGCCCAGCGCCAGATCGGTAAGGATGTCCACGCGTTTTACTTCGAATTTGATGTTGGGGGCATCCGTCTGCCCGTTCTGGATCAGCAGTGTGAAATTCAGATCCTGCGTCAGCACCATCGCCGATATTTTGCCTGCATCCGCTATGACCGAAAAATAACTGGCCGGCACGGTGGCCGATTGCAGGAAGTTATCCAGATCGGTTTGTGAAACATAGGCATTGCCCTGCAAACCCTGGATCAACTGGTTGATCGAAGCGGGCAGTTGGGTTTTCAATTGGTTCATCACCGCCGCGTCGAAGTAGTAAACGGTCTGGAAAGAGGTGGCAGGGGCGGTGTTTTGCTCGATGTGGGCAAACATGACGAAGGCTTGGTAAGGCTGGAGTGCCGACTCCATGCCCACGTAACTTTTCACTTTCAGGGCCTCCGGGTTCGGAATTTGGTCGGGTTGAACCAGGAGGTCGAGTTGTCCAGCTTTGAAAAAAGCCCAGGCGAGCGCATCGACCTCGTAGCTCGACACATACAGGTAGAGATGGTGATCGTCGGCGTCGCCCGGCGGAACGGGCAGCGGGAGCGGGGCCGGCGGCGGGGCGTCGTAGGCCGTTCCCTGGTAGCTGGCGCCGCCTTTTACGGCGATCTGGATGCCGTCGTTGTTGGGAAATGCCAGGCCCGCATCGCCGACGGAAAAATCGAACTGGATGCCGTTGCCCAGGTCGCCGCTGCCGGGGATGCTCGCCAGCGTGCCGGTTATCAGACCGTTGATAG
>JAEUUU010000104.1 GCA_016787345.1 Saprospiraceae bacterium | reverse complement strand
CAATCGAAACAATCGAAACAATCGGAACAATCGAACCTATTCCCTCATGCATCAAAACTCACCACGACCCGCCGCGTTTTCGGGTGGGCCTGGCAGGTGAGCACATAGCCGGCCTCTACTTCATCGGCTTCGAGGCCGTAGTTCAGTTCCATCTCCACTTCGCCTTCGAGGACGCGGGCCTTGCAGGTGCTGCACACGCCGCCTTTGCAGGAAAAGGGCAGGTCGGCGCCCGCGCGCATGGCGGCGTCGAGCAGGGTACTGCCGTCGGAGGGCAGGCGGAAATTGAATTCGGCGCCGTCCTGAATCACGGTGACTTCAGCGTCGAAGGCATCGGAGCGGTCGGTGGCGACGGTGGTTTTCTTTTTAAGGCCGGCCGTCGTAAACAATTCAAAGTGAATCTTTTTGGCGCCCACGCCCAGGGCTTCCAGGGCGGATTTGACGGCAAAGGTCATTTCCTCGGGGCCGCAGAGGAAAAAAGCGTCGACCTCCGACGGGGCGAACAACAGACGGCCATACTGCCGGCATTTGTCGGCGTCGAGCCGGCCCTGGAAAAGCGGACTGCCCAGCGATTCGCGGCTCAAAACGTGGTGGACGGCCAGGCGATCGGGGTAGCGGTTTTTGAGTTCTTCGAGTTGTTCGCGGAAGATGATCTGATCGAAGCCCTTGTTGCCGTAAAACAGGATAAAGCGGCTGAGCGGCTCCTGTTCGAGCGTGGTTTTGAGGATGCTCATGACCGGCGTGATACCGCTACCGGCGGCAAAAGCGACGTAGAGACCCTGTTTTTCGGGTTGCAGTTCGACAAAAAAATGTCCCTGGGGCGGCATGGCTTCGAGTGCGTCGCCGGGGCGCAGTTGTTCGTTGGCCCAGGTGCTAAATACCCCTTCGGGCACTTTTTTGACGGCGATGCGCAGGTCGTTGTCGTGTACGCCCGTGCAAATGGAGTAGGTTCGGCGCACTTCTTCCCCGTTGAGGGTGGTGCGCAACACGAGGTGCTGGCCCTGGACGTAGCGGAAGGTGTCGCGCAGGTGTTCGGGTACTTCGAAGGCGACCGATACCGTGTCGGCGGTTTCGCGGCGCACTTCGCGGACTTTGAGCGGAAAAAACTTGGTGGACATTTATTTGGGCGAGGGTTCGATCCTTGACAAATACAAACACAAAAAGTGTATCCCCGGCTTGAAGGAATACACTTTTTGATTTTATCGGCAGGCGATCAGGCGCTGCCGCCACTGCAACCCTGTATTACGACAGGCCGTTGACGAATTTCATCAGGCCGCTTTTCAGGTTGGCGGCTTTGTTGCGGTGGATGCTGCCGCGCTTGGCCAGGCGGTCGATCATGCTGACCACTTTGGGCAGAAACGTTTCGGCCTCCGATTTGGCTTTCAGGCCACGCAGGTTTTTGATGGCCGTACGGGCAGTTTTTTTGTAGTAGCGGTTTTGCAGGCGGCGTTTTTCCGTCTGACGAATCCGTTTGAGCGCTGAACGATGGTGTGCCATGCGTCGGTATACTGAATGATAAAAATTGCGGAGAAAAAGTAGTTTTTGATTTTGGGCCGGCAAAGGTAGATTTTTACTGCGGAAAAAGAAAAGCCGCGGCAAAATTTTCTTTTTCAATCCCTGAAATTTTTACCCCGCCCCGGACAATTATTCTGAACAAACAGGAACGCTGCCCGTTCGATTTTTTGCTATTCATCAACTGCCTGCAAAAAGCCTGAATTATGGTAATTTTGCGGGCTTTTGCCCGAACAAGCGACTGCCCGATGTGGTTTCAGGGGCAGTTTTTATTAAACACAATTTTGTCACGCAAAGACGCGAAGAGCACAAGCAACTGATTTTAAACTCATTAGAACCTCTTTCTCTCTGCGTGCACCCATTTTATTCCTACGATTAATGAAAGATTTATCAGCCGTATTCAACGCCCACCCGCAATACATCGACACGCTGTACCGCAACTGGCTCGACAACCCCGACAGTGTGGAAACCGATTGGCAGGTATTTTTTAAAGGTTTTGATTTTGCCCTGCACGCCGGAAACGGCAGCAGCGCGGGCAGCAAGACCGCAACGGCAGATGCCGCGGATTTGCACAAGGAATTCGGCGTGGTGGGACTGATCTACGGCTACCGCGACCGGGGGCACATGCTTTCCACGACCAACCCGATCAAACCGCGCAAAGACCGCAAGCCCCGCCTCGACCTGTCCGATTACGGTCTGACAGAAGCCGACCTCGACCGCCGCTTCGTCGCGGGTTTCGAACTGGGCATGCCCAACGCCACCCTGCGCGAGATCATCGAGCGGCTGCAAAAGATTTATTGCGGCAATATCGGCTTTGAAAATGCCCATATTCACGACAAGGGCAAACGCATGTGGCTGCGCGAAAAAGTGGAACAACGCAACCTGGCGCCCGATTACGGCTTCCCGATCGGGAAGAAAAAACGCATTCTCGAAAAACTGAACGGCGCCGTGGGCTTCGAGCAGTTTTTGCACACCAAATTCGTGGGCCAGAAACGCTTTTCCATCGAAGGCGGCGAATCGACCATACCGGCCATCGACGCCATTATCAACAAAGGCGCCGCCGAAGGCGACATGCCCGTGGAAGAGGTCATCATCGGTATGGCCCACCGCGGCCGCCTCAACGTACTGGCCAATACGCTGGGTAAAACCTATGCGCAGATTTTCTCCGAATTCGAGAGCAAAACCATCCCGGACCAGAGCTTCGGCTCCGGCGACGTGAAATACCACATGGGTTATTCCTCCCAGGTGACCGCCGCCAACGGCCGCTCCGTATACCTCAAACTGCTGCCCAACCCCAGCCACCTCGAAGCCGTCGACCCCGTCGTGCAAGGCTTCGCCCGCGCCAAGGCGGATATCCTTTACGGCTCTTTGTACGACCGCATCCTGCCCATCCTCATCCACGGCGACGCCGCCGTGGCCGGTCAGGGCGTGGTGTACGAAACCATCCAGATGAGCCAGTTGCAGGGCTATTACACCGGCGGCACCATCCACCTGGTCATCAACAACCAGATCGGCTTTACCACCGGCTGGGAAGACGGCCGCTCCAGCACCTATTGCACCTCCGTGGCAGAAGTGGTGCAGGCGCCGGTCTTCCACGTCAACGGCGACGACCCCGAGGCCGTGGTGTATGCTGCCGAACTGGCGACCGAATACCGCCAGATGTTCAACTCCGATGTGTTTATCGATATCGTGTGCTACCGCCGCTACGGCCACAACGAAAGCGACGAACCGCGTTTTACCCACCCGCACATCTGGAAAATCGTCGACCAGCACCCCAACCCGCGCGAGATTTACAACAAGATCCTGCTCAGCCGCGGCGACGTCGACGAGCAACTGGCCAAAGACATGGAGGCCCAGTTCCGCGCCGACCTGCAGTCGCGCCTCGACGAGGTGCGCCAGAACCCGCTGCCGTACAAATACCAGGACCCTGAACTGCACTGGAAATCGCTTAAAAAGACCGTCGACCCGGCCGATTTTCACGAAAGCCCCGATACCGGAGTGCCCCGCGCCGTGATCGACCGCCTGCTTCACCAACTGACCAGCTTCCCCGACGGCTTCCACCCGCTGCCCCAGATCGTCAAACTCAACGACGCCAAAAAGCAACTCATCGCTTCCGGCAAGATCGACTGGCAACTCGGCGAACTCATGGCCTACGGCTCCATCCTGCTTGAAGGCAAAGATGTGCGCATGAGCGGTCAGGACGTGCGCCGCGGCACGTTCAGCCACCGCCACGCCACCCTGGTCGACTCGCATAATTTCCTCGAAATCAACCGCCTCGACGGACTTTCGGAGCATCAGGGCAAATTCCGCATTTATAACTCTCTGCTCAGCGAATACGCCGTGCTGGGTTTTGAATACGGCTACTCGCTCGCCACACCCGACGCGCTGGTGATCTGGGAGGCCCAGTTCGGCGACTTCGTCAACGGCGCCGGTACGATCATCGACCAGTTCATTTTTGCCAGCGAAGCCAAATGGCACCGCATGAGCGGCCTGGTGATGTTGCTGCCGCACGGCTATGAAGGCCAGGGCCCCGAGCACTCCTCGGCCCGTCTCGAACGTTTCCTGCAGGGTTGCGCCGAATACAATGTGACGGTAGCCAACGTCACCTCGGCCAGCAACTTTTTCCACCTGCTGCGCCGCCAGCTGGTACGCCCCTTCCGCAAGCCGCTCATCGTCATGTCGCCCAAATCGGGCCTGCGCGCACCCTACAATCTCGGCGACATCAACGCGCTCGAGACGGGCAACCGCTTCCAGGAAATCCTCGACGACACGAGCGCCGACCCGAAAAAAGTGAAAAAACTGCTGGTGTGCACGGGCAAAGTGTACTACGACCTCGACAAGCGCCGCCAGGAGGAAAAACGCGACGACGTCGCCATCCTGCGCCTCGAACAGATGTATCCGTTCCCGGAAAAGCAGTTCGACGCCCTCCTGAAAAAATACAAAAACGCCCGTCCGGTATGGGTGCAGGAAGAGCCCGCCAACATGGGCGCCTGGGCTTACCTGGCCGTGACCCAGCCGCAATACAGCTTTACCTGCATCAGCCGCCCCGCGGCCGCCAGCCCGGCGACCGGCTTCCCGAAAAAGCACGAAAAAGAGCAGATGGAGATCGTGGATCGGGCTTTTGCGGGGTAACTCAGGGGAAGAAGAGGCAGGTTTCAGGTTGGACAGGATTTTTTTAGGTTGGACAGGATTAACAAGATTTACAGGATTTTGCGGCTTCGCCGCTGTATTTATCCTGTTGATTCTGTCAATCCTGTCCAACAACAACTTCCCCTCCCATTCACCCCACAAGCGCCAACAGCCGACACAAAAATCGGCGGACAAAAAGAACCGCCCGTTTCCGACCTTTGTTGAAACGGGCGGTTCCGCTTTTATTCACACGAAAAATTCCACCGCTGCAATATGGCCTTGACCGAATTTGATTACAGCAACCTTAAACGCCGCGTAGAGCATTACAAACAAATCCTCGACAACACTCAGCGCTACCGCGAGCTCTGGCAAACCCAGATGAAAACCCTCATCATGGACACCCTGCGCCAGGCTGCCGACGCTGCCGGGCTCAACTGTTCGGTGGAAGACCGCTTCGACGTGGCCAATCTCGAAACCATCATCCTGTCCCTGGGCGCCAGCCACAGCGGTCTGGGCGAAAGCGTTGGCGACGACCTGCGCCGCGACCTGATCAAACAAAACGGCGCACTGGTGTACCAGCAACTGTTCAACGGAAAAATTCTGGTGGCCATCAATTATCCTTTTATCGAAAAATACGGTCAGCCGCAACCGCCCAAACAGATTGCCATCTACCGACCCAACGAACTCAATCCGCCGCATTTCGTGCGCCATCTCGAAGAATTTATCACCGAAATCACCAATTGGGAGGATTTTGACGACGACCAGCCGGCCACGCATCAGCAGATCGGCTTCAAAATCAACCAGGAAAACCGCGCTTCGTAATTATTTTTGAGGCCGGCAGCCAACCCGGGGCCCTAATCGTTCGTTTGTTATCTATACAATGTCTCTTCGCCGCGCCATGTTGCATCGCAAACCAAAAGAGTCGTCGCTCGATCGCCTCGAACGCGAGGCCAACGACGACTTCCGCCTGCTGGCCGAACTCGGCCCGGCCGAGTTTGCATTCGAGCACCTGCTCGAACTGCGCGAACGCGCCCGGCGACGCCTGTATCTCTTCGACCGTCAGCAGCGCATCGCCATGTGGATGGGCGCCGCTGCCGCCGGCTGGGTGGTGTTGACTTTCGTGGCCGGCGCCTTCCGTATTTTCTGGCTTATGCTGGCCGGCGGCACGGTGGGTACCATCAACTTTTTCGCTTTCTTTTTCCTGATCGTTCTGCAGAAAAAACGCTTCGACAGCCGCGGCGAGCTCGAATTTACCCTGCGCTCCATCGAAGACGAACTGCGCCGCCGCGGCGAACGCCAACGCAAAACGAATCATTGATCTCCATGTCTATATCCCGGTTTGTCCAACTCTTTGAACAGGCTTTCAACGAAGGCGCGCTGCTGAAATGCACCCTGAGCCGCTCGAGGGCCTCCGCCGGACCTGATCTGAAAAACATTTATCTCCGAAAGGTGGAATTGAAAAAAGGGCCGCACGTCGCCTTTACCTATCGCTACAAAACGCGCGACGAGGTCAAAAACCTGCCTTTGCCGGAAGCCATCGCCCTGCTGCAACAATGGCTGGGAACGCAGTGGCTCAATGCCGACCTGTTCAGCACCGGGCAGGATGCCACCCTTTCATTTGCCAAAAACGGCGAAGCCGCCCTGACGCTGAAAAAACCCGCGCAGACGACCTCGCCCGATACCCGCCACGACCGCGGCAAAAACCGCCTGCTGTCGCCCGAAGCGCCCTGGCTGCACGCCCAGGGTATTACCAACGCCCGCGGAGAAGTGTTGCCCACCGCTCAGGACAAATGGCGGCAGATCAATAAATTTCTGGAAATCATCGAGGCCCTGCTCAAAAGCCATCCGCTGCCGCCCGATGCGCACATCGCCGACATGGGTTCGGGAAAGGGCTACCTCACCTTTGCGCTGTATGATTTTCTGGTCAACCGCCTGGGCATGAAACCTCGTATCACCGGGATCGAACTGCGACCGGCGCTGGTCGAGTTTTGCAACAAAACCGCCCGGGAAGCCGGTTTCGAAGGACTGGATTTCATTGCGGACGACATCGCCCGGTACAAGCCCGAGCGTCTCGATCTGCTCATCGCCCTGCATGCCTGCGACACGGCGACCGACCTGGCGCTGGCCACGGGCGTCCGCGGCCAAGCGGAGATCATTGTGGTGGCGCCCTGTTGTCACAAACAAATCCGGAAAGAATTGCACCCGCACAACGAAATGGCCCCGCTGCTCCGCCACGGCATCCTCGAAGAACGCCAGGCCGAAATCCTGACCGACGGCATCAGGGCCCTGCTGCTCGAATCACAGGGCTACCGCACGCAGGTATTCGAATTTATCTCCACCGAACACACGGCCAAAAACGTGATGATCACGGCCATAGGCGGCGCCAGGGAAAAGAAGCGGGAAAAAGAGGCTTTGGAAAAAGTAAAGGCTTTGAAAGAGGGGTTTGGGATTGGGGAGCATTACCTGGAAAAACTGCTCTAAGCTAATGGGAACGGGTTCATGTACTGCAGCCCTGATATTTTCAAAAAATCGTTATCATTTCTGGAAATCAGGGTAAAGCCGTGCGTCATTGCCGTTGCGGCTATAATAGCATCCGGTAGTTTTATCTTGTACGTACGCCGTATTTGAATTGTTTTCTCAACAACAGCATCCGTGAGCGGCAATATGGTGCTTTCAGCAAGAAAATGCTCAATTTGTTGCATCGCAAATTGACCTGGCGCTTGCCAGCCCAACAACTCAATCATAGAAATAACAGAAACAAAACTACCAAAATCATTCAATTGCTTTTCAAGCAACTCAAGGGCCTGATCTGGCATCCTGCCATCAAGAAAATAAATAACGATGTTAGAATCTAGGATAGCGGGCGCTCCCATTCGTCTCGCATTTTAAGCAATTCTTCATCAAGTTCCTGTTGTGAAAGCCCCGTTTGCAAGCTGCCGCGGAATTTGGCAAACGACTTTCGTTGTCCACGCACCGGTTGGTTCAATGAAGATTGCACAACGATCACTTCTACGTCCGAATTTTCAAATCCTTCCGGAAGCTGGATTGTTATCCGGCTATTTTTTACCACTAATCGGGTTCGATATGCTTGCATCGATTTCAATTTGAAACAAAGTTAAGAATTGGAAGGCTAAATGGAAAGGCCTTTCAATAGTAGCTATAAAAAAAGCCGCTCCCGAAAAACTCCGGAAGCGGCTCCTATCTGTTGCTTGGCAATCAATTATTGCTCTTTCTTGTCGGCGGCTTTGCTGGAGCAGCAGGATTTGCTTTGAGCGGAACCGCTGGAGCAGCATGCTTTACCGGCGCCGGCGCCTTCGCCTGCACAGGCTTTTTTAGCCATACCGGCTTTTGCATCGGCGGTCATAGTTTTCGGAGCAACGTTGACGAACGTGTTGGAAGCTTCATCGTATTGTACGCTTACGAAGCGAACATTGCCTTGGGCATCGGCTTCTTTGCGAACGTAGGAAACAGTGCCGTCTTCGGCCATGCGTTTTTCGATGTTGGTGTCGGCAGCAGCGGCTTTGGCGGCTTTGCTGGAGCAGCAGGAAGCACCGGTAGTGGCCGAGGCCGATTTGTTGCACTGGGCGCTGGCAGCGGTGATACCGAGGATCAGCAGGAAAGGCAGGAGGAAGAGTACTTTCTTCATAGCGGGAAATCCAATTTTAATGGTGAGAGAAGATTTTCAATCATTGAGACGTCAAATGTACCCCAAGGTTGCTTTAATCAGGTTGCTTTTTGACAAACCTTAACAAAGCAAGCCGGGTTCGACTGTTTTTAACGCCCCGACAAAATTTTGTCGTAACGGGCTGCATCGTTGAGCAATTTGACGGCTTCTTCCACTTCCGGGTCATTTTTCAAAGATTTGCGCACCTTGCCGCGCTGGAAATAGTAGCGACCCACGATCTCTTGCTCGATTTCGCGCACGATACGGGCCTTGTTGCGGTTAAGTTCGTCTTTTTTGGCGGTTTTGACCTTGTTGTCGATCGCCTGCACATCGGTCGAGACGCTCAGGTTTTCTTTCTCGGCCGCGGCTTGCAGTTCTTTCAGTTTGCGTTCGGTTTCGGTTTCGTAGCTGAAATTGCGGTTTTGCACAAAACGGGTGAACTCGTCCCAATCGTTGAAACTGAACACTTCGATCGAGTCGATCGTGGTGTGTTTGGCCGACCATTGGGTCACGTAGTCGAATATGACGTTCTGGTCGAGCAGGGCTTTGACGATGCCCGTGGCCGTATCGACCGGCAGGAGCACGTCGGGTGTGACGCCGCCGCCGTCGAGCACGGGGCGTCCGTTGCGGGTTTTGAAGCGGGCGCGTTCGCTGTCGGGGATATCGACGGGTTGTCCGTTTTTGTAGCGCACAGCCTGGATGCAGCGCCCCGAGGGGATGTAGTATTTGGCCGTGGTAAGCTTCACCTTGGCGTTGTAACCCAGGTCTTTCGTGTTCTGCACGAGGCCCTTGCCGAAGCTGCGCTGGCCCATAAGCACGGCGCGGTCGAGGTCTTGCAGGGCGCCGCTCACGATTTCGGAGGCCGAGGCGCTTTTTTTGTCGATCAATACCACGACGCGGATGTTCTGGTCGACCGAGGCGCCGGTGGTGCGGAAAGTGCGGTCCCATTCGGGCACTTTGCCCTTGGTGCTCACGATCATTTCGCCGGTGGGAACGAATACGTTGACCACGTTGACCGCTTCGTTGAGCAGGCCGCCGCCGTTGTCGCGCAGGTCGAGAATCACGCCTTTGAGGTTGGGGTTTTTAGCTTTCAACCCCTCCAGTCCGCGGGCCACGTGTTCGCCGGCATCCTGGGTAAAAGTGGTCAGGTTGATGTACCCGATACCGTCGGCCACGATGCCGGAGTGGGGCACGTTGGGCACTTCTACTTCTTCGCGCATCAGTTTGATTTTCATCTCCTTGTTTTCGCCGGGGCGCCGTACCACGATGTCGGCCGAGGTGCCGGGGAAGCCGCGCAGGAATTCGAGCACCTGGGCGTCGGTTTTGCCCTGGGCGCTCTGGCCCTGGATGGACACGATGGCGTCGCCGACTTTCAGGCCGGCTTTTTGGGCGGGGCTGTGTTCGAGGATTTCGGTGATGACCACCCAGTCGCCCATACGTTTGCCGGAGGCGCCGAGGCCGTTGTATTTGCCGTCGGTCTGGATGCGATAGCCTTCGATATCGGTTTCGGAGATGTAATTGGTGTAGGGGTCGAGGCCTTCGAGCATGGCGTCGAGGCCGCTGCGCATGAGTTTGCCGGGGTCGAGTTCGTCGACGTAGCCGTGGTTGATCTCCCGGTAAGCATTGGCGAAGATTTCCAGGTTTTTGGAGATCTCGAAGTATTTGCCGGCAGTGCCGTTTTGGGCAAAAACGCTGACCGAAAGCAGAAGCAGGCAGCAGATGGAGAGGTGTTTTTTGATCATGTTGTTCAAAAAATTATCGAACCGAAGGTTCAAAATAAGCCGGTAAGCCGGCGTGAAGATCAGGTTTTCCGACCAAGCCGGGCGGATGGCGCGGCAAGGGGCTTTTCAAAGGCTTTATTGGTCCAGAAAATTGCGCAGTACCGTCAGCAATTCGGCTGGTTTTTCGGCATGTACCCAGTGGCCGGCGCCTTCGATCGTGACAAGTTCGGCGCGGGGGAACAGCGTGCGGATTAACGCAAAATCCTCGTCTTTGATATAATTCGAGCGGCTGCCCCGCACAAATAGTGCCGGTTTGTCGAAGGGTTCGCCGCTTACCGGGGCCAGAATATCGGCATAGGCTCGGCGCAGCACCGGCAGGTTCATTTTCCAGGCAAAGTTGCCGTCGGGGTTGCGCGTGATGTTTTTGAGCAAAAACTGGCGGGTGCCGAAGTCGGCAATTCGCGCCGCGAGAAACTCATCGGCTTCCTGGCGGGTACTCAGTTTCGACAAATCCAGATCGGCCAGCGCCTGAAAAATATCGCTGTGGTTGTCGGTCGCCTGGCCGGGGGCAATATCGACCACGACGAGTTTGTCGACGCGGTCGGGGTGGTTCAGAGCCAGTTGCATGGCCACTTTGCCGCCCATCGAATGGCCCACGACCGAGGCAATGAACATCCAGTGCGATTCGAGAAAAGCCTGAATATCGTCGGCCATATCAGTGTAGGTGTGCGAATCGGCCCAGGGGGAGCGGCCGTGGTTGCGCAGGTCGGGTGTGACGACCAGGTGGTGCTCGGAGAGGCTTTTGGCGATGGTCTGCCAGTTGTCCGAAAAACCGAACAAACCGTGCAGGATGAGCAACGGATGGCCCTGGCCAAATTCTCGATAATACAATTCCATAAGCGGAAAACACGCGCCGGGGGCGCCTGGTTGTATGGGTGAAGTGCAGCCGCGAAATTAGAACCCTGCGCAAACACCAAAGGACCTAATTTTGCGCACCCTTGCACGCCTGAACATTTTTTACAAACACAAAACCATGCGCGTACTTGTTTCTGCCCTGCTGGCAGGCTTTGCCCTGCTCTTTGCCTGCAATAACAATTCGGACAAACCCCAAAACAAACCCGGCGAAAACCAGGACCCCGAACTCGCAGCCCTCGACGACTTGCTGGCCAAAGACCCGAAAAATGACTCCCTGCTCTACCTGCGGGCCGGCGTGTATTACAAACTCGAAGGTTATGACGAAGCCCTGGCCGACCTCGAAAAGGCCCTCGCCATCGACTCCAACCACGTCGCCTACTACCACCTTATGGCCGACGTGATGCTCGATTACGCCCGGCCCAACGATTCCAAACGCGCCATCGAAGTGCTGGAAGCCGCTTCGGCAAAATTCCCGACCAGCATCCATACCCTGCTCAAACTCAGCGAATTCAACCTCATCGTACGCCGACACAACCAGGCGCTGGCTGCCGTCGACAAGGTGTTTCGCCAAAACCCGCAGCACCCGGAAGGCTACTTCATGACCGGCCGAATCGCACTCGATATGGGCGACACCACCCGCGCCATCAAATCGCTGCAACGCGCCGTGCAACTCGACGCGACCAACATCGACGCCTGGATGTTCCTGGGTAAAATCATGACCAACCGCAACGATCCGGTCGCCATCCAGTACTTCGACAACGTGCTGCGCCTCGACTCCACCGACCTCGAAGCCCGCGAATACAAGGGCATCCTGTACAAACGCCGGGGCGAATTCGAAAAGGCTTTTCAGGTGTACCGCGATATCATCGTGCGCAACCCCGACTATGCCAATGCCTACTTCGACATGGGCCTGATCTACCTCGAACAGGACTCGCTGCAAAAGGCATTCGACAACTTCAATATCGCCGTGCAGGTCGACCAGCTCTTCGTCAAAGCCTACTTCTACCGCGGCCTCAGCGCCGAATTGCAGGGCAACCTGGATGCAGCCAAACTCGACTACGAACAGGCCAACAAAATGTCGCCGGCGTGGAATGAACCGAAAGAAGCGCTGGAACGGCTGAACAAATGATTCGATTGATTCGATTGGTTCGACTGATTCGATTGGTTCGATTGGCCTCCCCCGGCCCCTCCACAGGAGGGGAGCGGATCGCAAGGTATTATTGGTTGATTTTCAGTGTTCTGTAATTGGTTCATGTGATTTTGTCCTGGCTTTCAAATTTTTCCATTAAAGCAGCAATACTGTTCATATGCTATTCGCAAATCATTGAAAGCCAATTGATAAAGCCTTGCAGTCCGCCCCCCTCCTGTGGAGGGGCCGGGGGAGGCCAATCGAATCAATCGAAACAATCGGATCAATCGAAACAATCATTCTAATCTGTTTCTTCCAGCTGAAAAACCTCTTCCAGCGGCTTTTCAAATACCCGGGCAATTTTCAGCGCCAGCACGGTAGACGGCACGTAGCGGCCGTTTTCGATGGAATGTATGGTTTGGCGGCTGACGCCCGTGCGTTCGGCCAATTCGGCCTGGGAAATGTCGAGCCGGGCGCGTTCTTCACGCAAGCGGTTTTTCATGTCGTTTCGAGGGTTTCGTCGGCAATCTCTTTGTTGCTGCGGTACAACACGTAGTGAAAACGCAGCAAAAACACGATCAGCGGAGTGAACAGATTAAAAAGCATGGCGTAGAAGAAATTGCCGCCGTACAGCAGCCAGTTGGCCGCCAGCAGGACGCTGAACTGAACCAGCACGCTCCACTGAAAGGCTTCCAGGCGAATCAGCTGCACGCGCTCGTCTTCGTGTTTGACGCGGCTGAAAGCCATCGCCAACAGCCCGACGAGCAAAAGCGTCAAAGCCAGTTCCTGGGTGAAATTCTCGAACCGGGGCACCAGAAATTCGTCTTCCTTTCGCAGGTTGAAACCGAAGCCCGGAATTTCAAAATTGCCGAACACCGTCAGGGTACCCAGCACGGCGCCTGCCAGCGCCAGCACGAAACCGACCGGTTTCCAAACAGTCGGGAGCAAACGAAGTGTTTTCATGATGTAAAGTATTTTTGTACAAATGTAAAGTATAGTTTACAAAAAGACAAAAATATTTTACCAAAAAAATAGACATGCCCTGTACACGCATTTGGGCAATATCCTTTGGGCTGCTCGCATGTGCTACCGGCTGGTCGGGAAGTAGGGCCTGTTGAATCCTGCCACTATTCTCCGTCACAGGCGTATCTTTGCAAACTTTTTACCGCCGCACCCTGTTTTTAGCGGTTTTAGCAAAAAAATCCATGTTCCCCACTTACGACGTCATTGTAGTCGGCGCAGGCCACGCCGGATGCGAAGCCGCGGTCGCCGCCGCCAACCTGGGCTGCAAGGTTATGCTGGCCACCATGAACATGCAGACCATCGGCCAGATGAGCTGCAACCCCGCCATGGGCGGCGTGGCCAAAGGCCAGATTGTGCGCGAAATCGACGCGTTGGGGGGCTATTCGGGCATCGTGACCGATCACACCATGATCCAGTTCCGCATGCTCAACCGCTCCAAGGGACCGGCGATGTGGAGCCCCCGCGCGCAAAGCGACCGCATGCAATTTGCGGCCAAATGGCGTCAACTGCTCGAAGCGCATCCGAACATCGACTTCTGGCAGGAAATGGTGGCCGGACTCGTGGTCAAAGACGGCCGTGTTTGCGGCGTTCGTACCGGCATGGGCCTTGAAATCGCCGGCAAGGCCGTGGTACTCACCAACGGCACTTTCCTCAATGGCATCATTCACATCGGTGAAAAACAATTCGGCGGCGGCCGTGCCGGCGAATCCTCCGCGCGGGGCATCACCGAGCAACTCGTCCAGCTGGGCTTCGAAGCCGGCCGCATGAAAACCGGCACCCCGCCGCGCATCGACGGCCGCTCAATCGATTATTCGCGCATGGAAGTACAGCCGGGCGACGAACCGGCCGGCAAATTTTCCTACACCGATACCCCGCCGCTGACCGAACAGTTGCCCTGCCACATCACCTACACCAACCGGAAAGTACACGATATCCTGCGCACGGGCTTCGACCAGTCGCCTATGTTCACCGGCCGGATTCAGGGCGTGGGGCCGCGCTATTGCCCCAGCATCGAAGACAAGATCGACCGCTTTTCCGATAAAGAATCGCACCAGTTGTTCATCGAACCGGAAGGGCGCGACACGGTCGAAATTTACATCAACGGCTTTTCCTCCTCCCTGCCCGAAGACGTGCAGTACAAGGCCCTGCGGCAAATTGCGGGTCTCGAAAACGCCAAAATGTTCCGTCCCGGCTACGCCATCGAGTACGACTATTTCCCGCCCACCCAGCTGAAACTCTCGCTGGAAACCCATCTGGTCAAAAACCTCTTTTTCGCCGGCCAGATCAACGGCACCACGGGCTACGAAGAAGCCGGCTGCCAGGGCCTGATCGCGGGCTTCAACGCCGCGCTGGCCGTAAAGGAGCAAGAACCGCTCATCCTCAAACGCTCGGAAGCCTACATCGGCGTTTTGATCGACGACCTGGTCAACAAAGGCACCGAAGAGCCTTACCGCATGTTTACCAGCCGCGCCGAATACCGCATCCTGCTGCGCCAGGACAACGCCGACCTGCGCCTGACGCCTATCGCTCACCGCCTTGGTGTGCGGGGTACAGACACACGTATGGACCGCGTCCGCACCAAACAACAGGCAGCGACCGAGATCGAGGGCTTTTTCCGCAACGCCTCCGTAGCCCCCGACGAAATCAATGGCTACCTGGCTTCCGTCGATTCGGCGCCCACGGTGCAAAAAGTCAAACTCCACAACATCCTGCTCCGCCCGCAAGTCAACATCGGTTCGCTTTCAGCCGCCCTGCCCGAGCTATCGCAATTCCTCTCGCCCTACGAACGCGAATTCGTCGAACTGGCAGAGATCAACATGAAATACGACGGCTACATCCAGAAAGAACAGGATTTGGTGGACAAAATGAACCGCTTCGAAGACCTGCGCCTGCAGGAAGACTTCGATTACCAGTCGATCCTCGCGCTCAGCATCGAAGCGCGGCACAAACTCAGCCAGATACGCCCCCGCACCCTGGGGCAGGCCAGCCGCATCTCGGGCGTCAGCCCGGCCGACGTGAGCGTGCTGCTCGTGCATTTGGGGCGATAAGCAGGAAGATGTACGCTTCCGGACAGCCTTGTTCGTTTTCGGACTTTTAAATTTTTAACAAAAATTTATAAAACACTGAAAACAAATAAGTTAATATTTTGGCAACCGAATTGCGGTAAGCAACTCGTCTTGATCCAATCTTCGGCTATGAAAAACAATCTCTTCTTCCTGTCCGTCCTTTCCCTGCTCGCTTTTTTAGCCTGCCGCTCCAACCCCCAACTCCGCGAAGAACTCTATCTCGTTCTGCCCACCACAACCGAAGTGCGCTACTCCCAGGCCGACCTGCACAAGCTCGACTGGCTTTCGGGCGCCTGGACCGGCAAGGAAGCCGGCCGGAATTTCCGCATCCTGTTTCAGTTTCACGACGACAACAGCCTCGAAGTATTTCAGTTCGATCAGGTAAAAGGCTCGACCATGAGCCTGCTCAGCTGGCACGAGGGCAAATACTATTTCGGTACCAACCGCCAATGGATCGTCAGCTGGATCGGCAACAAGGACGTCCGCTTCGAACCGGCGGTGTACGGCGTGGAGCCAATGACCTTCACCCGCATCAGCGACAACCAGTGGCATTGGGTGCGGCACACCGCCGAGGGCGACGAAGCCACTTTGCTCGAACGCGCCGAGCCGATGCAGCCGTGA
>JAEUUU010000073.1 GCA_016787345.1 Saprospiraceae bacterium | reverse complement strand
GAGACGATGATTTCGAGGTCGAATTGTTCGAGCACGCCTTCGAACTGCGCCAGGGTCCGGTCGAGGTAGCTGGCTTCGTTTTTGGTCGGAATTACGATGCTGATACGGGAATTGGACATACCCAAATATCGGATTTTTGGCCGAAATAATAGGCAAAGGTAGCAAAGCTTCGGGGTTTGCTGTTTTAAGTAATTGTAAGGTAAAAAATAGCCGCGCCTGCCTTTACATTTGCCCGCAATCGCATCCTCAAATCCTCCATCCTCGCATCCTCAAATCCTCATAAAAAATGTCCGACGCCATCCGCCAACTCGCTCCCCAGGCCCTCTGGAACCATTTTGCCGATCTCAACGCCGTGCCGCGCCCTTCCAAAAAGGAAGAGCGGGTAGTGGCGTTTATCCGACATTTCGGCGAAAGCCTTGGGCTCGACACCCGGGTGGATGCCGCGGGCAATGTGTTGATCCGCAAACCCGCCTCGCCGGGCATGGAGAACCGTCCGGTCGTGGTGCTGCAAAGTCACCTGGACATGGTGCACCAGAAAAACGCCGATTCGGGGTTTGATTTTGATAAAGAAGGCATCGACATGTACGTCGACGGCGATTGGGTGCGCGCCCGCGGCACTACCCTGGGCGCCGACAACGGCATCGGCGTAGCTTCGATCATGGCCCTGCTGGCCGGCAACGATATCGCCCATCCGCCGCTCGAAGCCTTGTTTACCATCGACGAGGAAACAGGCATGACCGGGGCGCTTTCGCTGCAACCGGGCTTTCTGCACGGCCGCTACCTGCTCAACCTCGATACCGAAGACGACCGCGAGCTCACCATCGGCTGCGCCGGTGGCGTCGATGTGACGGCAACCGGCGCTTATGCTGCCGAGCCCGTACCGGCCGACTGCCAGGGCTTCCGCCTCAGTGTGCGGGGCCTCACCGGCGGGCACTCCGGTATGGATATTCACCTCGGGCGCGGCAATGCCAACAAGATCATGAACCGTCTGCTGGCCCAGGCGGCCGAACAATTCGGCCTGCGCGTGGGGACCGTCGACGGCGGTGGGCTGCGCAACGCCATCCCGCGCGAATCCTTTGCCGAAGTGGGTGTTCCGGCCGACCAGGCGATTGAATTTCAAAAATTTATGGAAAACGAAGCGGCAGCCCTGGAAGCCGAATATGCGAGCACCGACCCCAATCTGGAAATCGGCCTGGAGGGTATCGAGCGTCCGTCGGTGGTATTGCCGGCTGCTTTTCAAAGCCAGTTGCTGCGCGCCATATACGCCTGCCCCAATGGCATCCACCGCATGAGCCCCGATATTGCCGATCTGGTGCAAAGCTCCAACAACCTGGCCCGCATACTCGTCAAAGACGGCCAATGGACGGCGCTTTGCCTCACCCGCAGCTCGGTGGATTCGGAAAAATACGATCTGGCCCGCGCCATCCAGTCTGCTTTCGAACTGGCCGGCGCCGTGGTAAAAGCCTCCGGCGGCTACCCGGGCTGGGCGCCCAAACCCGAAGCGTCGATCGTGCAACTGATGCGCACGGTGTATGAAAAACGGTTTGGCGACGCCCCCCACGTCAATGCCTGCCACGCCGGCCTCGAATGCGGCATCATCGGCGCGCATTACCCCGATATGGAAATGATCTCCTTCGGCCCCAACATCCGGGGCGCCCACTCGCCCGACGAGTGTGTGCAGATCAGCTCGGTGCAGAAGTTCTGGGGGTATCTGGTGGAGGTGTTGGGAAAGGTGGGGTAAATCTTACGTATTTTGAAACGCCACCTGAACCGCAGAATAATCCCCCTTTTCCAGGTGCTCCTTTTGAATCAAAAAGTACACTTCTGCATCGCCCCAAAAATCTTCAAGACCCAAATAGGGCGCATAAACCTGCATCAGCAACACCCAGTTTTTTGATTTTTCGGTGATCTCGGCTTTGTGCTGCTCATATTCCGCCCAATGCCCTGCATAATCGCGTACCATCACGGCATCGAACCCGACATAGTTCTGCACGCTCTTGGCGTAGCCCAGTAATTGCATACGATGGTTTGACAGGTAATCGTGATTCTCCGTAAACCATTCCAGGGTGCCGGCAGCCGGCGGTTTGTGTAGGTCCATCCAGGCATAATCCGGGAAATCGTAATACGGCACAAAGCCGAGTGCTTTCATTTCGACGTCGGCATTGATCGGCAAGGCGTCCGGGAAATCGGTTTCTTTCAAACTCTCCGGGTTGTCGAAAAAATAGACGGCAAAGCGGTCGGCCTTCATGGGCCAGCCATTTTCGCTGTCGTAAACATCGGCAAAGAACGAAAACAGGCCCTTTTCGGGCAGGCCGGGAAGTCCCTGAGTCTGCGCAACGTTGATCTGACAAAGAAAAGCCAGCGGACGTTGGTGGGCGGTTTCATACGGCCATGAAAAACCGGCCGGCAGCATAGGTTTGCCGGCGATACGGCTGTTGAGTTTCCAGGCATCCAGCGTCGGGTCGGGCGGATAGGCAATTGCCGCAGCGCAGGGCCGGGCATATTGGTCCATCATCGCTTCGATTTCCGTTTTCTTCTTCGTTGGAACGGCAAGTGTACTCAGTGCGTTTTTTTTCCAGATGACAAATGCGCCGGCCGAAAAATCGAAAGGCGGCTTTATTCCTTTTGGCGGAATACCCGGCGGCAAACGGTCTTCATAACCGCTAAACAACCCGAATTTTTCGGGAGGCGTAGCCGGCGCAACAGGGCGCTCCATATCGACCGGCAGCAGCCAGGGCGTTGGGATCAGCTCCGCACCAGTAATACCTTCCCGGCGGAAGGCTTCTTCAAAACGTTCGGTCACAATGATCCCGTTCAAACCAATCAGCCAGAGCCGGAAAAGGTCGAATTGCCAGGCATTGCGGGTAAGGCCGACCTTGCTTTGCTCCCAGCGGTCGCGTGATTTGCTGACACTGTGATATTCCTTCAAATTACTGAAAATGAAGGGCCCGGTAGTGACTTTTTGGTACGAACTATTCAGTTCTGAGAAATAAAAAACCGATTGATCCCAAACGACGCAGGCGTCTTCATCGGTAAGCGGCAGCACCTGAAACCACCAATAGACATACGATTTCCCCCGGTACCTCAATTCCGCAGGCATGAAAAATGTATCGTCGGCCGGCAGGTTCAACTGCGCGAGCAGTTGTTTGAACTTGTCGGAAATGAAAAAGCCCGAATAAAAACCGACATCCCCCATAATATCCTTCAAAACAGCATCGGCCCAAACCCTCACTACCAGGGGTTCAAAAACTTGCCGGTCCGGGACTTTCCGACCTGAAAAGTGCTCGCGATTAAGGGAATTGGTCTTCTTGTCTTTTTGCAAAACCGCCCTGCCAAAGCGCAGGGTGAAATCCGGCCGAAAAAGAAAAAGCGTGCTCATGGCGGAATATTTTTTTTAGGTAAAAGGAAAAACGGGGACTCCCCCTGGTCAGGAAAATCCCCGCTATCGTCTTAAACTGCTTAATTCAAACTTACTTCCACGCCTACTTCCACCTCATCGTTCAATTCGACCCGCTCCCAGGCGCCGTTGTCGGACAATACCAGCGAGGTAGCCAGCACTTCGCCCCGGATGTAATCACCGAAATTTTCCACGGCGGCTACCACGGCCGGGTGGCGCTCCACTTTGACGTCGACGCGGTCGGTGACGTTGAAGTTTTTGTCTTTGCGCAGGTTCTGGATGCGGTTCACCAGGTCGCGGGCGACGCCCTCGGCCATCAGCGTATCCGTGACCGTCACGTCGAGCGCCACGGTTACTTCACCGTCGGTCGCCACGGCCCATCCCGGCAGGTCTTCGGTACTGACCACCAGGTCTTCGGGCGTGATGGCGTAGGTGGCTCCGCCGACGTTCAGGTCAAGTTGCCCGTTGCGTTCGAGGGTATTGATGTCGTCGTTGCTGAATGCGGCGATCAGGTCGGCGGCGGCTTTCATGTCCTTGCCGAGTTTGCCGCCCAGGGTTTTGAAATTGGCCTTGGCGCGTTTTTTCAGCAAGCCTGAAGCATCGGTGACGTACTCCAGTTCCTTGACGTTGATTTCGCTGAGAATCAGGTCTTTCACGCCGTCGACTTCGGCGATGAACGCTTCGTCGAGCACGGGCAGCATGATTTTTTGCAAGGGCAGGCGCACGCGCAGTTTTTCCTTTTTACGGATACTCAGCGCCAGCGAGCAAATGCGCTGGGCATAGTCCATGCGTTTTTCCAGGTCTTCATCCACTTTGGCGGGGTCGGGCTGGATGAGATCGGTGAGGTGAACCGAATCGTGGCGCAGGGGCGTATTGTTCGCCTTTGCCGCGGCTTTGATCGGCGCCGTCAGGTTGCGGTACAGCCAGTCGGTGAAGAACGGCGCGACCGGGGCGGCGAGCTGCCCGACAACCAGCAGGCATTCGAAAAGGGTTTGGTAGGCGGCTTCCTTGTCTTCGTTCATTTCGCCGCGCCAGAACCGCCTCCGGCTCAGGCGTACATACCAGTTGCTGAGGTGTTCGTCTACGAAAGTTTCCATGGCCCGGCAGGCTTTGGTCGGCTCGTAATCGTCCATGGCGGCGCGCACTTCGGCCACCAGCGAGTATAGTTTGGAGATGATCCAGCGGTCGAGTTCGGTGCGTTGGGCATAGGGCAGCACCTTTTGCTCGTCCATCCGGAAGCCGTCGAGGTTGGCGTACAGGGCAAAGAAGTTGTAGGTGTTAAAAAGTGTCCCGAAGAACTTGTTGCGTGTTTCCACGATGCCCGCCGTGTCGAATTTGAGGTTTTCCCAGGGAGCGGCGTTGCTCATCATGTACCAGCGGGTGGCGTCGGCGCCATACTCGGCAATGGTATCGAACGGATCGACCACGTTGCCTTTCGACTTCGACATTTTGTTGCCCTCTTTGTCGAGTACGAGGCCGTTCGACACCACGTTTTTGAATGCCACGGAGTCGTAGCACATGGTCGCGATGGCGTGCAGGGTGTAGAACCAGCCCCGGGTTTGGTCGACGCCCTCGGCAATAAAGTCGGCAGGGAAGTTGTTTTTAAAAACCTCCTGATTTTCAAAAGGATAGTGCCACTGGGCATAGGGCATGGAACCCGAGTCGAACCACACGTCGATCAGGTCGGCTTCGCGGCGCATGGGTCGGCCGCCCGGCGATACGAGTACGACATCGTCGATGTAGGGGCGGTGGAGGTCGGCAGCCTCACCTCCCGGCCCCCTCTCCAAAGGAGAGGCCAACGAAGCGTAGGGATTACGAGACATCAATCCAGCCTCAATTGACCTTTCGATGGCTGCATTCAGCTCAGCAACCGAACCGATACACACTTCCTCCTCCCCGTCTTCCGTCCGCCAGATCGGCAGCGGAATACCCCAGTAGCGCGAGCGCGAGAGGTTCCAGTCCTGCAGGTTGTCGAGCCACTGCCCGAAGCGGCCCGTGCCGGTGCTGGCCGGTTTCCAGTTGATGCCGCGGTTCAGTTCAGCCATACGTTCCTTGGCGGCCGAGGCGCGCACAAACCAGGAATCGAGCGGGTAGTACAGCACCGGTTTGTCGGTGCGCCAGCAGTGCGGGTAAGGGTGTTTGTATTTTTCAATACGGAAGGCTTTGCCTTCGTCTTTGAGTTTGAGCGCGATGAGCAGGTCGGTGGGTTTGAATTCCTTGTCTTCTAGTATGTCTTTGGAATAATATTCCGCCTTGACGTAGCGGCCGGCAAAGTCGGTCACTTCGGGCACGAAACGGCCCTGGCGGTCCACCAAGGGCTGGATGACGCCTTTGTCGTCTTTTACCCCGATCATGGGTACGCCGTTCTCGCG
>JAEUUU010000057.1 GCA_016787345.1 Saprospiraceae bacterium | reverse complement strand
GGTCTTCGGCGGGCAGATAGCGCTGGTAATCATCGAGAAACTGCCGCGCCCAGTCGCGTTCGCCGGCGCCGCTGGCCAGTCGAAGAATGTTGTTGTAGGTGAATTTTTGCAACACGCCATTTTCAAACAAAAGTCCTTTTTCAAGAGCCGCCCGGTATAGTTCGAGCGCCTCGCGGGTGTACAGCGGGCGTTCGCCGCGGTTGTGGCGGCGCAGGCAAAAATTGATGGCGGAGAGGTAGAGGTCGCGCACTTCGGCCGGACTAAACAACTGCCCCTTTTCAGCAATGAGGATTTTCAGTTGCCGGAAATTTTCTTCGTTTTCCGCATCGCTCATCACCTGATAGCCCAGGTGCAACATGGCGATCTCCGGCGACTGGCCGGCGGCAGCCGAAGCTGCAAAAGACAATACTTCATCGGCCAAAGGCATCGGGTTGCGTACACCGTACCGCGCTTGCAGCGAAAGCGCCGTGCCCGCCCATCGCAGGTTTTCGAGGGTAAAAAAATGATGCAACGGATCGGCCACAGCACTCAGGCTGGTCGGCGTTTCGCGGGCATGCAGCACGCGGTGCTGATACCGCTCGCTTTCGAGCAAATAGCGGGAAAGATGATAGCCGGCATTGCGCAGCGGCTGATCGTCGAGTGTTTGTGATAATTGGCCGGCTTTGCGCAAAAAATGACGGTTGACACCCCGCCGCCGCAATGCTTTGCACAAAAAATACGCGCGCCACACGGGCTCCTGCGCCAATTCCTGTTGAAAAAAGAATGCTTCGAGACACTTGACCAAAAACGAACAGGTGTAGTTGAAACGCAGATTGTCGTAGGGCTCGCCCGGAAAAATCGCTTCGAATACGGCCTGTTTATCCAGCCCTGCGAGGGCATCATCCGGGGTTTGTGCAAGGGTTTGCGCCAGTGCCCTGACGTCGGCGCGCTGGTTGATGTTCGGATTATCCAGAAATTGCAAAAAAATACGCCGTTCCTGTGGCACTAACCCGGCCCATAATTCCAAAAGGAAAGAGTTCTCCAATTGATAATTTATTTTTTGTGGACACAAATTTGATTTAAAAACCAATTTTTTAACCCTAAAAAATGTAAAAAAGTGATAATTAATTTTTAAACCCCTCAAAAACACGTTTGATAATCTACTTTAAGTGTACAAAAACAAACAAGCGCCTGCCTGCACCTTTGTGTTCGTAATCCGGAATTGCGTCCGTGCAAACGAGATCCCCTGCCAATCCGGTTTTTGTTTCATCTTAAATCGTTGCCACATGAACATTCTTACCCAAACCCGGCTCCAGTTACTGGCTCTTATCCTGGCCTGCCTGTCAGCCTTGCCTTCCGCTTGGTCGCAGACGGGCTATTTCGTCCAGTTCCCGCCCGATGTCGTCCTGAACATCTGTGATCCTGATGACTTTCCCGGCGGCATGCCCGAGCCGGTCGTTTATGATCCGTCCGGCACGGCGCTGATCAGCCAGTCGTTTTCCGACGAGATATACAACGGCTACCCGGATGCCTGTGTCAGAGTCGAGCGGCGCTGGACGATCATCGACTGGAATACGTACAACTCCAGCAATCCCTGTATCGAGGTGCCGAACCCGCGCCCCAATCCGCTGCTCTTCCATGTCGCCAACCTGCCGGGCCCCATCGTATCGGCCCCGGGTACGCCGTCGCCCTGGACCTCCACGATCGTCAAAATCAATCCCGACGACCCTGCGCCGACCGATTACAGCACTTTTTGGGTACCCAACCCCAATTGCTATGAATATTTGCAGATCATCTGGCTGAAAGGCGATGTCATTTGTCCGAAAGACACGGTAGTGACCCTGCCGCCGTTTATCTGTACTGCCGAAGACTTCACGTACAACGTCGTTGTGAATGAAGACCTGCCAGGCTGGGAACTGACCCAAACCGGCGGCTTGCCTTCAGGGGCGGATTTCCCGATTGGAACAACCGTCAATTCCTTTCAGGTAACGGATGCCAACAGCAACGCGTACACCTGTTCCTTTACGGTAACCGTGGTGGATGCCGTCGCGCCCACGGTCGTATGTGCCGAAAACGTGGTGGTCAACCTGGGGCCCGACAGCCCTAACGACTGTTACGAAGGCGGCGTTAAATGGGTGCCGGTCAGCGCTTTCGACCAGGGCTCCTTCGACAATTGCGGGGCGATCAAACTAACCGTTCGCCGGATTGGCCCGTATTCCGACTGTATCAACAGCCTGAATATCGTGAACGGGCAGCCCAACTGCAACGATGTTTTCCCGGATTTCCCCAGCGAATTTGAAAAAGCGATCACCGAACAGGACTCGATCAAATTCTACTGCTGCGAAGCCGGTTCCGAACAGGTGGTCGCCCTGCGTGCCTACCAATTGACCGACGAGGGCGAGCTCCTGATTGTCAACGGGGTTCCTGTTTTCAACGATTGCCTTGTTCTGGTCGAGGTCAAAATATCGCCCTGCAATGACGGCGCCGAAGTGCTCACCGGTCAGGTTTCGATCGACGCCAACGACGACTGCATCCCGGATGCCGCGCCGACGGGATTGCCGGGCACGGTCGTCGTAGCCATCGACAGCAACAACGATACGCTATATTCCGCAGGCTCGGCACAGGGCGTTTACTCCTTCCTCGATCCGGCTGCCGGTCTCAGCTCCCTAACAGTCGTGCCGCCTTCGCCGCTTTGGACCATCTGTAACAACCCCACAACCGTCAACGTACCCGATCCCGCTGGCACCATCGTACAAAACTTCACCGCGCAAGCCACCGAAAACTGCCCGATCCTCAACGTCAAACTGGCGACCAACCTGGTGCGCCCCTGCACGACCAGCAACTGGCTCGTATCGTACTGCAACCTGGGCGGCGCCAGCGCGCCGAATGCCTACGTCAAAGTGATTTCCACCCCCGATTTGCTGCCGCTTGGCGCCACCAAGCCCTTTACAATCAACGGCGACACCATCACCGTCCAGGTCGGTGAACTGGCTATCGGCGAATGCGGAACGTTCACCCTTCAAATGCAACCGGGCTGCAGCCCCGACGTGATCGGCCGGCGCGCCTGCGTGGAAGCCCTGATTTATCCGGGCGTCAACTGCCTGCCGCCCTCGGCCAACTGGTCGGGCGCCCAGATCGTTGCCCGCGGCGAGTGCACCGGCGATTCGATCCGCTTTACCATCCGAAACACTGGCACGGCGCCCACGGCTTCTGCGCTCGACTACGTGATCATCGACGATATGGTCATCATGCGAACAGGCCAGATACCGGCGGGTTTGCAGCCGGATGCCGAACTGACGGAAACCCTCGCCTCCGACGGCGAAGCTTTTCGCCTCAACGCCCAGCAGGAACCCGGCCACCCGCTTGCCCTGGCGCCCTCGGTCAGCGTAGAAAACTGCAACGGCGCCATCGCGACCAGCCTGCTGCTCGAGTTTCAGAATGAAGACGGCGATCCATTCTCCGATTACGAATGCCGCGAGATCGTAGGCTCCTTTGATCCCAACGAAAAACTGGCTTTCCCGCGCGGTTTCTCCGACGAACATTACATCGAACCCGGCACGCTGCTCAGCTACCAGATCAATTTCCAGAACACCGGCAACGACACGGCTTTCCTGGTCGTGCTGCGCGACACGCTCTCGCACCTGCTCGATCCCGCCACACTGCGTATGGGCCCCGGCAGCCACCCGTACACCTGGTCGCTGGAAGGCGAAGGACTCCTGACCGTGCGGTTTGAAAATATCCTGTTGCCCGACTCTACGACAAATGAACCGGCTTCGCACGGTTTTGTACAATTCGAAATCAACCACAAAGCCGACATTCCGCTGGGCTCCGTGATTGAAAACCGCGCCGGCATCTATTTCGATATCAACCCCGTTGTGCTGACCAATACCGTTTGGCATACCGTGGATGTGGATTTCCTCGAAACAGTCGGCACATCTGAACCCCATTCCGACTATCTCCGCCTGAACATCTGGCCCAACCCGAGCACCGACCGCGCCTTCATTTCGCTCGATCAGGCTGCGCGCGTCCGGCTGCTGGATGCCTACGGCCACCCGATCCGGAATTATACCGCCCAGGCCCCCGGCCTGCAAATCGAACGCAGCGGTTTGCCCGGCGGCATTTACCTGATCGAAGCGCGTATGGCCAACGGCGAACTACGCTATGGCAAACTGATGCTGCATTGATTTTTTCCTCTCAAAAAACCATCCGGAAGCCGGGGCGACGCAAGTGTTGCCCCGGTTTTTTTTGTGGGTAAAATGAGCGGAAAATGCCCGGTCGCAATCAAATGTTTTTTATTTTTTAAATTTTCAAAAAAAATTGAAAACATAAGTATCCTCCAGCCGTTTGGAATAAAAAAACACCTGTTATGGCTGAAATGGAAGACCAAGTGATGGTATACGACGATGTATGCCCGCTTTGCAAAGCGTACACAGCCGGGTTTGTCCGGTTCGGCTGGCTGCAACACCGCGGCGGCTTTTCCGAGGTTTCGCCGGAGATATTGAGCCGGATCGACCTCGATCGGGCGCGGCACGAGATTCCGTTGCACGATACCCGTACGGGTACGACCTTGTATGGACTGGATGCGCTGTTCCTGATTCTCGGCAACCGGTTTCCGGTGTTCAGGCCGCTGTTCCGATTTGGGCCGTTTCGGGCGGTTGTGCGTCAATTGTACCAAATCATTACCTACAACCGTCGGATCATTGCCGGCAGCCGTCCGCCAGCGCAGGGTTTCGACTGTGCGCCCGATTTCAATCTGTTTTACCGCTGGTTGTACATCGGGCTGGCTTTTGCCGGGAGTTCGGCCATCCTGCTGCCTCAGGCGCTAAGCGGTTCGGGCCTGGTCCTGGCAACTACCGGGATACATTCGGCGCTGCTCGCGGGAATATTGTTTGCGAAACGGAAAATGGACTTTCTGGGCCATTGGGCGACCCTGATGCTGGCCAATGCGCTGCTGATCAGCCTGTTGCCGACGCACCCTGTGGCGCAGGTATTTGCACTGGCCGTATCGCTTGGCATGTGGATAAATAGAAGGAAGTTGTTGTTCGGCTAGTGCCGCATCCGGCACTAGGTATCACTGCTGGCCCAGGGCCCCTTGCAACAACACGCCACAGCCTTTGTACTCTTCTCCATTGACCCGCAGCGTGACGGCGTATTCGTACACATTATCGCTCATACCGTCGGAGCAGGTTTCTTTTTTGATCTCTACGTCGAGCCGCGCGGTACCGGCTTTGGATTCGTAGCGCCAAACACCGCCTTTTTCCTGCACGGCCGAGGCCGGCAATTCGAGGCTGTCGCCCGACATGGGCACGAAGCGGAAGTTTTTTTCAAAATCCAGTTCCAGGCTCCAGAACGGCTCGGTGCCCATACCGACGAAATCGATGCCAGCCGCGCGCCGTTCGGCAAAGGGGTCGTTTCCGGTCGTTTTCGGGGCAAAACCCTCTTTCCAGAGCACGTAGCGGTCGGCCTCTTCGCCGCTGATGCGCTGGCCCTGCTGATCGAGCATCATCAGGTGGTTTTCGCCGATTTCGAACTGGTTCATCCCTTCCGGCGGGGTAAAGTCGAGTTTGATTTTGTTGTTGGCGACAAACGACCATTTGCCGGTCAGCGGCACGGGTGGGGCGGCTTTGCCGCGGTACATCATGGCGCCCAGATAGGTAAAGTCGGCATTGAGCGTAAGCAAATATTCTATGCCTTCGCAATCGGCGCAGGGCGTCACGCCCTGGTATTGGCCGGCAATTTTTTGGGCGATCGCGGTTTGAGACGTGTTGGGCTGGCCGCTTTCCGTGCAGGCTGCCAGCGCCACAAGAGCGCTCAAAAAAAACAGTTGAATTCTCATGGCAGGTAATGGTTTAGGGTAAAAAAGGTCTGGATCAGTCTTCCGATTTCCAGGTAGCGCCGAATTGTTCCACCAGAATATTGTCGTAGTGATCGGCTTTTTCAAAAATGGTTTGCAGGAGCCGCAGGCCGCTTTCTTCGTTGAGATAGCGGTCGTAGATGAGCAACGACAGCACAATATCCTGTTCGTGCACGCTGAACGTGATGCCCTCATGCGCATAGTTTTCGCGCAACAGGTATTCGTACAGCGGTTTGATGTTTGTTTTCGGCAATTCGCAGAGGATGGCGTCGGCCGTCATCAGGCCGGTGCGGTCGTGGTAAGCGATATTGATGCGGGCGCTGCCTTGCCGAATTTCCCAGGCATTGGGGCCGCCCCGGCTGAGCGCGACGTCGTGGCCGGTTTGTGCAATGATGGCCTCGATGGTGCGGGAGACGCCCGAGGGCACGTATTCTTCGACATTCCCGGGCAACTGGATGCGATGGCCGCAGAACGTACAATGCTGGTTGTCGACGGTTTGGGTGGTCACCACATTGCCGCAGCCGGTGCATCGGCTGGCATTGTCCGTGTTGGCGGCCTTGAACTCGCCGAGGGTTTCGCTCAGAAACTGGACCGGAAGGGAAAATCCGATGTTGTCGCCGTCGCGGATTACGAAGGTATTCACGCCCACGATTTCGCCTTCGTTGTCGACCAGCGGGCCGCCGGAGTTGCCGGGATTGAGGGCCGCATCGATATGCAGGTAGGGGATGCTGTTGAGCATCTCGCGGGTATTGGAAACGATGCCGGTTTTGACCGAGAATTTCAGACCGAAGGGGTGGCCGAGCGCCGTGACCGGGTCGCGTTCGCGCAGGGCTTTGCCGATGCCGAGCCGCACTTCGGGCAGGTCGGCGATATGATCGCCAGGGCCTTCGAGAAACGCCAGATCGTATTTGCGGTCGGCATACAATACCCGGGCCAGTTGTTTTTTGAAACGGGCGCCTTCCACGATTGCTTTCCGGTTGCCCTCCACCACGTGATGGTTGGTTACGATCAGTCCGGGATTTTTCAAATAAAAGCCCGTCCCCGTGCTGTTGGGGGTGGCGATCTGGACGATCACGTCGCGGTAAATGTCTACAAAGTCATTGTTCATACCGGTGTATCAGGTTTCAGGGGCTGAGGTCGAGATTGCGGACCATTTCGAGCCAGGTCTTGGCAAACAAAGGCATTGAACTGAAATTCAATTGATTAAAATCGACTTTCAGTTTGGGATATTTTGCCTTGTGGGTATCGAGTATTTGTTTCACGGCAGCCTGCACGGCCCGGCGTTCGGGCAGGCCGTTGGTGTCGAGGAAATCGATCCGGAAGCCGAGGGCGGTGAAGTAGGCCTGCTCTGTAATTTGGAAAAACAGGTGAAAAAAGTCGCGATCGGGCGGCGGCGGCACGTAATGAAACAAGGCATAGCCTGCGATGTATTGTGGAATTGCGAGTGCCAGTTCGGTGTGGTTTTGCTGCAATTGCCAGTCCATATTGGGCAATTCGCCATCGATCAGGGCTGTGATGCGGTCGTGGTTGACGGCCTGATTGATACCAAAAGTAGCGCGGGTGCGGTAGAATTCCTTGAAAAAATCGTCGCGGGGACGCTCGTACAATTGCTGGAAATTCTGGCGCAGCTGGAGCACTTTGCGTTGTGGCGTTCGGTCGTCTTTGACAAAATATACGCCGTGCATTTTTTCAAGGGCATCCATCATAAATCCCTCGGGCCGCACGAGGTAATCGAGGCGAAAGGCCAGGGACAGGAAGAGGTAGGCATAACCGCCCGGGTATTGGTTGGGGTCGGGTTTGGCGCGTTCGAACACGGCAAAAGCCCCTTCGATTTGCTGGCGCAGGTAGTTGTATTTGGCTTCTTTCTCCGCTTCCGGCAGTTCGGTTACCTCCGATTCGAGGGCTTGCAGGGTTTTGAACTCGTCGAGCAGCAGGTCGTCCTGTTTGTCGGCGTGAATAGCCAGTTCGCGCAGGGCCTGCTGTATTTTCAGCGGGGAGCCGTCTTGTGTGGAGGTATCAAACACGATGGCCAGGGCATTGTCGGGGCTCAGGGCATAGCGGCAAAATTTCAGGGCGAAATTGGCTTCCATGAGGCGTCGCAGAAAGCCCACATTGAGGTCGTCGGCCCGGGCGATTAGGCTTTCAGCCTGCAGTTTTTCCGCATTGGCCAAACCGGTGATTTTACGGGAGCCCTGCCGGAATTCGAAGTGCAAGGTATCCTGATTGTCGCTCCAGCGCACGTTGTCGACGGCGTCGTCGCGGAGGTATTGAAAAAACGACCTGTATGCGTCGAGCACCTGCCCCTCTTCAAACAATTGGCAGGCGCGATTCCACGCTTCCAGTTGCTCCGGCTTTTTATAGGCATCGGTATACCGCCCGAAGACGATGTCGGGCTGAGGTTGTTTTTGTCCGGAAAAATTGCCGAAAAGTCGCTCGAAAAAACTCATGCCAGGGCGGCGCATAGTGAAAAGAGCCGTAAAAGTAGCAAGTTTGCGGGCATGGAAACCTTTCGAAGTACATTCCCCGTAGAAAAAGCATTTTTCGGGCTTTCACATACCGACAAGCTGCTGCTCCTGGGCTCCTGTTTTACGGATAATATTGGCGCCCGGCTGGCCGCTGCAAAGTTCGACGCCCTGGTCAATCCATTCGGTATCGTGTACAATCCGGTATCGATCGCCCGAAGCCTCGAACGCCTGCTGGTGGGCAACCGACCGTTTACGACCGATGAACTGGCGGAGCACGCCGGCCTCTGGCATGGCTGGGAGCACCACGGCAGTTTGTCGGACCCCGACCGCGACATCGCGCTCAGCCGCCTGAACGAGGCGTACCGGCAAGCCGCCGCTTTTTTGCGCCAAACCAACCGCTTGTTGCTCACCCTGGGTACCGCCGACGTGTTCAGTCTTCAAGGAAACGGCATGATCGTAGCCAATTGCCACAAAGCGCCGGCAGCGCTTTTTCACGAACGACGGCTGGACGTAGACGAAACGGTTGCGCAATTAATTGATATTTTGCAAGGCCTGCACCAGCGGGAACCCGGGCTGCGGGTAATCCTGACGGTGAGCCCCATCCGGCATCTGCGCAAGGGTCCAGTGGCCAACCAGCGCAGCAAGGCCGTGCTGGTGCTGGCCTGTGCCGAATTGTGCGAACGACTGCCTTTCGTATCCTATTTCCCGGCTTACGAGCTCCTGCTCGACGACCTGCGCGACTATCGTTTTTACCAGCCCGACCTGAGCCACCCCAGCGGGCAGGCGCAGGATTATATCTGGCAAAAATTTTCAGAAACCTATTTTTCACCCGCTACCTTGCAGCTGTTACAGCGGCTGCGGCAATTGCAATCGGCGGTGCAACACCGGCCGTTCCGGCCCGATTCGGCCGAACACCGGCAATTTGCCCGCAAGCAGATCGATTTGATCGAAGGTCTGCAAAACGAATTTCCCCAACTCGATTTTACCGCCGAACTGGCTCATTTTCAGCACATCATCCAGTAACATGAACCTTTCTCTCCTCCACAAAAACGCCCTGGTCGGCGGCGCGTCGGCCGGCATCGGTCAGGCCGTGGCCATCGAACTGGCGGCCCTTGGCGCCAACGTGTTCGTCATGGCCCGCACCGACAGCAAGCTGATCGAAACCCTGCACATGCTCGACACCTCGCAGGGGCAGCAGCACGACTATGTGGTCGCCGATTTTTCCGACAGCCAGACGCTCGCGAGCCGGGTCAGCGCCCTGGTTTCGGAACGCCCGATACATATTCTGGTCAACAACACCGGCGGGCCGCCGGCAGGGCCGATCACCGAGGCTTTGCCCAAAAACTTCCTGGAAGCCTATCACAATCACCTGATTTGCAATCAGTTGTTGGCGCAGGCCGTACTGCCTGGCATGAAAGCCGCCGGGTATGGCCGTATCATCAACATCATCAGCACCTCGGTGAAAGAGCCGCTCGACAACCTCGGCGTGTCTAATACCACCCGCTGGGCGGTGGCTTCCTGGGCCAAAACATGGGCCAATGAAGTAGGCCGTTTCGGCATCACGGTCAACAACGTGCTGCCGGGTTACACCGCCACCGGGCGGCTCGACGAGATCATTCAAAAACGGGCGGCCAACAGCGGACAAAGCCCCGAGGCGGTTGCCGAGCAATTCAAAACACATGTACCCCTCCGGCGTTTTGCCGCCCCTGCCGAGGTCGCGGCAGCCGTCGCCTTCCTGGCCAGTCCGGCCGCGGCTTATATCCACGGCATCAATCTGCCGGTGGACGGGGGGAGGACGAGGAGTTTGTGATTCGATTGATACGATTGGTTCGATTGTGACGATTGATTCGATTGGCCTCCCCCAGCCCCTCCAAAGGAGGGGAGCGGATCTGAAGGAGTTTTTGATTGAATTTCAGTGCTTTGTAATTGATTCGTATGGTTCGTTCGGTTTTGCCTTTCAATATTTCACTATAAAACCAGAAACTCCTTTGCAGACAATTCGTAAATCATTGAAAATCAACCAACAAAAACTTACTACGCCGCTCCCCTCCTGTGGAGGGGCTGGGGGAGGCCAATCGAATCAATCGTCACAATCGTATCAATCGAATCAATAAAAAAAGCCTCCGACACATGGCCGGAGGCTTTTTTATTCAAAAATGATCGTCAGGTATCTTAGTTCGGGTGAAAGCCGTAGTTAGACATGATTTTGTCTTTCAATTCTTTGCGGGCAAAGAAGATACGGCTTTTGACGGTACCGAGCGGCAGGGCGAGTTCGTCGGCAATTTCCTGGTATTTGAACCCTTCGTAGTGCATGAGGAAGGGGATACGGATACTGTCGTCGAGATCAGCGATCATGGTGTTCAGTTCTTTCATCAGGATGCCGCCTTCGGCCGCGTTGCCGGTGGCATGGCTTCCGGAGTTGAGGTAGAACTGGTTGTCGGTCGTGTCGAGGATGGTATTGGCCTTTACTTTTTTGCGGTAGTTGTTGATGAAGATGTTCTTCATGATCGTAAACATCCACGCTTTGAAGTTGGTATCAGGCTGGAACTTGTCGCGGTTGGACAGTGCGCGAAAAGTCGTCTCCTGATAAAGGTCTTTTGCATCCTCTACGTTTTTGGTCAGGTTATACGCAAACGAGTGCAGCAGGCTGGTTAATGTGCCTAATTTGATATTGAATTCATTCATGGTCATGGCAACCTCCCTTGTAGTTGTTTTTGATGATTCAAAGGTATAGCCTTGTTGAACAACAACCAAGTTTTGGTTAAACAAAAATTTGTCAATCTTTGGTGACAAGGTTTGCCAATTTGAGCAAATTACAACCAATTCGTTTACAATCAATTACTTACACTGTTTGGAACGATTCTTTGAAATTAAAATTTTTCAAAAATATTTGAAAGTTGTGAAGCGGCAAAGTGGGTAAAAGCGGTTGTTCGGCGGGTTATAACGGTTGTTCGTACGCTCCGGAAAAGATTTGAGCAAATTTTGAGCAAAAGCGGAACAGGCGGGTAATGACAAAAGTGTTGAATCTTTGTATAGCCCCAAACCGGTAAGCCTTATTATTCAACCAAACTCTGTTACCTGGTCCAATGAAACGATTGTTCAAAATTTTCGGCATTACTCTTGGCATCATTGCCATTCTGATCGGCGCATTCGCCGCCTACATTGGCTTCAAAGGCGTACCCCAATACCAATTCGACATCCCGCCGGCCATGGCGGCCTTGCAGGCGCCCCTCGACAGCGCGCATGTGGCCCGGGGCGCCAAAATCGCCACCCTCCTCTGCAACGAATGCCACCGCGGCGCCGACGGCAAGCTCATCGGCAAGGAAATGCTCGACCTGCCCGCCGACCTCAAACCGGGGCATTCACTCAACATTACACAGGACAAGGAGCACGGCATCGGCGAATGGACCGACGGCGAACTGTACTACTTTTTGCGCACCGGCATCCGCAAAGACGGTAGCTGGGCCCCGCCGTTTATGCCCAAGTTCCCGCTCATGGCCGACGACGACCTGCTTTCGGTAATCGCCTGGCTGCGCTCCGACGACCCGGCCCTGGCCCCCGACCCGCGCGAACTGCCGCCCAACCAATGGAATTTTCTGGTCAAATTTCTGAGCAACGTCGCCATCTTCCCCCCTGCCCTGCCGGCACAACCCATCACCGTCCCCGATACCACCGACAAGGTGGCTTTCGGCCGCTACGTAGCCGACGGCCTTTGCGCCTGCTACGCCTGCCACTCCGCCGATTTTACCAAACAAGACCCCGTGCACCCCGAAAAAAGCCTGGGTTTTTATGGCGGCGGCAACCCCATGCTCAACTACGAAGGCGAACTGGTGCCCTCGGCCAATATCACCATGGACAAATCCACCGGTATCGGCAACTGGAACTACGAACAGTTCTATGAAGCGGTCAAAAACGGTAAAAACCCCAAAGGGGGGCCCCTGTACTACCCCATGTTTCCGCACAGCACCCTCAGCGATGCGGAAGTGAGCGCTATGTGGGCTTATTTGCAAACGGTGCCGCCGGTGGTGAATGAAGTGAAACGGTATACAGGGAAGGTGGAGTGATTTACGCTTAGTTTTTTTCACGAAGATGCCGGACTTCCGAGCGGAGAAATTCAACTTCTGCTTTTAGCTTTTCAATAAGGGAGTCTTTTCCGGCCAGCAAACGCTCGTATAATTCTATTGTCGTTGCCGAAACGGGGGTATCGCCCTTCGGCAACGACATTTTGTTTTGAGGTGGGTTGTTCAGCGATTGTTCTTCGTTAAAAGCCAGGATCGCTTCTGGTTCGAGTTGAAGAACCGCCGCAATTTGCCCCAAGCGATGCATCGTCAGCCGGGTTATCCCGTTTTCGATCTTTCCATAACTTTTTGTCGAGATGCCCAGTTGGTCCGCCATGTACTCCTGGGTAAATTGCCGAAGCATTCGGATGCTTCTGATCTTTTCATGAATGGTCATTGAGTGCTGCGTGTTTTGTGATTAAATGCTTAAGCAAATATAGCCTGTTTATTGACAATTCCAATATTAAGAATCCAGGGTTCCGAAGTAGGGAAGCAAAAGTGGGTTGTGTGAGGGGGGGAGATGGGGTAATTTTGTGAGTGTGCCTCCCGATAAGCCTGGTCAACTGCCGCAGGGAGAAAAACTACGCCTTTATCGCAGCTGTGTACAAACCCACCGGGGGTATCGTTTTTTTTTAAAAATGCCCGCCGGATAACCACAAACCAACCATGAGATTCAGAATTTGCCCCTTCCTCCTCGCCGGTTTCGCCCTGCTCAGCGCCTGCCGGCCCGAAATCCAGCCCGAAGAACCGATTGTACCGGTGACTTCCAATTTGAACATCCGCTGGCAAACCCCCTTGCTGCCGGACACCTCGTCTGGTTCATTTGCCGACGCGTTGTTTGTCGCGGGCAATCAAATCATTTATTGTGTCAATCACAAGAATCCCTCGTCTACCATAGAGTCCCGCAATATCGAGACCGGTGAATTGAACTGGATGTTTGACGATTTCGCGTACCCGGTATGGGGGTTTTCCACCTGGTGGGAGGGTCAGATTTTCAAATACCAGGACAACACCATAATCGGGATAAATGGCAAATTATATAATGTGGACAATACTAACGGTCAATTGCTCTGGTCATCCGATATGGGACAGCGAGAAGGAAATCCATACGTCGGCATGATCGGCGACTACATTTATAATTCGCATTTTGAATGCCCGTCACCGTATTGTACTTCTGTTTCACCGATACGCATCCGTCTAATGTCGGGTCAAATTGACACTCTGTTCACGCTCGCCAGCAAAAACGACTCGTTTTATGTCGACCTGACCTCTCCCGCCTTGTGGATCAACCCGGTAGGCGACTCCGTACTGCTTTTTAACGACCGACAGTCCCGATTCCCCCTCACCCCAACAGCCAAATACGAACGTACCAACCTGTATGCGTTCAATCTGCGTACCCGGCAGATGATCTGGGAGAGCATCGATGTTAACCCGGACAATTTTTCCATGCCTCAAAAAAGCTACATTTTTGGCAACCGCGCGTATGTACTTGGAGGCCAAACGGTGATCTGCATCGATATGTTAGATGGCCGGATACTTTGGCAACGCGACATTAACAGCGACCTGGCCGATTGCAATATCGTAGACTATGGCAACGCCATCATTGTTCATTACACGTTCCCCGCCTTCGGTATATCGGCCCTCGACAAGGAGACCGGAGCCATCAAATGGCAAAATCCGGATACCAATGGATTTATATATAAACTGACGCTTTCCGAGGGCGTAGTGTACTTCACGAACTCTATGGGCATTATTCATGCAGTCGACGCCGAAACCGGAAAAACGCTTTGGAAAGAACAAAGCCCGTACAAAAAAACTTCCGGCTCACCCGTAGATACCTATAAATTCAATGGCCTCGCCATCGACGAACAACGCCGGCTGCTTTTTGTGGCCGACGGGTATTATCTGTATTGTTTTGAACTGCCGCCAAAGTAAACGCCCTGTGTAACGTTGCCGCCCAAGACCGTGTCTGGTCAGGACTTCTTTACTAAATCTACTGCTTGTCCTTATGAAACGCGTCCTGAAATTCCTGGGCTATTCGCTCGGGGTGATCGTACTATGCGTGGCCGCCGCGGCCCTTTATTTCCAGATTAAAGGCATCCCCTCTTTCGAACCCGGCTTGCCGGCTGATTTGGCCGATCTGCACGTCTCGCGCGACAGTGCCCAGGTGGCCGAAGGCGCCCGAATTGCCGCGATGTTGTGCAAAAAATGCCATACCGACCCCTCCACCGGCAAACTGACCGGCACGATCATGGGTGATTTGCCGCCCATGTTCGGACAGGTGGTCACCTACAACATTACCCAGGACTCCGTACACGGTATCGGCGCCTGGACCGACGGCGAATTGTACTACCTGCTCCGCACCGGCAAACACCGCGACGGCAGCTGGTCGCCGCCCTTTATGCCCAAATTCGAACGCCTGGCCGACGAAGACGTGCATGCCATCATCGCCTGGCTGCGCTCCGACGACCCGGCCCTGGCCCCCGATCCCAAAGAGTACCCGCCGAACGATTACAACCTGTTCTGCACCATTTTGTCCAATACGCTGTTCAGTCCGCCACCCATGCCCGAAAAAGCCATTCTGCCGCCCGATCCGCAGGACCCCATCGCCCTGGGCCGGTACCTGGCCAACGATATGCTGGGCTGCTACCACTGCCACAGCGGCGACCTGCTGAAAGTCGACAATGTTCCGGAAAAATCCTTTTTGTTCTACGGCGGTGGCGCCGAAATGAAAAACGAGGCCGGCGAGGTAGTCCGCACGGCCAACCTGACACCCGACCCCGAAACCGGCATCGGGCGCATGACGGAGCAACAATTCATTGATGCCGTGCGCTTTGGCAAAAATCCGCGCGGCGGCACACTGACCTACCCCATGCTGCCCTATCCGTCGCTGAGCGATGAGGAAGCCCGTGCCATTTTTACCTACCTGAAAACCGTTCCGCCTATCCACCACCCCGTCGATCGCTACAAGTCGGCCGGCCTAAACCAATAAATCTTTCACTCCCAACCTTTCCAGTGATGAACATCTTTGAAATGCTGATCCTTTCCTCCGGCATCGCCGTATCGGCAGCCGGTATCGTCGCGGCAGTACGCAGTTTTCGTCGAATTCAAGCCTTGATAGGGGAAGCAAACAGACACCATTGAGCTTCCTGCGCGATTGCTACCTTTGCCGCGTATGTTTCCGATACGCTCCCTTGACGAATTGCACCTACAGTTGCGCGCCGGCCAAACCAGCTGCCGCGCCGTGGTGGAATACCATTTGTCGCGCATAGAACAATCCCGCGCACTCAACGCCTTTATCGAAATCTGGGCCGACGAGGCGCTCGCCCGCGCCGATGAGCTGGATGCCCGCCTGGCTGCCGGAAACGGGCACATGGGCCGGCTCTTCGGCGCGGTGCTGAGTTTGAAAGACAATATTTGTTACGCCGGACACGGCGTCACGGCCGGCTCGCGCATCCTTTCGGGGTTCCGGTCGCTGTATTCCGCCACGGCCGTCGAACGCCTGCTGGCCGAAGACGCCATCCTGATCGGCCGCACCAACTGCGACGAATTCGGCATGGGCTCATCCAACGAAAACTCGGCCTACGGCCCCGTGCGCAATGCCGACGACCCGGAGCGGGTTTCCGGCGGCTCTTCGGGCGGTGCGGCCGTGTCGGTGCAAACCGACTGCTGCCTCATGGCCCTGGGTAGCGATACCGGCGGCTCGGTGCGACAACCGGCCGGCTTTTGCGGCGTTTGGGGTTTTAAGCCCACATACGGCCGTATTTCACGGCACGGCCTGATCGCCTACGGCTCCTCTTTCGACCAGATCGGCATCCTGGGGCGCCACCCGGCCGACCTCGCCGTTTGCCTTGACGTGATGAGCGGCCCCGACGCCTTCGATGCAACGGCGCTGCCCGCGGCGGCGCCGGCGGAGGCTCAGCCCGGACCCCAAAAAATCGCTTATTTCCCCGAGGCCATCGAACACGAAGGCATCGACGCCGGTGTCCGGGCATTGACCCTCGACTATCTCGACCAGCTGCGCGCACAGGGCCACCAGGTTGAGCCCGTGCATTTCGATCTGCTCGATTACCTGATCCCGACCTATTACGTACTCACGACGGCCGAGGCATCGAGCAACCTGGCCCGCTACGACGGCATCCGATACGGCTACCGCGGTCCGAATGCCGCCAATCTGGAGGAAACTTATCTGAAAAGCCGGAGCGAGGGTTTCGGGGCGGAGGTCAAACGCCGCATCCTGCTCGGTACCTACGTGCTCAGCAGCGGTTATTACGACGCATACTACGGCAAAGCCCAGCAGGCCCGCCGGCTTATTCGCGACCGCCTGCTCGTCCTTTTCAACGACTACGAGCTCATCGCAATGCCCGTTGCGCCCGGTGTGGCCTGGCGTTTCGGCGAAAAATCAGCCGACCCTGTGGCGGCTTACCTGTCCGATATTTATACGGTACTGGCCAACCTGGCCGGCGTGCCGGCCATCGCCCAGCCCATCGGTCGGCACCCGGAGAACGGGATGGCCGTGGGACTGCAATGGATGGCTGCGCCGGGCGCCGACAACTGGCTGTTGAAAAACCTGCCGGGGGCGTTCTAAGGTTAAAATCTGTTAAGCCTTTCCGTTAAATCCTTCCGAGGGCTCTCGCGGGGCAATCTTTGCCCTGAAAACATCGTTTTGCCCAAAAAAGTCCTTCCCAATGTCTTTATTCCGAATCCTCCTCGTGTTGGCATTTGCCCTGCCTGCCACCCTTTTTTCCCAAAACCTCACGACCAGAAAAACAGCCGCACCGCGCGCCATATCTTTCTGGAAAGCCGGTGAAGAAGCCCTGCAAATGGGTGAACAAGCCCGCGCAATCCGCGAATTTGAACGCGCCCTGGAAATCGATTCGATGTTCATCGACGCCCAGATCGGCTGGGCCAATGCCCACTACGACGCCCGCCACTGGGCCGAAGCCGAACGCGGCTACGAACGCGCCCAGCGCCTGGCGGCCGACTACGACCCCATCGTGCCGTTCTACCTGGCCCTGGCCGAATGGCAACAGGAAAAATACGCCGAAACTTCGGCCCACCTCGACAACTTCCTCGCCTCGGGCGTCAAAAACGCTGACCTGGTCAGTCGCGCCACCCGCCTGCGCGACAATGCCCGCTTTGCCGCGGAGGCCGTCAAACACCCCGTCCCCTTCAAGCCGGTTTCGGTCGGCAACGGCGTCAATACCCCCGCCCACGAATTCCCGCCCGTACTCACAGCCGACGGCGAAACCATGATTTTTACCCGCAATGCCGGCGACAACGAAGATTTTTACCTCAGCCGGCGCGTCAACGGTCAATGGCAAACCGCAGAAGCCATGACCGAAGTGAATACCTACCTCAACGAAGGCGCCGAAGCGCTCAGCGCCGACGGCAGCTGGCTCGTTTTTACCGGCTGCAACCGCCGCAACGACGGCTCCCAGGGTAGTTGCGACCTCTACTGGTCGCAACTCAAAAGCACGGGCTGGACCAAGCCGGTGCCGTTCAGCGCCGTGATCAACTCGCCCGACTGGGAGGCGCAGCCGACCATATCGTCGGATGGCAAAACCCTGATTTTCAGCAGTAATCGCCCCGGTGGACAGGGTGGAAAAGACCTTTGGTTCACCGTGCGGCAGTCGGGCGGCAAATGGAGCGCCCCGCAGAATTTCGGCGCTGGTATCAATACGCCCAACGACGAAGAAATGCCGTTTTTTCACCCCGACGGCCAGACGCTCTATTTCGTGTCCAACGGCCTGCCCGGCATGGGGGAAAGCGACATTTACTACGTACGCCGCCAGCCCAACGGCGTGTGGGGCAAACCCGAAAACCTGGGCTACCCCATCAATACAAAATCCAGCGAAGGCGGCCTTACCGTGAGCCTCGACGGGCGCACAGCCTATTTTGCGGCCAACCGGCCCGGCGGCGCAGGCGGCTACGATATTTACCAGTTTGACATGCCTGAACAGGCGCGCCCGCAGGCCGTGACCTACGTCAAGGCCAAAGTCACCGACGCGGCCACGGCCTACCCTATTCAGGCCAAAGTGGAGATTACCGACCTGGCCACGGGGCAATTGTACCAAAGCGTCACGACCAAAACGGACGGCTCCTTCCTCGCCTGTCTGCCAGCTGGCAAAGACTACGCCCTGGCCGTCAGCAAGGAAAAGTACCTCTTCCACTCCGAAAATTTCAACCTGCTCGAAACGGCGACGTTTGAAAAGCCCTTCCTGCTCAACATCGCCCTGCAACCCATCCCCACGCTGGCGGAAGACGGCACCCTGACCGCCCCGGCCGGCAAACCCGTGGTGCTCCGCAACGTCTTTTTCGAAACCGGTTCCGCCGAACTCCGCCCCGAATCGGCCGCAGAGCTCGACCGCCTGGCCACTCTGCTCGCCGAAACCCCCGGCCTGCGCATCCAGATCAGCGGCCATACCGACCACGTGGGCGACGACCGCAGCAACCTGACCCTTTCCGAGAACCGTGCCAAATCCGTATACAACTACCTCATTGCCAAGGGTATCGACGCTCAACGCCTGCGGTTCAAAGGTTTTGGAGAAAGCCAGCCCGTTGCGCCCAACGATACCGACGAAGGCCGCGCGCAAAACCGGCGGACAGAGTTTGTGGTGTTTTGATAAAATGGCTGATAAGGGTTTTTTGAGGTTTATCTTCACTGCTCGAATGTCAGCAGCCGGTTCATTTGCCGTTCATTCCATGACTGCGGAATGAGTCTCAACAAGGCGTTTCGCAGGGGAATCCACAACGGATTTTGCGATTGGGCAATGGCGCCCATCCGCCGCGAGGTCTCGACGACAAAGCGCGTGCGCGGCAAGCGCTTTTGCTCGAAAGCGCGGAAAGCCTGTTCCGGATCGGGGTGTATTTTCAACATCCCGGCCAGGATCACAGCGTCTTCAATGGCCTGGCAGGCGCCCTGGCCCAGGTTGGGCGTGGTGGCGTGGGCGGCATCGCCGATCAGCACGATCCGGTCGTAGGCAAACCGGTCGACAGGCGCCAGATCGGCGATATCGTTCCAGATCATATTGTTTTCGTTGAAACGGTCGAGGATGGCCGGGATGGGCGCGTGATAGCCCTCGAATATGCGGCGCAGATCGGCGGCGGTAGCGGTACGCAGAACCGGGTCGTTTTCCGGGGCATTTACGCAGGCGAAACAATACACTTTTCCTTCGGGCAGCGGCACAATGCCGAACCGCCCCTGTGCGCCCCAGGTTTCCGTGGCCGCATCGAGCCCGAGGCCGTCGCCGTCGACCACGGCGCGCCAACAGGTATAACCCGCGTATCGGGGCGTACTGCCGGGCAGCAACTGCCGGCGAATCGCCGAATGAATGCCGTCGGCGGCAATCAAATAATCGGTACGGCGGGTGCTGCCGTCGGTCAAATGCAGGGCGATTCCGCCGTCGGTGTCCCGTGAAAACCCGTCGGCCCGCTGAGCAGTCTGCACCTGATCGGCATCGAGCTCGGCCAGCAGGGCTTCGTGCAGGTCGGCACGGTGAATGGCGAAATTGTGCAGTCCGTACCGTTCGGAAATGGTGCGGGCGTCGGCGCTGGTCAGTACACGGCCTTTGTGATCGAGTATCTGGAAAACCGGCAAAGCGCGGCCCCTGGCGGCAATCTTTTCGGCAATACCGAGCTGCTCGTAAGCTTTCACGGCATTGGCCGCCAGCAGAAGGCCTGCGCCAACTGGCCGGATGTCGGGGGCAGATTCGAGGACCGTAGCCCGGATACCGATTTTTTTCAAAGCGATGGCAGCGGTAAGTCCGGCTATTCCGCCGCCGAGTATGGTGAATTGCATGGTGTTGAATTGATGGGAAAACAGTGACGTAAAATGGTTTTTGGGGGTTGCGGATTCAGGCTGGCGATATCGTTGCCGGAACTGATGCAGCCGCCGGTTGCTTGTCGGAGAGGAAACGCAACCCAACGACCGACAGCGACAGGAGCCACAATATACAAGCCATCGGATAAGTGACTTTCAGCGCCCATTCGAGTTCGAGTACCTGGGCAAGGGGAAATCCGATGCCGGCCGCCAGCAGACAAGCCGCAATCCAGCGGGGCAGTGATTTTGCCTGCCAGAAACCGATTCCCAGCAAGACGGATGTAATGGGAAACAAGGGCCCCATCAAGGCGATCAGCAAAAATTCAGCATTGGGCTGACCATAGAAGGAGGCCCAAACGCCATCTCCGGCGCCATGCTGACGCAAGGAATACTCTATCACCCGCATAAACTCCATGCTGAATCCCACGACCGCCCCGGCCAATCCGGTCACACTCGTGACGGAGCCCAGAATCTTGTGCGTACGGCTCAACATGGCCGAGAGTTGCAGATAAACGGGAACAAACAGGATCAGCGCGAACGAACTGAATATCCCTTCCACATAGCTGGTAATACCGGGCGGAATCAGCCCGATTCCCAAGACGAAACTCAGGGCGGAAAGAACGAGCAAAAAGGGGCCGAGCACGAAAGCAATTCGAAGCAGTTTTTGCTGATTTTGAGTAACAATGAAGGTAGTCATAACGGCATTGTTTTTAAAGTTGATCAAATGGATTTGAACTGATTTACAGGACAAAGGTCCGGGCGCCGAAAAAACCTCCTTGTCGTATTTTGCGCCATTAATGTGACATTTCACGCCAAACGAAAAGGCTATGGAATCTGCAAGTCTTTGGTCGAGCATGGCTTTTGTTCGAAATGTGGCCCTGTCGGCGGTCCGCAAAGGCATCGACTGGCCCGTACTGGCTGCCGACATTGGCGTACCGCCCGAAACGCTGCAAAAAGGGGAAGGGCGCGCCACGATTGAGCAGTGCATTGCCGTCTGGGAAGTCGCGATTCGCCATACCGGCGACCCGCTGCTGGGCCTGCATCTGGGCGAAACGACCACGCCCGGCGTGGCCGGCATGGTAGGATACCTGGCCGAATCCAGTCCCGACCTGCTCACGGCTTTTCAGAACGGGCAGCAGTTTCACCGGGCCCTGACCAATGCCACGCGGTACGACATTCAACTGGGCGGCGGCGAATTCCGCTATTTTATCGAACCCGTACCGCTTTGGTACAGTTTGTCGCCCGAAGCCGCCCGGCAAATCGTGGATCATTCGCTGTCGGCTTTTACCCACATGATCAAAATGTTGTCGGGGAAAACGTTTTATCCGCTTCGCGTCATGGTGCGCCATGCCCGTCCGGGCGATACCCGGCCTTACGTGCAGGTATTGAAAACGGAGCCGTCGTTCGAACAGGATTGCAACTGCATTGTGTACCGCCTGAGCGACATGCAGCACCCGGTGCTCGGGCACAACCCGGCGCTGAACCGCCTGTTTCGCGAACTACTGGAACAGGAACTCGTCAAAACCGCCCGCGAAGAGTCCTTCTCCGGCGAAGTGCGCCGCGTTATTTTGCAAAATTTCAGCACTACCCTGCCCCAACTGTACGACGTGGTGGAACTGCTCCACACCACTCCCCGCACGTTGCAGCGCAAATTGAAGGAGGAAGGCGCCTCTTTCCAGTCGATCGCCGAATCGGTCAAATCCGAACTGGCGCTGGGCTTGCTCAAAAACCGTTCGCTGACCGTCAACGAAATTGCCTACAAACTCGGCTATGCAGAGCCCAGCGTATTCCGGCGGGCATTTAAAAAATGGACGGGGGCTTCGCCCAAAAACTACGGCACACCCGGCTGACCCATTTTTTACGTTGAAAAAAACACGCGCAGCGACAACCCGAAAGCGCCTAATTTTGTCCTCCCTTTTCAAATACCGCAAAGACATGATCGCTAACGCCGCTCAACAACTTGACCGCCTCGGCTACCTCGATATCGACGTAGACCCCACCCTCGACCTGGCCGCCGAAATTCAGCGCCTCAAACGCGAAAAAAACGCCGTCATTCTGGCGCACTATTATCAGGAATCAGAAATCCAGGACCTGGCTGATTATATCGGCGACTCGCTCGGCCTGTCGCAGCAGGCGGCCAAAACGGATGCCGACATTATTGTGTTTGCAGGCGTGCATTTTATGGCTGAAACGGCCAAAATGCTCTCGCCCGACAAGAAAGTGCTGCTGCCCGACCTCAAAGCCGGTTGCTCGCTGGCCGACAGTTGTCCGCCGCATTTGTTCCGCAAATTCAAGGAAAAATACCCCGATCACCTGGTTGTTTCCTACATCAACTGCTCGGCGGAACTGAAAACCCTGACCGATATTTGTTGCACGTCGACCAATGCCGTACAGGTGATCGAAAGTATTCCGCCGGAGCAACCCATCATCTTTGCCCCCGACAAAAATCTGGGCGCTTATCTGGTCAAAAAAACCGGCCGCGACATGGTAATCTGGAACGGCGCCTGCATGGTACACGAGATTTTCAGCCACGAGCGCATTGTCAAACTCAAGCAACGCCACCCCCAGGCCAAGTTTATTGCACACCCCGAATGTGAGGCGCACATCCTCGAAATGGCCGATTTTATCGGCTCCACCACGGGGTTGCTGAATTTTACCAAACGCGACCCGGCCACCGAATTTATCGTCGCTACGGAAACGGGCATCCTGCACCAGATGCAAAAGGCCAGTCCGCACAAAACTTTCATCCCCGCGCCGCCCAACAACAACTGCGCCTGCAACGACTGCCCGCACATGAAGCGCAACACCCTGGAGAAACTCTATCTGTGTATGGAGCACGAGCTTCCGGAGATCATTTTGCCGGAATGGGTCATCCGCGAAGGCCGTAAGTCGATCGACCGGATGCTGGAGATTTCGGCCGCGGCCGGTCTGTAGCGCTGTAGCGCCGACCTCCAGGTCGGCGAGTCTGAGGGAAGAGGAGTACCACGATCATCCTGAATGATTGGGACGATATACCGCGCAAGTACCTATTGTGGCATTGGCTTATAATCGCGGGTTGTTGCTGCTCTCAACGTCGCCGACCTGGAGGTCGGCGCTACAGGTCGGCGAGTCTGAGAGAAGAAACGCACCGCGATCATCCTGAATGATTGGGACAGTATCCTGCTCTGTTACCTATCGTGGCATTGGCTGTTAATCGCGGTGTATTACTGCTCTCAACATCGCCGACCTGGAGGTCGGCGCTACAGCGCTACAGTCGCTCGAGCAGCCAGGCTTTCTCCGCCAGCACCTGCATATCCGCAATTTCCTGCCGCAAATTTTCCCGCGCGGCCGGCGCCATACGCGCCAGTCGGCGGAGTATGGCAACAAAATTGAGGTAGCGCTCGCCGTAGTAACCGACTTCCTTGTGGCGGCGAATGAACTTCCGAAGCGCTTCCAGATGCGTATCGAGCAGATCGTATTCTTCCAGTTCGTAAAAGCACTTGGCCTGTACGGTTTTGGCAGAAAGGTTGAGCAGCAGATCGTCAAATACATTTTGCTGGAGCAGGGCCAAAGCCGGGCGGTATTGCCGCAGGGCATGGTAAAGCCGGGCTTCATTGAATGCGGCCGCCCCCGCCCGGTCGCGGGGCGTGATTTTATCGCGGTAATCCCGCAGGAGTTGCGCCAGGCGCTCGTAGCGTCGCCCGATCAGTGCCAGTGTGGCGATGTTGGTAAAAGTGTAACCGGTCACCCAATTGTTTTCCAATAAAAGACCTTCTCTGAGCCCGTATTCATAAAGGTCGAGCTGCGAATCGAGCCAGGCCGGATCGCCGTCGTTATAGCGTTTACTGCAAAAGTTGATGGCCACCAGCAACAGATCGCGGCGTTCGGAAGTCGTGAAGCAATTGTGTTGCGTCAGCAGGCCGTCGCGAAAGGAGATAAAATGAGCCGGGTCGTCGGGGTTTTGCAAGGCGCGCAGACCGGCAAACAAGGTGTTGAGTAAAGGTAAATCGGCGTATTCCGAGGCTTTGGTTTCGGCCCATTCGAGCAAAGGGTCGGTCGGCAAACTGCCTTTTTCCTTGCTGTTAGACAAAAAAATACAGGCGTTGCGCAGTCTCCGGGCCACGAGGCCGATGGTTTCATAACGCGTCACGCGTGCATACAGGGCGGCATCGTGTTCGCGGCGCGCGGCGCTATGGCGATCGTACCGATGCCGAAACCAACGGGCGGCTTGTTCGAACACCTCGGCCGTCCAGTCAGCCTCATGCTCCGGGAAGGGCAAGGGGGCGTCCGTCACGCGGCGCCAGAGCCGGTCCTGTTTGCGTTCGGCGAGCAGGCTTGCCAGGCGAAGGCGAAAGTCGAATGCTTCCGTTTCCCGTTGTTCGAGGACAAGAAAATGTTCGAGCATGCGCAGGAGCTGCTCCATCACCTTGCGCAGACGGGCGTCGTCGTAAGCCGTATCGGCGCCAAAAACATGGGAGAAGGCCATCTTTTTTTCGCGGAGCGAACCGGTCCCGGACAGGAGCAGGTATTCCGCCAAACGCTGATGTTCGGGTTTGCCGCCGCGCCAGCTGGATTGCAGGAAACGTAGAAAGGATTTTTTTTCAGCCGACGAGAGGGTTTTGAGCAGTTGAACTACCTGGCTGTTTTGCACAAAACGGTCAATTAAAAATTGAAAATCAATTATTTACAATAAATACCTTTACACAAAAGTAAAAATTTGGGTTTGATCGCTCTTGTGCGGAAGGGCATTTTTGTGCGTAAATCCACATGACATGAAAAAATTATTCAACCTATTGTTTTTCTGCCTTACCGCGGCCGCGGCTCAGAGCCAAGGCTGGGAGCGCTCTTACCCCGAACTTACTTCGCTGGATCTGGTCTACGACCTGGTACCCACTCCCGACGGCGGCTTCCTGATGAGCGCCGATAAGGAATACTGGGGCGTTTCGCCACATTTATTTCTGAAAATTCACCCTGGCGGCTCACCTGATACCCTGTTCGACCAAAGCGCGGCGCTCAGCGCTTTCCAGCCGTCGATGCTGCCGCTCGACAATGGGCACCTGTTGTTCTGCACGTTTTCTTCGGCGACCAGCAGTACCGTACTCACGGAGACCGATGCCAATTTGCAGACGGTATGGACAGTCAGCTATCCGGGCATTTATACCGGTTTATACCGCCCGCCCCTGCTTATCGCCACGGAGGGCGGCTACCTTACAGCCTACCAGGCCGGCGAATACGGGTTGATACACGTGACCAAAACCAACCTGAACGGCGTTGTCCTTTGGCAAAAAAGTTACAATTTCGACACCTACGGCGCTTCCATACGCAGCTTTCTCGATATCGCTTCCGACAGCCAGGGTAACTTTTACCTTACAGGGGTGCAGGACTTCCCCTATGCGCCGGTGCTGGGAAAGTTCACGGCCGACGGCAGTTTCGTGTATGCCAATGTGTACACCCAGCCGGGTCTGATCTATGGTTTTGGTTCGCTGGCACTGCAAAACGACAACCTGATGGCGGCTGCCGCGACCAACAACATTGCGCTGATCAATCCGCAAAACGGCGCCGTAACCGGCACCATCGCCCTCGGCAGCGCGGCAGGTTTGCGGCGTTCGGCCGACGGCAAACTGCTGGTATTCGTCAGCAGCAGCGGCGACGGCAATTTTTACATCAGCAAGCGGGAATGGAACGGCACGATAATCTGGCAAAAAGTCATCGACCGCCCGGAAAACCTCGAAGGCGCCTATGCCTTCTGGCCGATGCCCGACGGGGGCGCCGCGGGAATCGGTCGCGGGTTCACCGGCTCGGGCTATACACCGCTGGTGTTTCGGATCGACGGCAGCGGCAACACGTTTACCAACCTGATTCAGGGTAATGTATTTACCGACCTGGACCACGACTGTGTCTTCTCGCCTGGACTCGACACCACTCATGCCGGCTTTATTCTGACGGCGCAACAAGACGAGGATACCTATTACGCCACGACCGACGCCGAGGGCAATTATTCCATCAATGTCGGCAGCGGCGAGTATCTGATGCGCGTCAAGCCGCCGTCGGCATTTTGGGAAATATGCGACGATTCCGTGACGGTCAGCCTGAACGGAACTTTTGACACCGTGGGTTTCAATTCGGCCGTTTCAGCCCTGGGTTGCCCCTCGCTGAGTATTGATCTGAGCGCCGCTTTTTTGCGCCGTTGTTTCGAAAGCACCTATTTGATTTCCTACACCAACGACGGCAGCGCCACTGCCGAGGGCGCCTTGGTCACCCTGATTCTTGATCCTTGGCTCGAATTTCAGGGGGCATCCATTCCGTTTACCGATCTGGGCGACAATTCCTATTCGTTTGGCGCGGGCGATGTAGGGCCACTGGAAACCTACACGTTCAGTGTGACTGTTTTGGTCAATTGCGATGCGGAACTGGGCCAAACCCATTGCTCTTCCGCTTCGATCGAATTTGCCAACCCATGCCCCTCCACGCCGATTGCATTTCCTGTTATCACGGTGGAAGCCGAATGCCAGACCGACTCCGTTGCTTTTACCATAAAAAACATCGGTGACGCGCCGATGGTCAGTCCGGCAGAATTCGTGGTGATTGAAGACCTGATCGTTATGCGGGAAGGGCAGTTCCAGTTGCCCAACCAGCAACAAACGGTAATTACCTGTCCGGCCGATGGCAGCACCTACCGGATGTACGCGGGTCAGGCGCCGGGCGAATCGCCGTTTTTCTCGCCCACGGCTGCAATCGAGGGTTGCAACGGAATGGTGCAGCCGGGATTCTGGAACATGTTTCCCGAATTCGTCGACACCGACGGCGCCGACCGCGACTGCCAGGCCAACATCGGGGCTTTCGACCCCAACGACAAACAAGCCGTGCCCATTGGTTACGCAGATCAGCATTTGATCGAACGAAACATCCCACTGACGTACACCATTCGTTTCCAGAATACCGGTACGGATACGGCGTTCAACGTTGTCGTGCGGGATACGCTTTCTTCATTTCTGCATGCGCCCGGTATTCGCTCCATCTCGGCCAGCCATGCCTTTACCTGGCAACTTACAGGCAATGGCGTGCTGGAATTCCGCTTTGACGGCATCCTGCTTCCCGACAGTACGACCAACCTCGAAGGTTCGCAGGGGTTTGTCAAGTTCACCATCGACCAGCAACCCGACCTGCCCCTCGAAACCCTGATAGAAAACTCGGCGGCCATTTATTTCGACTTCAATGCGCCGGTGATTACCAATACCGTATGGCACCGCATCGGTACGCAATTTGTGCCAGGCCTGGATACCTGGGAGCCGGCCCGGCCCGGCGTTTTACTTCGTGTATTCCCCAACCCGGTAAGCGATATGGCCTGGATTGATCTCAGCGGCTGGACGGGCGGCTCCGATCTGACGCTGCGGTTGTTCAACCCGCAAGGGCAACTGGTGCGCACGATACCGGGCGATTCGCTCGGTTTTGTTTTGCAACGGGGCGATCTGGCTTCGGGGATTTATACGTTCGTGGTCGAAACGCCGGGTGGTCTGGTAGGGCGCGGCAAACTGGCGCTGTAGCGCCGACCCGTAGCGCCGACCTCCAGGTCGGCGAGTCTGAGAGCAGAAATGCTCCGCGATTATCCTGAGTGTTTGGGGCGGTATTCTGCGCAAGTGCCTATTGTAGCATTGGCTTATGATCGCGGGGTGTTACTGCTCTCAACATCGCCGTCTGTAGCGCCGACCTCCAGGTCGGCGATTTTGAGAGAAGAAATGCTCCGCGATTATCCTGAGTGTTTGGGACGGTATTCTACACAGGTGCCTATTGTAGCATTGGCTTATGATCGCGGGTTATTGCCGCTCTCAGCGGCGCCGCCTGTAGCGCCGACCTCCAGGTCGGCGAGTCTGAGAGCAGAAATGCTCCGCAATTATCCTGAGTGTTTGGGGCGGTATTCTGCGCAAGTGCCTATCGTGGCATTGGCTTATATCGCGGGTTATTGCCGCTCTCAGACTCGCCGACCTGGAGGTCGGCGCTACAGCGTGCTACAGCGCAGCATCGCGGCCGCTTTTACCAGGCACTCCTCGTATTCCTCTTCCGGAACGGAATCGTATACGATCGCACCGCCGACCTGCACCGACAAATACCGGTCAGCGGCATTGTACAACAGACTGCGAATCACCACATTAAAATCAAAATCGCCCTCCGGCGTGATGTAGCCGACAGCGCCGGAATACAAGCCGCGCCGACTGTGTTCGTAGCGCTCGATGAGTTCCATGGCCATCACTTTCGGCGCGCCTGTCATGCTGCCCATCGGAAAGGCGTCGCGCAGGGCATCGAAAGCGCTGGCTTCGGGCCGGAGTATTCCGCTGACGGTGGAAATCATTTGATGTACGGTCTCGAACGTGTAAATGCCGAACAGTTCTTCCACACGCACCGACCCGGGCCGACAATGACGCGCCAGATCGTTGCGCACCAGATCGACGATCATGACGTTCTCTGCGCGGTCCTTTTCGCTGTTAAAAAGGTCGGCACGGATTTGAGCATCCTCTTCGGGCGTTTGGCCGCGCCGGCGGGTGCCTTTGATGGGTTGAGAAATCAGTTTGTCGCCCGTTTTTTTCAAAAAACGCTCCGGGCTTGCGCACAGCAAATAGCGGTCGAGACAGCGCAAATAGGCAGAAAACGGCGCCCTTGCCAATGCATTCAGCCGTTCAAAAACCGTCTGCGGATCAATTTCGGCATGACGCGCAAAAAACTCCTGACAGAGGTTCATCTCGTAAATATCGCCGTCGACAATGTGCCGGCGGATATGCCCGACGGTATCCAGATAGTGTTCTCGCGGCATTCTGGCATCAAACCGCGGCGCTTGTTGCCTGTTGGAAACTGAATCCGGCACAAGACTCTCCAGCACTTCCATCACGGCAGTCGGCGGCAGCGTCAAACTGTAAATTTCCAGTTGCCCCCGGCGAATACCGACGACACAGTCGGGCTGGAAAAAATACAAATCCGGAAAGCCCAGGGGGTCGGGATGCCGCGAGCCGAGATTTTCCAACTCGTTTTTCAGGTCGTAACCCAAAAAACCGAAACACCAGTCGCGCCGTGCGGTCCAAAATTCGCGCAGCGCAGCAAAAGCCCCTCCGGCGGCACATTCGATCGACGCGGCGGCGCCGGTCGCCACCAGACACTCCCAGGAAGAATTGGCCTCGTGGTGGCCATTGCTGTCGAGGTAGAGCGCAACCGGGTGCGTATCGGCCCAGGCCAGCAGGCGGCGCTTCAGGGCAATGACATCATCGACGGGGAAAACGGCAGTCTGGCGCATCACAAAGCGGAAACTTTCATTCCCGGCGGCCAGTCGAGACCAGCCGCCTCGTCGGTGCTGACTTTCCATACAGACGCCTTCATTTTGAGCAATTTATCGGCCGTTTCGCTTTGCCGGATACCGATTTCGAGCACGCCGTCGTCGCCAAACTCCTGATGAAGTACGGAGAGGTCGAATTTTTTGACGGCATTCATCACATCCGGCATCAGTGCATAGTCGAATTGCAGCCGGAAATGATCCAGCACCAGTTTTTCTTCGATCAACGCGGCGCGCAGCGCCTCGGCGGCGGCCTCCCGGTAGGCGTGGATCAGCCCGGAGGCCCCGAGAAGGGTGCCGCCGAAATACCGGACGACAATGACGACAATGTCGGTAAGGCCGAACGAATCGATCTGTCCGAGAATAGGCCGACCGGCTGTACCGGAAGGTTCGCCATCGTCGTTGGCGCGGAACCGGTCGCCGGACAACCCGATGCGCCAGGCAAAACAGTGGTGACGCGCTTTAAAATGCTCCTTGCGCAGCTGCTCGAGATGTTCGAGCGCTTCGGCTTCGTCGCGGACCGGCCAGGCGTAGGCAATGAATTTGCTGCCCCGGTCTTTAAACTCACCGGTCGAAGACCCCGAAAGGGTGCGAAAAACATCGGTCATTTCTGCCATTACCCCGCAAAGGTACAGCGTCATTCGGGTCTCGTACGTCGCGGAGCGCACAAGTAAACGAGTTGGTTGATATAAAAATGGCAAAACGCACCGGGCTGGAAGTCCGCGGCGCGTCTTGCCACATGATGTAAAATTTATTGGGCCGACTTGTTAATCAGCCTCCCGCGCCCTTGTGGGCGTCGGGGCTTATTGTCGGATGACTTTATGCAGCGTCACATTTTCTCCGGATTGCACCTGTAGCCAGTAAGCCCCGGCTGGGAGGCTCTTCATCAACAATCGAGGCTCGGCCATTTCATCTTCAAAAATGACTTTGCCGCTCCAGTCGGACAAGCGGACGAACGCCGCCGAAGCCGGATCGGGCAGTTGAATCGTCAGCCAATCGGATACCGGATTGGGGAACACCCGAACTTCCTGAACAGGGTCTTTCAAATCCTGGGCTGGCACCACGTTGCCCGTCCATTTCAGGATGTAGTTGTTGGCGAACGTATTGCCGTTGATAATCACCTCTTCGGATGCACGAGCCGACCAGCCAATTGCGTACCCCAGGGTTGGGCTGAGGAATTCGGCGCCTTGCAAACGGAAGGAATCGGCCGAGGTGCTTTCCCAGGCATCGGGCGCCAGGTAATTGGAGTTGAGCGAGATACTGGTACTGGCATTTCCGCTGAACTGCTCGATAAAAGAACCGCCGAAAAAATGCCCCGGCGCGCCCGGTACGGCTTCCAGGGTTGTCACCCTGCCGATCGGGACGTCGGCGACGGGCGTCCAGGTATCGCCGCCGTCGCTGGTGTAAAAAAGTTTGGATTCAAAGTAATAGTTTAGCAGGCCCGTGCTCGGCGAATAGGTACCAATAGAACTGGCTACGCCGTGGAGCGTGTCCGTAAAGGCGATACTCATGATACAATCGTTCGCAGTACCCACCTGTTTCATGGTCCAGTTGTAGCCCCTGTCGAGCGTGCGATAAATGCGACCCTTGCTGGTACCTATCCATACCCGGTCGCCCGCCTGGGCGGAAAAGTTGCACGTATAATTGAGGATATTGAATTCGTTGGCAGCAAATACCGGGGCCGCGGGAGAGGTCACCTGCGTCCAGGTATTACCGCCGTCGGTAGTGGTCGACGTACCCTGGCGGTTGTTTACCACGCCGTTCATGGCGTCGAAAAAATGGATGAGCAAGCCCCCGGAGGCGGCAGGCGGTGTGATCTGCATCCAACTTTGCCCGCCATCGGTTGTTTTGAAAATGGGCCGCGTATCGGAGGCCAGAAACTGGTTGGTGGTAAAAATCGCCGTATTTTCATCAAATCCCTGAATTGACCAGACAAACCGGCCGATGGCTTCCTCCACACGGAAAACGTCCCAGTTGTTGCCGCCGTCGACCGTGCGCAGCACCATTGGAATATTGTTTGGCCCGGTAAATGAGTTTTGATGAATGGAATCGGCCACCACCCACACGACATTTTCGCTGACGACCGATATGTCCAGCATGTCGAAATTGGGGGGCGCGGTGTTGATTGAAACGGGAACCCATTGTTGGGAAAAAGCGGAGTTTAACAAGAACACGAGACTGAGGGTAAAGGCAATTTTCTTCATTGCAATCTGAGTTGAATATGAATAAAATGGGTGAAAATTTTCTTGATTTTTCCGCTTGCGCCAGTTGCATAAAAAACAAAACTAATTTTGACAAATTGCCTTTTTAAAAAATCAACAATTAATATTGAATTAATTTTAGAAATAAAAATTAAGCAAAACCATCTTCAAGCAGTGCATTTTTTGAAATAAATTTTCAAGCCTTGGGAGCAGGCGGCCCGGCAGCGGCGAACTTTGAAAAAAATGCTCCCGCTATGCACGAAAAATTTCTCCATTACCTGTGGCGCTGGCGGCGTTTCGACGGCCAAAATCTGCGCACGACCGACGGCCAATACCTTGAAATTCTACATCCCGGCGAGCCCAACGAGCATGCTGGCCCCGATTTTCTGAATGCGCGTATCCGGCTGAATGAAACACTGTGGGCCGGCGCCGTGGAAATCCACGTACGCGCCTCCGAATGGCTGGCGCACCGCCACGACACCGACCGGGCGTACGACAATGTGGTGTTGCATGTCGTTTTTGAGCCGGACCAGGTCATCCGCCGTTCCAGCGGCGAATCGCTCCCCTGTCTTAGTCTGCATGGTCGTATCCCTCCCAAATTGCTCGAACACTACCTCCGCCTCGAACACGAACGCGCCTGGATTCCCTGCGCCTGGTTTGTTTCCCAGGTTCCTTCTATCGTTTTGAACAACTGGCTTGATCGTTTGCTGGTTGAGCGTCTGGAACAAAAAACGGCGCAGGTTGCCGCCTGGCTGGCAGAAACCGGCCATCATTGGGAATCGGCTTTTTACCATGCACTGGCGCGCAACTACGGATTAATAGTCAATACCGACCCCTTCGAAGCCCTGGCGCGTTCGCTGCCTTTGCCAGTGCTGGTGCGACAGCGCGGCAGCCTTTTTCAACTGGAGGCTTTGATATTCGGGCAGGCCGGGTTTCTGGAGGCTTCATTTGAGGACGAATACCCGCGCGCCCTGGCCAGGGAGTATGCACATTTGCGCCGCAAATACTGTCTGACCCCTCTGCAGGTCAGTATGTGGAAATTTCTCCGGATGCGCCCGGGCAATTTCCCCACGCTCCGGCTGGCGCAGTTTGCCGCTTTGTGGCAGCAGTCGGGCGCTTTGTTCGGGCAAATTCTGGATGGGCAGCAATTGCGCGACTGGGAGCAGTTGTTTGCCGTTCCGGTGAGTGAATACTGGCATACCCATTATTTGTTCGACAAACCTTCCGCCACACAGACGCATCACCCCGGGGCCGGTTTTATCCATTCGCTGCTCATCAATACGGTGGCGCCATTTTTATTTCATTATGGCAAAATCCGCTTCCAACCGGCGTATCAGGAAAAAGCCGTGCAACTGCTTGAGCAATTACCTCCTGAAGACAATGCCGTACTGCGCGGGTGGCAACAACTGGGCGTCGCAGCCAGGGATGCTTTTCAAAGTCAGGCGTTGTTGCAGTTAAAAACGCAGTATTGCGAGCAGAAACGTTGTCTGGAATGTGCGGTGTTCAGTTGCGCGCTGTAGCGCCGACTGTAGCGCCGACCTCCAGGTCGGCGAGTCTGAGAGCGGCAATAGCCCGCGATTATAAGCCAAGGCCACGATAAATACTTGCGCAGTATCCCGTCTCAAGCATTCAGGATAATCGCGGTGCATTTCTTCCCTCAACTTCGCCGACTGTAGCGCCGACCTCCAGGTCGGCGAGTCTGAGAGCGGCAATAGCCCGCGATTATAAGCCAAGGCCACGAGAGGTTCTTGCGCGGTATACCGTCCAAGTTACTCAGGATAATCGCGGTGCATTTCTTCCCTCAACTTCGCCGACCTGGAGGTCGGCGCTACAGTCGGCGCTACAGTGCGCTACAGGCGTCCAGCAAAACGCGGCAAGCCATTCTGATCTCTTCTTCCGCAATCGTCAGCGGCGGCGCGATCCGCAAACTTCTGTCATTGAACAAAAACCAATCGGTAATAACGCCGTGTGCCAAAGCATACCGGATAACCCGTTGCACTTGTTCGGCCGTGTCGAATTCGACGGCCAGCCAAAGTCCCGCACTGCGTATTTCGCGGATGGCAGGATGTACCAGGAGCGAACGAAACAGCGCTTCCTTCTCCGGCACCCGCGCGATCAGATCCGATTCGAGCAATTCTTGCAAGGTTGCCAATGCCGCGGCAGCGCACACCGGGTGCCCTCCGAAAGTGGTGATATGCCCCAACGGCGGGTCGTGCGATAATACCTGCATAAGTTCCCGGCGGGCAATAAACGCACCGATCGGCATGCCGCCGCCGAACCCTTTGGCCAAAAGCAAAACATCGGGCACAATACCATACGGTTCAAATGCAAACAGTGAGCCCGTGCGGCCGCATCCGGCCTGTATTTCATCCAGAACAAGCAGGGTGCCTGTTTCCGTGCAACGTTGACGCAAGGCCTGCAGCCACCCGGGCCGAGGCGAATAAATGCCGGATTCTGCTTGCACAGTTTCCACAATAACGGCCGCGGTGCGTTCGGATATGAATGCCAGATCGGCCTCATCATTAAAATTGATATGCCGTATACCGGGCAAAAGCGGCTGGTAGGCACGGGTAAAATCAGTCGGGTCCATCAAACTGGCCGCCCCCTGCGTACTGCCGTGATAGGCACGCCTACAGGCGATGATCTCCGGTCGGCCCGTGGCGCGTTTGGCCAGTTTCATAGCGCCTTCGGTGGCTTCGGTTCCGGAATTGACAAGATAGACCGAATCGAGTCCCGGCAATTGATCGGCAAGTAAGGAGGCTAGTTGCACCTGCGGCGAAAGCACGAATTCACCGTATACCAGCGTGTGCCAATAGCAGTTCAATTGTTGTTCCACAGCAGCCTGTACCCGCGGGTGCCGGTGCCCCAGCACGCTCACGCCGATCCCTGCAATCAGGTCGAGGTAACGACGGCCGTCACGATCAATGAGAAAACAAGCTTCGGCCCGCTCAATCTCCAGGGCAAGGGGCGCCGGGGAGGTTTGGGCAAGGTGGCGCAGAAAAAGCTGGCGTTGACTCAACATTTACCGAAAGTATTTGTCTTGGGTGATAGATACTGCAAAGGAAGAAGATTGTCCGCCGGGCTTAATTTTTTTGCCGGGAAAAAAATTTGGACACATATTTGTGCCATTGGTACAGGAAATTGCGTCTTATACATGGAATTAAAAACAAAGGGACTGCGTTTACACCCACACCAGTAATCCACTGCTTGCCATGACTGCCAGAGATCTAATCGCCCATGATGTTCCCTCACTGCACGTTGACCAAACGGGCAGGGATGCTTTTCACCTGTTGAGTGATCATCATGTGAAGCATTTGCCGGTCGTAGAAGGCCGGGAACTGCTTGGTGTACTTTCAGAAGAAGACATTTTTAACCATAAATTGTACGAACCCCTGCGCGAGTACGATTTTTCGCACCTGCGCCGTATCGCCGTGCATGCCGGCCAGCACGTATTCGAAGTGCTCCGCATGATGGGCGAGCACCGCCTGACCGTCATCCCTGTTATCGACGACGAAAACCAGTACCTCGGCCTGATTACACAAAATGAAGTGCTGCGCAGTTTTTCCGAAATGGCCTCCTTTGCCGAACCCGGCGGCATCGTAGTGCTGGAAATGGGCCGCCGCGATTATTCCCTGGCTACCCTGTCGCGTCTTGCAGAAGAAGAAGATACTAAAGTGCTGAGCGCTTTTGTTACCTCGACGGCCGACTCGGAAACCGTACACGTTACCCTGAAACTCAACCGGCAGGACATCGGCCGGGTTATCGCCTCTTACGAACGACATGAGTACGAAGTGCGCGAAACGTACCCGGAATCACTTTTCCCCGACAATTTGAAGGAACGGTATGATTCGCTGATGACATACCTGAATGTATAAGGGCTCCGGTCCTCTTTTTCCTTTTATCGCTTTACCGCGATAAAAGAGGCCTATTCCTCGTTTTACATCTCACAATCAACTTCTATCCACTCGCTTCCTTGCATCCTCCCAAAACACAAGCGCCACCCCGTTTCCGGAGTGGCGCTTGCTGTTTATGGTCGATTCAACAATCCGACGATTACTTCGTCTGAATCATCTTCTTCGTTGCACTGTCAGTCGCCGTTTCCAGCTTGTAGTACAGCAGACCCGAGGTGTTCAGCATCGCGCGATCCAGCGAGATGGCGTTGTAGCCTTTCGCGAAGTCGCCTTTCTGCGTGAACAACACGCGACCCGTTTCGTCGTACACCGTCAGCGTAGCCGTGGCAGCAACAGGCAGGTGGAAGCCCACCATCGTGCGGCCTACCCACGGGTTCGGCTGATTCTGGTACAGTTCGAAGCCTACGCCGGCAATCGTGTTGCCGTTGAAGCGCAGGGCCACGTCGAGGGGCTGACCGCCCTGGTTGTAAGCCTCGGCGCGCGTGATGCGGCTGCTGAGTTGCAGCATTTCGCTCAACTTGCCGGCTTTGTCAGCGCGGAATTTCACCGTGAACTCACCAGCGCCGTCGATCGACGTGGTGAACGCATCCTGGAACACACCGAAGTTGTCGGCGCCGACCTTATCGCTCTTCACGATCTCTTCGACTTTCAGGCCGTTGAGGTTCATCGTGAACTGGAAGCCCTGTACTTGCTCGGCCGCGCGGAACGTCACTTCGAAGCTTTCGCCTGCTTTCACCTCGCGATCAGCGCTACCCTCTCCGTTTGGAGAGGGGCTGAGGGTGAAGACGTCGAGGAGCAGCGTGCCGGCCGTGCGGTCTTCGGCTACCTGCGTGGCGTTGGCAATCACCGAGCCGTTTACGTCGCCGATTTTTACCCCCACGAAATCCTCCCCGATCTGGCTGTTTTGCATATCGGCCAAGCTGATGTTTTCGGCAAATGGCACCGAGGCGAACGGATTGGAAGGGGTATTGAAACCGAACTCCTTGTCGAGGAAACGCCAGGAAGTATTGTTCGGTAGCTCGGTGTAAATACCCAGGATCAACTTGCGCAGTTCAACGATGTCGAACGTTGTCACCGAGTTCGATTTGTTGATGTCTGCCGCAATGATTTTGTACGGCGAGTTCAACGGCTCGATGCCCAGGATATGCTTGGACATCAATACCAGGTCGAAGGTCGACACGCCATTCATCGGGTTATCGTCTTTCACCGGCGTTACCGTATAGCTCGACTGCAAAGGCAGCGCGTTGCCGAAGGCATACAAACCGGTTTGATCGCTGAGGCCAAACATGCTGATGGGTGGCAGGGCATTGGTGGGCGTGCCTTCCAGATTCACCGTGGCATCTTCGATGGCTTGCGCTCCGGCAGCGGCATCGGTTTTGAGCACGCCGGCCACGGTCAGCTGGTTGCCGGCACAGTTGCTGAACGGATCCTGGATGATTACGTAGGTCTCGCAGTAAGCGGCATTGCCGGCAGCGTCTTGCGCCCACAGCTCTACCGGTTGCGTGCCCAGTTCGTCGCAGGTAAAAGTTACGCTGGTAACCGGGTTGCCGAAAGCGTCGGCCGGGTAGCCGGTTCCGGTTCCCGATTTGCGGATCGCGTATTTCAACTGATCCCCGGTGCTGAACGGCGTCGGTGGGGTACAGTTGTCTTCGGCGTATTGCAGGAAATCCGAGGCCCATAGCGTAATCATGTCAATCGGCATAATATTGACACTCAGGCCATTGAAACATACCACCGTCGGCGCTTTGCAGTCTTTTACCACAAAGGTGTACTCGCATACCGTCTGGTTGCCACAGCCATCGGAGATGATCCATTTGATTTTGTGCGTGCCGTAGGGCAGTTCGGGCACTACCCCGTCGAGGGTCGTGTTGGCGGCGCTGGCCTGGGCCGATTGTGTATCCCAGCGGACATAAGCTTTCAGATTATTACCATCCTTCACCCGGTCGATTGCGAAGCGGTACTGCTGGTTGGCCGGTACGTTTCTTCCATCGAACGCGCGCGAGGCCCCGCCCGAGAAGTTCGGGTTGGAGGCATTGCCGTATTGTACGTTATTGATGCCGGGCAGGTTGGTCGAAGAGACGACCGTTTCCATCACGCCATCGCCGTCGAGATCGAGGAACAACAGGTATTCGATGTTGATGTTGGCGCCCGAGCAGGCGTCGGTGGCCGTGATGTTCAGGTCGGTCGGGCCTTCGCACAGGTCGTGCTGGCCGATCACGCCGTCCCACCAGTAGGATTCATTCCAGAGCACCTGACTATTGACCGTCAGGTCGCAGAATTCAACCGGGCTGGCCGGGCAATCAGCCGTCGGGGCCTGGGTATCGATCACTTTGATAATCTGCTTGTACACGAACCCGTTGTTCTGACCGATCGCAGGAATATCCGTACCGTTGCCCGTGTAGAACACCGAGTAGTTCGTGGCGGCCTGGCCGGGCAATACCGCCACACTGGTCGGCGCCCAGGGAGCGGGAGTACCCGGTGCGGAGACGATCGGGCCCGGAAGGTTCTGACTGCTGTTGCTGTTGGCGTTCGGATTCGGATTCGGCACCAGCGTGACCGGCAGGTTCGGGTTGAACGTACACCAGTTGATCACCGTCCAGCTTCGTTCGATCTTGAAGCAGGCGTCAGGGACTACGGTGAAAATTTCATCTTCTGAACTCACGCCCAGCAGCTCGCAGTCTTCGCCGAAGAACGTGGGCTCGCCGTAGTTGCCCGTGCCGTCGCAGACCGTCACGATCACATCGTTGGGGAAGCGTACGAAGTAGTCCTGCGTGTAGTTGACAAACACCCGCTGCGTGCACTGGCTGCTTTGCCCCCCGCAATCGAAAGCGCGGAACGTGCGCGTAATCGTACCCCGGTTGCACACTGTGTCGAACTGCGTGTAACTGTTTTGTACCGTAATGGTATCCAGGCAACAGTTGTCCTGGCCCGTGGCCATACCGTAAGCCCAGAGGCTCGGATCGAAGTTTTCGCAATCCACCGTCGCGTTGGCCGGAGGCGTACACACCGGTTTGATCTTGTCGGCCACAAGTACCTGCACCATACAATCGTTGTAGTGCCCGGCGTAGGCATCAAGTGCTACCTCGCCGGTGGGAACGTCGATATCATATGCGCGGAAGACGACTGTAAGGGTATCGTTGACGTCGTCGCAACAGAAGCGAACCTGATCGTGGAAAGTAGAATCGCTCTGGCAAGTGTTCGGCAGCATGCGGCGGACCTTGAATTCCACCGGCGAGCAATTGTCTTCACTACCCGAATCGAACGAAGCGGCATCGACCAGCGAAACACCGCTGCCGCCCAGATCCACCTGGGTCGCCTGCTGGCAAACCGCCACCGGCGGTACCAGGTCGGCGACCGTCAGGACAAACTGGCAGGAAGAGGTGTTGCCGCATTCGTCGGAAGCCGTGTAGCGCACCGTGTAGTTGCCCAAAGGCAGGCATTGCGTGTAATCGAACACTGCCAGCGTATCGGGGTTCCAGTAGTTGTTGCCGGGGAAATCGGCCAGGTAGCCCGGCACCGTGAAGGTGATGATGTTGCCATTAGCCGGGTTTACCCCGGTCACCTTGGCTTCCAGGTTGCCGATGTCGGAGCAGCCTTCCGACACGATCATGTCGGGCAGGGCGGCCGTCGCGCAGCAGTTGAACGGATCGGTCGATACCGTCACCGCTGGCGGGCAGGCAAACTGCGGGCCGGCAAGGTCTTTCACACGGATGATCTGGACGTGCTCGACGGGGTTGGAGGCGCTGATCGGGAGGCAGGTGTTGCGCACTTTCCAGGTGCGCAGAATTTCATAACTGCCCTCACAAATCGCAAGCACTTCGTCGGTATAACCAATAGAGGCCGAGCACAGGCCACCTACACCAATCGGCGCGCCATTGATGCTCGGGCGGCCGGTATTGTCGGGCGCGGTCGCCGCGGCATTGAGATATACATCTTCGCAGTTGACAATTACATCGGCAGGCATGACCACATCGTCCAGATCGAAGGGCACCACCGTGATGGTCTGGGAGCAAACCGACTGGTTGCCCCAGACATCGGTCACGATGAAGCTGCGGGTGATGATCTGGCGCGGGTTGCCACACTCCCCGTTGTCGAGTATTTCGTTGTCGACAACCTTGTTGGTCGCCGAACAGTCGTCGATCAATACATCTCCTGTATACGACACGGCTGTCGGCTCGCTGCAGGCGATGGTGATATTTGCCGGGCAGGTAAGCGCCGGCTTAAGTTTGTCTTCGATCTTGAGGATCGACCAGCAGGAATTGCCCGTTTCCGGGTCGAGTACTGTTACGGTAAATGTTTTACCAATATCAGAGGCATCGAAATTGTTGTCGACCGGTTGTCCTTGCTGGTTTTTGACCGTAATCACATAATCGCCGTAACAGTGGTAGTTGCTGCCTTCCAGCGCTGCATCGGCATCGAGTACGAAATTACAATCAGCGGGCATCGATACATGGCTCAGGTCGTTGCAAACCAGGCCGCCGGGGCCGGGCACGTATTCCACGATATTGACACTGAATGTGCAGGTTTTGGTATTGCCGGCTTCATCCGTCACCCAAATGGTGACCACGTGCGTGCCGATATCGAACCAGGAACCCGAAACAGGGGTCATCACGGTATCGGTTACGGCGCAATTGTCGACCGACAGGGCCGGGCCGTAGGATACGTATTTGCCGCACTCCCCGCCATTGAGGTTGATGGTCAGGTTGGCCGGGCAGCTGAGTTGCGGTTGTTCGACGTCTTTTACCGTCACGTCAAAATCGCATTGCGCGGTATTGCCGGCGGCGTCCTTAAGCGTGTAAATGACCTTGGTCGTACCCACGCAGAAGAATTGCGTCGTGCTGTATCCGCCGATACCCAGTATTGGGCCGCTTGCAGGTACACAATCGGCATCCGCGCTGGTGTACGTCACCGTGATCGTACCCTGGAAGCAGTTGTCGACCAGCAGCGGGTGTATCCAGGTGAAGTTCTGACCGCATTGTCCGGGGGCATTGTTCAACACCTGATCGGGCAGATCGAAGGGCGCAATGCAACGGATCGTCAGCGACCAACCGGTCACAGTCGGGTTTTGGCCGGGCAAGGGAACCACGTCGAGAATCCAGTTGCCTTCGGCTTTTTGCCCGAACAAGGTGCTCAAAGAGTCATCCGGGATTTCCGTCAACACCACTTTGATGCCTTTCGGGCTGATCAGGGTCATGATCGAATTGGCGGGCGTGGCGGTGCCGGTTCGATTGAACACGATGTCGCCGATGATACAGTTGCCGGCCGGGATGGTAATTGTGGACCGGTTGCAGGTAGCGGCGCTGATGTTCGGGATGCCCGCGCCATTGTAAATCGTTGGCGCCGACAATTTGCCGCAGAACGGATTCTCGGCATCTTTTACCGTTATCTTGAAGGTACAACTGACCTTATTGGGTTCGATCGACTGCAGGGAAGTTTGGGTACCATTGTCCGGCATCACTTCCAGATCGGGGTTGACGGCGCCGAAGGTCAGCGGGTAGCAGTTTTCAGCCAATACCCAGTCGGCGGCCGTATTGGTATCGTCTTCGCATTTGCGGATGACGTCGCCGCCGTTCAATACGCCGCTGAAACCGGCGCAACCCGCATAACCATTGGTCGACACCTGATCAAACACGGTACCCATGTAGGAGATGGTGTAGCAGGCGGGCAGGTTGGCAGGCGCATTGAAACTGAAATCGAATACGCGGGTGGCCCCTACATTCAGCATGCTGGGCGCCAGCGAGGGCAGCAAACTCACCGGACCGATGGTCTGGTTGGCGGCGGCGTTGCCGGAAACACGCCGGATTTCAAGACAGGAAATGTCGATGTCGGCCGGACCGAGGTTGGTGATTTCGAGGCGGTCTACCCCACCCGACTGCCCGACTTCGGTGATGAGCAGCAAGGGTTGGTTGGAAACGGTGTATTTCACCCAACTGTCGCCCGTGTCGAAAAATTCTCCGCTGGCATTGGTCACACCGCAGTCTTTCACCTGCGTGAGCGCCGCGTCGGCGTAGATCGTATAGGTCACGCCGTAGTTGTCTTTACAGGGGCCGCTGACGGCGGGGGCGATATTGTCGACTACCGCGCCGCAAAGCCAGGGATCGTTGTTTTTCACCACATTGGCCGGGCAGCTTAAAATCGGGTCTTGCCAGTAATCATTGACAATAATCTTTACCTGGCAGGTGTCTTTATTACCCGTGACGTCGACGGTTTCCCAGTACAAAATAGTAGTGCCTACCGGGAAGCGGCTGCCCGAGTTGAGGCCGGTATTGTCAATTTTGGTGATTGGAACCGGTACGTCGCAGTTGTCGGTCACCAGCGGCTGGGCAAAAGTGACGTAAGCGTCGCAGTGGCCCGATTCGGCATTTTGAATAACGGGTGGTTCGTTGCAGTTGAGAAAATGCGGCGGGTCGTCGTCGGTCACATTCACCTCAAACGAACAATTGATAAAATTGCCCTGCGCATCTTCGGCGTAATAGGTGATCGTGGAAAGCCCTTGCTGAAACTCGTACGTCGCCGTAAAGAACTGCGGCAGCGGGGCATTGGGGGCTGTATTCAGCAGCGCGTCAAGGGTGAACGGCCCTTCCACCGTGCCGTCCGGATTTTGAACCCGGTAGTCGTAGAGTGTAACGCCGCAATTGTCGGTGGGCAGCGGGTGCGTCCAGCTATACTGGCTTTCGCACAGCCATTCTTCCGTGGTCAGGGTATAATTGGAAGGCGGACAGGTGATTCCCGGGCCGACGAGCAAGTCGTCGTTGTCGCAGGAGCCGGAGCGGAAAATTTCGCAACCGCGGGCGTCGACGACGGTAAAGGACCAGACCGGGATAGTGTATACCACGCGCAGTTCGCCGAGGTCTTCCTGCGCATCGCCGATCTCGTGGCCGTGAATGACGTCGTAAGTATATTCGCCGTCGTAGTCGTCGGCCGTACCGTCGCCGTCGACGTCAAGGCGCACCCCGGTATACTGGATACGGTAAGGCTCAAGGCCGCCGGTCACTACGCCGAGGTCGACGATGCGCTCTTCGCCGTCGAGGCACTCGCATTCGGGCGAGCCCATTTCAAGCGGCTGGCGCAACTCGAAGTTGACATTGATGATTTTGTGGCAGCCGAAGTACGGCGGCAGGCTGTCGGGCGAAGGCACGAAGCCGGGCGCGAAGAGCAGGTAGGAGAACGTAATAAAGCCGTGGCCGGTACCGGGCGTATACACCCCGTCGTAGGAGATCGAGCCCGGATCGGTGGTGGAAGTGGAATCAGGCAGGAAGGACTGGATAAAGAAATAGCCCTGCGAACCGCTGAGGTAGGGGTGCGTGGAAATGTTGTTGTGGTTGACCGATTCGCCGTTCGGCATCGTAATGGTCAGGTAATTGGCGAAATCCAGCTGGGAGGGATTGTTGGCCTCCAGGCAGAGTTCGGGCAGGTTCAGGTTGATTTGGATGCCGTCCAGGTAGTCGATCACCTTGATCCGGGCAATGCAGGTACTGTAATTGCCGGCATCGTCGAAAATACGCAGGTTGAGCAGGTTGTCGCCTACGTCGACGCAGTTGTACGACTGGGAGGCGCTGTACGGCTGACCGGGTTTCTGAATTTCAATCAGCGGATCGGCATCGCAGTTGTCGGTACTGCCGCCGTCCATGAAGATGGAGCCGCCGCCCTGGTCTGTAGCATAGATCGTGGCATTACCGGTTTGATCCAGTTTGATTTCGCGGTCGATACAAACGGCGTGCGGTCTTTGCACGTCGAGCACTGTTACGGAAAATGTGCAGCTCTGCGTTTCATCCTGGTCGTCAGCATCGCCGTCGCCGTTCAGATCGACCTTCAGGATATAGGTGACCTGCGAGGTGCCTACCGGGAAGGTACGGCCGCTTACGTCGTTGATGGTGCCGAGCGTGTTGCTGTTGTAATCCGTCGAAGTGCCCACCGGCGCCAGGCCGGAGCTTAGCGGAAACGTGATCTGATAATTGAGCACCGTAGCGCATCCCAATCCGCCCCGGGGCGTCAGGCCCATTACGACGGCCGAGCACTGATCGACGTCGTTGGGGATAACGACGTCCTCCGGGCAAACCAGTTGAGGCTCGCCCGAGGTGACGGTGATGTTGAAAGAGCAATCCGAGCGTACGCCCCGGCAGGAATACGCCGAATAGGTCACCGGGTACACGCCGGGCGGAAGCACCGAGCCGACAATAGGGCCCTGGGTTTGATACAGACCCGAGCCGGAATCTTTCACGACAAACGTGGGCGGTGGCGTGCCGTTGAAATAACTGACGATCGTGGTATCCAGGCGGCCGACATATGGCAATACGCCGCCGTAACAACCGTCTTCGACCACCGGTATCGACCAGTTGGCGGCCGTTGTGCAGCTCGAATTTTCGGTAAAGACATAACCCGTGGGCGGGCAGTTTTTAAACTCGGGCAAGCTGGAGTTGATCACCGGAATGCGCAAATCCTTGGTGTCGCTGAATACGAGCGGAATATCGCACTTCAGGGTGGTCAGAATGCTGTTGATGACCGGGCCGGCAATCGGGATTTTTTCAATAAACGGCTTTAAGGCGTCGAGCAGGCTGAAATAGCCGCTGGTCGGCACGCCGCAGGTATAATCGGCGCGGAAAGGCCAGCCTGTTACGTGCCGGACGGTAATGATGCCGCCTTTTTTATCCATGTTATTGGGCACAACGCCCGTGATGTAGTTGTTGCCCGACACCGGCCAGGGCACCTGCCGGTAATCGGCGATCAGGTTGTCAAAGTTGCCATCGCCGTCGGTATCCGCCACAACCAGACCGCCCGAGCCGGCCCGCGAACCCGCGTAACGCTCGACGGCCTCGCTCACCAGGGTTGCCAGCGATACGTCGCACCAGCCGGCCAGCGACTTCAGTGGCCGGTAGGACACGATATCGGGTACGCAGATGCAGAAGTTGATGATTTTGCAAAGCGCGTTCAGCGACGGATCCAGGCTGCGGAGTTTGACGTTGAAACCCGGTATCTGGTTAAACAGGTTGTCGGCCCGGTAACGAATCGTAAACTCCGTGCTGTCGCAGAACAAGGCGCACTGATCCGTTTCCAGCCGCGCATTGAGTATTTTGAACGGAATTTTTTTCTTGATAAAAATACAGGAGAACACCAGGGTCGGCGAGGGCTTGGAGACGCAGATATCGTAAGTTGGGTTGAACAGATTGGGGCCGCACTCGCTGGGGAAGATGTTGGATGTAATCGACCCATTGTCGCAGTTGCCGTCGTTGTACACTATGATCGACAGGCAAAATCTCGTCACGCAGGGATCGTAGTCGTCGGGCAGAATACCCGGCGAACAATCGGACGAAGCACCGTCTTCATCAAGGCAAATGGTGTAACACACCGATTCGTTTTCACCCGGCGGGGGTATCGTCACGGTACCGCCGCTGGCCGTCAGGCTGTTGCTGATTACCTGCTCTCCTTTCAGAAGTGTCCAGCGCGGGTTGTCGCCGTTGCTGGTGCGCTGAATATTGTAGGTCAGATTCGACGATGTATTCTGGCAATCCAGAATATCCGCCGTTGAGCCGTTGATGGTAAAAAGCGGATCGGAGCCCAGCAAGACCAGCAGTTTTTTGGTTACGGTTGCCGGCGGGCCGCATTCATTGTCGACAGAGTACGTCACACTATAGCAATTGCTCGTAGCGGGTACCGTTAGTTCCTGTCCGTTGGTGAGCGTCGCGCCGGCAACCGACCAGGTACCACCCGGCGTCGTTTCGCCGTCTTCGTTGAGCATGATGTCCAGGTCGATCACTTCACCCGGATCGAGGCAATCGAGAAAGCGGTCTTCGAGATCGGCGGTCGGTATATCCTTGATCACGATGGTGTCAAACACTTCAAAAACGCAGCCCGGCGTGGTCACGGAATACAACACCTCATACTCGCCGGGAGGGGCGTTGGCAGCCAGAAAAGTACCCGTATTGGGCGTCTGCGGGAAAGGCGGCGGCAATACCCCAAACAAGGGGAATACGGTGTAATTGAGCATGTAATTGGTCGGCGAGCTCCGATATACCGCTTTTTCGCCCGGGCCGGGCGTATAGCTGACCGTGTAGGTGATGTTATTGCCCGCCTCGCACTGGTCGGCGGGGTGACTGATCGCCAGCGGATTCCCTTTCAGTTCGATGTCGCGGATGCCGACAAAGCTCGGGGTCGAACGGCGGAAACCGTTTTTCCAGGTAAAAATCAGCCTTCTTTTGGAGTTGTTCAGGCAGTTGCCCACCAGATCACTCGGGATATTGATCGTTTGTGTGGTGCTGATATTCTGGAAACGGCCCAGATGGATGGCCGGCGCCGGAAGTGTGCTTTGCGTTTCCGTCGTGCCGGCAACCGGGGTATAACTGATCGGCGCAAGGCTGACCAGCACCTCGTCCCAGTTGGCGCCGCCACCTCCGACGAAGCCGGAGAACGACAGGGTAAAACTGGGAACACCTTGGGGGAAAGTGACGTCGCGGTAAAAATGCACCATCGTCGGCTTGGTCGTGTCGTACACAATGGTTGTGCCGCCATCCTTGGTGATACCCGCTACCGTGCCCAGAAAGAAGTTGAACATGACTTTCCATTCGTTGGGCGATCCGGGTGTATTGACGACCGTCCAGCCGTTGGAAGCAAAATCGGGGCCGTTGTCAAAACCGCCGTCGCCGAAGGGGTCGATGAGCGTTTGAGCGCTCAGCGAATTTGTCAGGGGCAATAAAAGAAACAAGCAAAAGCGAAGG